>JAKAYF010000050.1 GCA_021816465.1 Nitrospirota bacterium
TCTGTCCAAGAGAGATGGCGCCAACGATATAGACATAGATCGAGACCGCCCGCTTTACGCTCCGGATGGCCGCGTCGTCAAGTTTTTCGGAAAGGGCATCGGTGACTCCCAGCCGTCCTGAAAGGAAGAGGAGCAGTCCCAGCAGAGCTGCCGATATGGAGGCGATCAGGGGTGTCGGATGTAGGATGAGAAACAGAAAGGCCCAGACCTTGAGCGGCTGAAGGGGAAGCGGGGTTTTGAAGAGTATCGCGGACAGAAGGTAGGCACTTCCGAGGTACAGGAAGTTTCTCCCCAGACTGTGGGCATCTCCTCCCGACTCCGAATCGATGAGTATCCCTGTCATGGGTACAAGGAACCAGAGGTCAAAGAGAGAGCCCCATAGTTCTTTGGGTCGGAGTGTCCCGAAACCGGTTTTTGAAAAAATGCAGTATAGGCGGTTCATTGTCCAAATTCGCCCGCAAGTGATGGGCGACGGCTCCTTCGCTTTGAATGGTGAAAAACAGCATCGACAGGGGATGGAACAGATTGTGACCGGCAGGCTTGCGTCAGCCTGGATTGATGAATGTCTTGAGCAATATGCATGCCAATGAACAGGAGCCGGATCAGGCGTCCTTTTTTCGGATTTCTGGATAAAAAACGGAATCAATGAGAACAAAAATGTTGATCTATCTACAAAAGTTGTGGGGGCTATTTCATGACCCCATGCTCATCCGGTTGGTTCATTTTTCAGATCGTCCAAAAATCGAGGTTGATTCCTGCTCGTTTCGGTTTTCGGGGAGCGAATAAGCATTGACTCGATTGTTCAGATCTGATAACTTTCCCCGGTTAAGGATTAAAGGAGGAGCCATGAGCAAAGTATCTGTCATTTTAAAGCAAGATGTTGAAAAATTGGGAAAAGCTGGGGATCTCGTACAGGTATCAAAGGGGTTTGCAAGAAACTTTCTGATGCCCAAGCAGTTGGTCATCGAAGCGGACAGGCATAATCTCGAGCTTGTTGAGCTCCACAGGAAACAGGCCAAGGAACGGGCCGAGAAGCATCACCAGTCGCTTCTGGTTCTGGCAGGACAACTTTCAGAGATGGAACTTTCCCTTTCTGTCAAGGTTGGTGATGCCGATCGTCTGTTTGGTTCTGTTACGGCTCAGGATATTGTCGATGGTTTGCAGAAACACGACATTCACCTCGATCGCAAGCAAATCCATCTCGAGCGTCCCATCAAGGAACTGGGGCATTGTGTTGTTCCCGTCCGTCTCGGGGAAAAAGTTCAGACCAACCTGAAGGTTGTCCTGGTTCCGTCCGCCTGAAATCGGACTTGTACAAGCGTTACCAATCAGGGGGGCTCTGCCCCCCAATCATTAAGGGAGAATTTTTCAGATGTCCATTACATTCAAGCCAAGTAACCTGCGGCGCAAGAGAACTCATGGTTTTATGAAGAGAATGTCCACTCCACAAGGGCGCAATGTTATTAAAAGGCGCAGGGCAAAGGGTCGTCATCGCCTGACCGTTTGATTCAGGTTTTCGTCGCTTGAAGTGGGTTCCTCTGAGAAAGTCCCAGATCCAGGAGATGATCCGGAGTCCTTCCCGCAAGATTTCCCTCCAGGAATGTGTCGTATTTTACAAGCCAGGCGATGTTTTTCAGGTTTCAGTCATCTCGGGCCGCAAGCTTGGCAAAGCCCATGAGAGAAATCGTATCCGTCGCCGGATACGCGAAGCGGTCCGGCCTCTTGGCATTATTTCGGAGGGCCAATGGATTTTCATGGGAAGGCGTCCGGCGATCAGTGTCGAGTTTCTCCTCATGCAGGCTCATCTGCAGAAGGCCCTGAAGGAGATCCTGCGGGTGCAGCCAGACGAGTCTCGATCGGTCTGATCGTTGCTTACAAGCGGTTCATGTCCCCATGGCTGGCTCCGTCTTGCCGGTTTGAACCCACATGCTCATCCTATGCTGCCGAGGCTTTTCGGAAATACTCTTTTTTCAAGGCATTTCGAAAATCCCTCTGGAGAATCCTTCGGTGCAATCCATTCCATTCCGGGGGCAGGGACGATCCCTAGTCACCCCGTCTGAAATCTCTCTTCCTAATTATCGGATATGAAGGAAAGGTTCTGAGCTCAATGTTGAAAAAACTCCTTCCGGTTGTTTTGATTGTTCTGGCGTTCAACTTTCTCATTTATACCATCTGGGAGAAACCGAAAACCAAGGAGCTTCCGCCAACGGCGCAGAAGACACTTGAAGCGCTGTCGATCCCGATGGTTGATGATCCCCTGACAGCCCTCTCTTCCATCAACGGATCAGATGTCCATTGGACCATTTCCCTGAAATCCGGCCAGATTGTTGGGTGGCAGCTCGCCCACTATTCCCATATTTCGAACGGGAAGCCCCTGGAGCTTCTTCCCAGGAAGCCGGGGTTTTCTTCCATGGGGCTCTACACCAAGTCCTCAGGGACACTGATCCCCCTTTATCCCGTATCGATCACCTTAAATGGCACTCCGTTATCCGCGACCTCCCGTTCCCTTACAGCCGGAACCGCTCGCCTCGAGGAGAGGTTCATGGTTAACGGGAGCCCTGTAACCCTGTCTTTTACCCTTCCTTCCTCGGGCTATGACGTCGCTGTATCGATCAGCAATCCCGGAAAGGCTGCCGTTGTTTTCGGATCCGGAGAAAATTTTGGATTGTCCCGGATTACGCAGAGTTACGGGACGGAGTTTCAGGGGCCGATCCATTCGACCGAAGGGAAGATGGAGGAGGTCAAGAAAGATGGGGTTTTCTCTTTCGATCACCCGCTTGCCTGGCTCGGAAACGAAGACAAGTATTTTATTGGGCTCTTTTCCGGCCAAAAAGGGATCTCCCTTTCAGAAATACGACGTTCGGGAGCCAATTCCTGGATCCAGATGGAAACACTGGGGGATGCTTCCTTCTCGGTCATCGGAGAACCCAAAAGATACTCTCTTCTGAAAGCCCAGAATCCTTCCCTGATTGATACGATCGATTTCGGGTGGTTTATGTTTGGCCGCATCATGTTTATCAGCCTGATTGCCAAGCCTTTGTTCCTGCTGATGACCTATCTCCATCATGTCCTTCATAATTATGGTCTGGCGATCATTCTGGTCACGATTATCATCAAGCTTATTTTCTCTCCTCTTGCCTTTATGAGTTACCGAAGCATCCATCAGATGCAGACTCTTCAGCCCGAGATCAAGAAGCTCCAGAACCAGTACAAGGATGACAAGGCGGCCCTCAATCAGGCGTTGATGGCACTTTACAAGGAGCGTCGGGTCAATCCTCTGGGAGGATGTCTCCCCATGCTGGTCCAGATCCCTGTTTTTGTGGCTCTTTATAACATTCTGAACAATACGGTCGAGTTGCGGCAGGCTCCTTTTCTGCTCTGGATCCATGATCTTTCCCTGAAGGATCCCTATTATATCCTTCCCGTCCTCATGGGATTGACGATGATCCTTCAGTATCGCCTCAATCCGGCTTCGCCCGACCCTGTCCAGCAGAAAGTCATGATGGTCGTCCCTGTCATCATGACGTTTTTCTTTCTGAATTTTCCTTCAGGTCTCGTTTTGTACTGGCTGGTCAACAATATGTTGACGATACTCCAGCAGTATCTGACGACGAGCTACCTGAAGAAACAGTCCGCCTGACACCAGGAGTCCCGCATGGACCAGATCGTTGCCCTGGCGACACCTCCGCTTCCCGGTCCCCTGGGAATCGTGCGTTTGTCAGGGCCTGATCTGATCGCTTCTTTTGGCAAGGTATTCTCCCCTTTTCCGGAATCTCCGACTCCCCGCCATGCCTATCTGACCTGTATCGTCAATCCTGACGGGACTCCCATTGATGAGGGGATTGTCCTGTTTTTTCGGGGTCCGGACAGTTTTACAGGGGAAGATGTCCTTGAACTCCAGATGCATGGAAATCTCCACTCACTGCGACAAATCCAGAATTTTCTCGTTTCCCTTGGAGCCCGTCCGGCAAAACCCGGAGAGTTTTCTTACCGGGCGTTCCTGCATCAGAAAATGAGCCTTTTGAAGGCCGAGTCACTGAACAGGATGATTCAGGCCCCTTCTTACCAGAGCTACCTTCAGGGATTGAATCATTTTCTGTCTCCATCAGCCGATCCGCTCTCCCGGCTGAGAGATGAGCTGGTTTCTCTTCTCGCCCATTTTTATGTGATGGTCGATCATCTTGATCTGCCTGAAGAGGAGTCTCCTGTCCTTGCCGATCTTCTTTCGCGCATGGACCAGCTCCTCCTGAAGCTGTCTTTAATGGTCCGGGACCAGAAAAAAGGGCTGAAGAGGCGTTCGGGATTTACGGTTGCCCTCGTAGGACATCCCAATAGCGGCAAATCGAGCCTTTTTAACCGTATTCTTGGAGAAACCAGAGCGATTGTGTCGACGGTTCCCGGGACGACCAGGGATGTCATAGAAGGTCGATATCCAACGTCTTTTGGCGATGTGATTTTTCTCGATACAGCAGGAATCCGGACGACCGATGATCCCCTTGAAAAGGAGGGAATCCGGATGACCAGGTCTCTTTTAAAAGAGACCTCTCTCGTTGTTTTTCTGAGAACGCCGGAAGATCCCTCTCCTGTGTCCCTGGTCCATCGGGGGGAGTCGATCACGGTTCTCAACAAGTCTGACCTTCTCTCCAAAGCCGCTCTGGGTGAGTTGATCGGGAAACTCTTTCCCGGGACTTCTTTGTACCCTGTGTCGTCGCGCACCGGAAAAGGGCTTCCGGATCTGCTCGGGGCGATAGAGGAGAGAGCCAGGGTCTATTATGAGGGAAACTCCCAAGACGTCCAGGGCGGGGCATCCAGGGTGAGGCTCGACCTTCTCATGCGCTTTCAGCGCTCATTGAGAGCCGCCAGAATCCCTCTTTCAGGCGGTCAGCTTCTGGAATCCCTCCACGGACTTGAGCAGGTGCGCAGAGAGTGGGAAGATTTGTTTGGGATTGTGTCCCATCAGGAAGTGTATGATCGAATTTTTTCGACTTTTTGTATCGGAAAGTGATTGGGGGGCGGCTGGTGAATTCCTGGGATGTGGTTGTCGTTGGCGGTGGACACTCCGGTATTGAGGCGGCCCTGGCTGCATGCCGGATGGGGCTCAGAACACTGATGGTAACCCTGAATATCGATCTGATCGGTCAAATGTCCTGTAATCCTTCCGTGGGAGGGATCGGAAAGGGACATATCGTTGCCGAAATCGAAGCAATGGGGGGAGCCATGGGTCGCCTGGCGGACATGTCCGGTCTCCAGTTCAGGATGTTGAACACCCGTAAGGGGTATGCGGTTCAGGCACTGAGGGTTCAGACGGACCGATATCGCTACAGGGATCTGGCGAGAAGGCGTCTTGAGTCTTTCCCCGGCCTCTCCCTGAGACAGGGAGAGGTTGTGGGGGTCGAGCGGAAAGGGAGCAGGGTCGAGGCTCTCGTGCTTCACGATGAAACAAGAATTTCCGCAAGATCGTTTGTCCTGACCACGGGTACATTCCTTTCAGGAATCCTTCATCAGGGATTTTCGACCCTGGAAGGAGGCAGGGCGGGAGACAGGGCATCCCGACGGCTCTCCGCCCCCCTTTCCGGGGAGCTCGGTCTTCAGCTCGGACGGCTCAAGACAGGAACCCCGCCGAGACTTTCCGGAAAAACCATTGACTGGTCGAAGATGGTCATTCAGCCAGGCGATGAGCCTCCTTCCTTTTTTTCGGGCCAAACACGTGGACTTTTTTATGAAGGCGGGCAAATTCCCTGCCATTTGACCAGGACAACGGCCCGTACATCAGAGATTATCCGGGAAAACCTTGATCGCTCTCCGTTATACAGTGGCAAGATCAAGGGCATTGGTCCGCGTTACTGTCCTTCGATCGAAGACAAGATTGTCAAGTTTCCGGACCGCGATTCTCACCACATTTTTATCGAGCCAGAAGGGTTGGGGATTGATGAAGTCTATCCGAACGGAATTTCGACAAGCCTTCCTGTCGATGTTCAGGAACAGATTGTCGGATCGATCCCCGGTCTTGAAAGAGCCGTGATTATGCGGCCAGGGTATGCGGTTGAGTATGATTTTGTTTTTCCTGACCAACTCGATCATGGCCTGAAGGTTCGTCATCTCGACAATCTTTTTCTCGCGGGGCAGATCAACGGGACGACAGGATATGAGGAAGCGGCAGGGCAGGGTCTTGTGGCAGGGATCAACGCCGCAGCCTGTGCTTCCGGTTCTTCTCCCTGGTATCCGGACCGGAGCTTGTCCTACCTTGGCGTGATGGTTGACGACCTCGTGACCCAGAGTGTCGACGAGCCATACCGCATGTTTACTTCAAGGGCAGAAAACAGGTTGTCCCTTCGATACCACAATGCCGATATGCGGCTGTCTCCGGTCGCAATAGAGCTCGGTTTGCTGGGGGAAGAGGAAAAGCAGGGCTTTCTCCGGAAAATGGAGGAGTTTTCTGCCGGAAGAGCGGAGGTCTCCCGCAAGGTGGTGGGCGGCAAGAAGGCGCTCGATCAGCTGAGGCGTCCGGAGGTTTCCTTCGATGACCTGTTTGAGAAGGATTTGTCCGGCATGTCCTCGTGGCCGGCTTCCTGGAAAATTGCTTTTGAGTCTGAGGTCAAATATGAGGGATATATCCAGATCCATGATTCGAGAAGTCCGTTGTCTGGGGATACGCCGATTCCCGGCTCGGTTCTCGAAGAGATGGTTCCAGGAATTTCGAACGAAATGATGCTGCGCCTGAGGAGGGCCAACCCAAAGACTTTTTATGAGGCTCTCCAGGTAAAGGGTGTCAGTCCGGGTGCGCTTGAGGCTCTCAGAATGAGGCTGAAACTTCAAAAGTTGTCCCATGACATTTGAGCAGAAACAAAAACTCGGTGAATATGAACGTCTCCTTCTGGAATGGAATTCCCGGCTCCGCCTGACCGGATTTGTGACACTGGATGCCATCAGAAGGAACCTGGTCCTTGAGCCCTTGAGTGCCTCTCGCTACTTTTCATTATCCTCCGACCCGCACCCTGTTGTTGATCTTGGCTCCGGCAATGGGTCTCCGGGACTGATCTTTGCGATTCTGAATCCCGACAGGCCTGTTTATCTGATCGAGCGCCGCCAAAAAAAAATGACCTTTCTGCTCTATGCGGCGGGAAAGCTGAACCTGTCCAATGTGCATGTTCTGGAAGATATTTCGATGATCCGGCCGCTTGTTTCGGGGAATGTGGTTGATGTCTGGTCCAAGGCCGTTTCATGGGAAGATCTGTTAAAGGCCTGCACTCCTCTTTTGCCCCGCTTTGCCCCTGTCCGCATCCGAAAGTTTGGAGAAGATTCTCCATCGTTCACTTGCTCTTCCACTGCCGTTCATGGGATAACATTCGAGGAATTTTCCTGTTCCGAAAAAAAATCCGGATTGGCAGACTTCTATGTAACGGAAGCCATTTTAACCAGTCCTGACAGACTTTAATCAAGGTTGTTCCACGTGGAACAATTCGTAAAAAGACTGTTTTTATCGCTTGGGCGGAGGATTTGATGCCAAGAATCATGGCGGTTGCAAATCAGAAGGGTGGGGTCGGCAAGACCACCACGACGATCAATCTGGCGGCTTCGCTTGCTGTGGAAGAAAAAAAAGTCCTGATTGTCGACCTCGATCCACAGGGAAACACGACCAGTGGACTGGGAGTGTCTCTTTCCGCATCGGCTCCATCGTCGTACCAGTTTATTGCGGGGACAAGATCGGTCGGGGAATGCATGCTGGAGACGAGTCTCAAATATCTGTCCCTTTTGCCGGGGACGATGCAGATGGCCGGATTTGAGGCGGAAGGGGCCAAGATGGAAAATCCGCACCTGACGCTGAGAAAAAGGATGGCAGCGTGCCAGTTTTCCGATTATGACTTTATTTTTCTTGACTGTCCCCCCTCGCTTGGATATATCACAATCAATGCCCTGGTGGCGGCCGACTCGGTGCTGATTCCTGTGCAGTGTGAATTTTTTGCGCTTGAGGGGTTGTCTCACCTTCTGAAGACTCTTGAGAGGGTCAGGAAATCCTGGAACCCATCCCTGGAAATAGAGGGGATCCTTCCGACGATGTTTGACAAGAGGAACAGGTTGTCCAATCAGGTTCTTGATGAGTTGAAGAATCATTTTCCTGAAATGGTCTTTAAAAGCATCATTCCAAGGAACGTAACGCTTGGAGAGGCTCCCAGCCATGGAAAGCCTGTTCTTCTCTATGACGCGATGAGCCGTGGGGCGCAATCTTATCTGCATCTCGCAAGGGAGATACTTGCATATGGCTAAAAACAGTCTGGGTCGGGGACTGGATTCTCTTTTCGAGCCGGAGGGTCCAAGCCACGAAGGGGATGTTTTGATGATTCCGGTTGGGGATATCCAGGGTAACCCCTACCAGCCAAGGAAGACATTCAAGGAAGAAGAGCTCCTTGAGATGATGGAGTCCCTGTCAAACCATGGGATCCTTCAGCCGGTGATCCTGACCAGGATCCAGAGCCGGGGCGATGGTTATTTCCTGGTGGCAGGAGAAAGGCGATACCGCGCAGCCTGTCGTCTTGGATGGGAGACCATCCCGTCTATTGTCAAGGAGATTCCCGAAGACAGGCTTCTTGAGATTGCCCTGGTGGAGAATCTGCAGCGCTCGGACCTGAACCCGGTCGAGATTGCGGTAGGGCTGAACCAGCTGATCGAAGAATGCACATGGACCCAGGAACAGCTGGCAAAACATCTGGGGATGAAGCGCTCGACCATTGCGAACTACCTTCGGATTCTTGCCTTGCCGATTGAGACCCTCGGACTTCTTGAGACCGGGGAGCTGAATATGGGGCACGCAAAGATCCTTCTCGGCATCAAGGATCCCCTGCTTCAGAAAAAATGGGAGAATGCCATCCTGGCAGAAGGGCTTTCAGTCCGTTCCCTTGAGAAAAATATCGGGAAAAAGTCTCCGCCCCGAAAATCCGTTCCCGATTGGGTCATCTCCAGGCAGGAAGTCCTGACGTCAGCCTTTGGGCGATCGGTCAGGATCAAGCCGGGGAAAAAGGCGTTCCAGGTCACCGTGGAGGTTCAGGATGAAAGCGATCTGAACCGTTTTCTCGATCAATTGGGTGTTACATCCGGCCATGAAGGCGAAAGGGTTTAACGATGTTATCTGACAGTAATTCATCAAGGACTCAGGCCGGTCTTTCCGGTAAGAACATAACGGCCTTCCTGGGAAAAGAAACCTACTTCAAGGGAGTGATCCAGTTTGAAGGGACAATGCGCATCGATGGAAAGGTTGATGGAGAAATCATCTCGAACCATACCTTGATCATCGGAGAAACGGCCCAGATCGAAGGCGCGGTGAAAGTCAGGACTGTTGTGTGTGGAGGACAGGTGACAGGGGATATCGAGTCGGGAGACTCTCTCCATCTTGTAAAGCCTTCGAAGGTCAAGGCCCGAATCCAGACGAAATCGCTCTTGATCGAAGAAGGCGTTATTTTCAATGGTCAGTGCGAGATGCCGGAATCAGGGGTGGGAGAGGCTGAAAAAACAAAAAAATGAACAAGAGAGTTTTGGTTGGAATGAGCGGTGGTGTCGATTCGGCTGTGTCGGCTCTCATCATGAAGCAGTCGGGATACGATGTGACCGGAGCCATTATTGAAATATGGGACTCCGAAGATTCGTCCGAATGTCACCCGTCATCGGAAAATGCTCGCCCCTGGTCAGAGCGGGGCTGCTGCCATGTTCCCATGGTCAGGTATCTCTGCGAAGAGGTTCTTGAGATTCCTTTTGTCATGGTCGATCGCCGGGATGATTTCAGGAAAAAGGTCATGGACCCTTTCCGCGATGAATATCTGAAAGCCTTGACGCCCAATCCCTGTGTCACCTGTAATGCCCGGGTGAAAATTCACGAATTGATCGCGCTTGCGGACTCTCTCGGGATCGAGATGGTGGCGACAGGCCATTATGCGAGGAAAGTCTATTCCCCTGTGACCGGACAGTACCATGTTGCGAAGGGCAGGGATCCGGGGAAGGACCAGTCCTATTTTTTGGCAGGTCTTAAGTCAGAGGAGATCGCAAGGCTTGTTTGGCCCCTTTCCGACCTGACCAAGGAAGAGGTCCGGAAACTGGCCGGGATTGCCGGTTTTCCCGTCTCTGAAATGGTCGAAAACATGGAGGCCTGTTTTGTCTCGGATAAAAACCTGAAGTCCTATCTTGAAAAATGGATTCCTCCTGAAATGAAGGGAACGTGGGAGGCTGTCGGGGAGACAGGTGAAAGGATGGGATCCATGGAGGGTGGCCTCGGTCTGACGAGAGGGCAGAGAAGAGGCATGGGTACGGGATTCGGGGAACGGGTTTACGTTCTGGAGATTCGGCCCGGGACAAAACAGGTTGTTTTGGGCGGAAAAGACAGTCTGGAGGTTGCGAACTGTATCCTTGACGGTTGGAATGGACCTGCTCCCGACAAGACTGGGTGCGAACTTTCGGTAGTTTTCCGGTCGTCAATGAAGCCGGTTCCCTGTCAGGTTTCCTGGTATTCCCCGGAAGAGAAGAGAGTGGGGATTGCTCTCATGGAGCCCTCTCCCTGGGTCTCTCCGGGGCAGGTGGGAGCATTGTTGCTGGATAGAGAGATCATACTGGGTTCTGGAACGATATCATCTGGCTGGAGTTGAGAGCCCTTGGGAGGAATGGTTGCATATTGCGTATCTGGATGTGGAGACATCCGGTCTTTTAAGGGATCCCGAGGCGAGGGTTGTGGAATGGGCCTTGTCGGTATGGGATGGAGACAAGGAGATTTTCAGGGGAGAAAGCCTTGTTTCGGGGAAGGGTCCAATCCCGGAGGAAGTGAGCAGGATTAACGGGATTACGACGGAAATGACGGTTGGATGTCCCACATTCAGGGAACTGTATGGCGAATGGAAGGAGCATCTGAAAAAGGCGATCGTTGTTGCCCATAACCTGTCCTTTGATCTGGGAATGATTAACCGGGATCTCATCCGTCAGGGCGAAATTCCCCTTGGCAATCCGGGCATCGATTCCCTGGCCCTTTTCCGCCGTATGAAGCCTGACCTGTCTTCATACAAGTTAACCGAACTTGTAAGGATTATGGGGGTATTGCATGAGAATCCCCATCGGGCCATGGGAGATGTTGACGCCATGAGAGGAATCCTTACAAGGCTGTTCGAGAAGTCCCTCTCCACTCACGATGAAGGAGTTCTGAGAATGTGGTGCGGCTGGGGAGGGACAAGTGCCCATCGTTATCAGCGGGATCTTCTTTCCTGGGCGCGAGACAGGGATATGTCTGTCATGATTGAACGGAACTTCCCGGGAGGTTTGTTGTCCTGGGGATGCGTTGAAGGAAAGGTTGTTTCCTTCAACGGAGAAAGTGTCCTGGTCGATACGGGCGGCAACAGATCTGTCCTGTCGCTTGAAGACGTTATGGCGGTCTATTTGGCCTGAAATGGAAAAAAGAAATAATCTGTTGGATTTGGAGCCTTTTTATGGGACAATGCGGTCCATTCTACCCAGACTAAGAGGGTGGGGAATCGGGATCAATTTTTGTTGCCTATTTTTTAAAGGAGGTTCTATTGTTTGAATATCGGGGGAAGACCCTTCCCCGATCGCCAGAGCTTCTCATTCGCATTCTGGGACTTCCTGTCAAGGAAAATCTCAGGATTGAAGAGGCGTTGACCCATCGGTCCGCGTCTCATGAAAGAGGCCGGAAGAATCCTGTTCCAAACTACGAACGCCTCGAATTTTTGGGGGACAGAGTCATTGGACTGATCGTGAGCGAGTATCTCCTGAACACTTGGCCCACCGCTAATGAAGGTGATATCGGCCAGATTTTCTCGAGCATCGTCAGTACACAGGTTCTGGCTTCGATTGCAAGGCGCATGGATCTGGGTGCTTTCATGATTCTGGGGAAGGGAAGTCATTCATCGGGCGACCGGGATAATCCATCGATTCTGGCGGACACGCTGGAATCCTTGACGGCCTGCTTGTATCTGGAATATGGACTTGAAACGGTGCGGCAGATTCTGATTCCCTGGTTTGCGCAGCCTCTCCGGGAGATTATTATTGGACTCGAACAGGCCAATGTCGTAAAGGAAGCCAGGGATTCAAAAGAAAAGAAAGAGCCGGAGGTTATTGTTTCTCCGGTGGTTGCGCCAAGAAGGCCGCCATCCTTGAACTACAAGATGCTTGTCCAGAAATGGTGTCAAAGGACCCATGGCGTCCAGCCGGAGTATCGGGTTATCGAAGAGTTTGGACCGCCCCACCAGAGGCGGTTCAGAGTGGGGGCTTTTGTAGGGGAAGAGCTGTTGGCCTCCGGAGAGACGACAACCAAACGTGGGGCATCGATCCTGGCGGCGAAGAATGCATGGGAAACCGTCAGTGGGAAGGAACCTTCTTCCGGAAAACCACAGGATGCTGTTTTGGCGGAGAGCCCAGCCGGGGAGGAGTCCGAAGTTCAGGAATCTCCTGTCGAACCGGAGAAAATGGATGCTCCGTCTGGGGACTCGCACCTTCTGAACCACAACGATTTCGTTTCCGGGGAAGGGGAGACCTTCTCCCTTGAGGAAGAGACCAAAAAACGTCCGGAGGAGCCCTCTTCGGTTTCCGTTCATCCGGATCGGGATTCCCGGGTGGATCAGGATGGCGCTGATGAGCCAAGGGGACCCTTGCCGGAGGATCGCGGGATCGCTTTGTCTTAGACTGGAAACATCAGGAAAGTAAAAAAAGGGCTTGCCCGGGATGGGTAGCCCTTTTTTTTTGGACAGAACCTTTTAGGATGGATTTGAGGAGGAATTTGACTTAAAATCCACCGATGGGTGTGTGATTGGCGACTGAGTAAAAATGGCCAAAAACGACAATCAATGCAACCAGTGTGCCAATAACGGAAACATAAGTGAAGGCAACGCCGCCGGAATCAGACAATCTCTTCATGGGGACCTCCTGTTGAGCGAATGCGATTCGTTGTCCTTATTGAGGACCTGAACATATCCGCAAGGGCAGTTCATTGGATTTGAATGTTAAGAATGGCGTGAAACAGAAAAAAGAAAGGCCCATTTTCATGTTTCACAAATGAAACGTACCATGAACAATCAGGATTGTCAACGATTTTTATTTCATTTTTTTGTTAATCTTTACAAGATGTTAGACTTAAAATATTGGAGGAGGGCAGGTGGAATATATTGAGTCGGTTAAACTGGACTGTTCCGGGTTGATGTGCCCAATGCCGGTTTTAAAGACAAGAAAACAGATCAACGAAATGGCGCCCGGAGAAATTCTCCTGATGATTTCAACTGATCCAGGAAGTCGACCGGATATGGAGGCCTGGACGAAAAAAACAGGACATACTCTCCTCTTGAGCGAGGAGCGGGACAAGTCGTTCCTGTTTTGGATCAGGAAAGAAAAGGAAGGGGTCTGATCCGGCAAACGGAGGATTTGATGGGCCCCGAAGATCCTGGTGGTGTCTCCGGGGCCTGGCGATTATTTGGGGAAAGGCATGGAGAACGGGGTCTGGGGGCGACCGAGGGCAGGGACCGATACCGTCAGGTCTCCGGTTCCCATCTCGGTCTGGCAGGCGAGCCTGTTGTCGTCGGAGAGCATCATGGCTTTCGCAAGAAAGCCTTCCTTGGCGTTTCTGGGCTTCAGTGTTTCAGCACCTTCCTTGACGATCAGGTTGCATGTTCCGCATGCGGCATTCCCGCCGCAGACAAATCCGAAGGAAATTCCCTGAACCATGAGGGAGATCAGGATCGGAACGCCAGATTCTATTTCTACTGATTTGTTCAGTTCCGTAATCGTCAGTTTTGGCATATACAGAGTTCTCCATAGATAAGATGTTTACAGAAATATTGTCATGAACACTGGATTCCAGGTTCGGGAAATCAGTCGAAAACTGTTGGAGGGCCGGAGAGTGCGGCAATCCAGGAAAAAAGAAATATTCTCCGTTATTCTATTAGTGAACGGGGCGGTAGGTCAATGCGACTGCTTCCAGCGCCAAACCTGAGAAAAGGTTGTTGCAGGAGATTTGGCAAGATGGGCGTATCCTGTCTTTAACATGTTCAACGCAGAATTCCCTCTCTTAGGCTCTTTCGCCACGAGAGGGATGAATGCTTGCACCGTCCCATGCTTTACGTTAGGAATCGTAAAATAATTACTTGAACTATTTAAGGCGTGGGTATATCCTTGGTGCATGGAAACGGATGCATTGATTGCGGCCAGACATCAAGCCCTCGAAGGGATTCTCGACGAACGTCAAAGGC
>JAKAYF010000051.1 GCA_021816465.1 Nitrospirota bacterium
CACCTTTCTCCCTTTCAAGTTCCACCTCATCGAAGATCGACTCACAGAGAATGTCGCCGAGCAAGGCTACAGCCCTGGGGGCATTCTCGGAAAGAACCATTGCGTAGAAGGAAGTGATTTCCTGGCTGGTGAAAGCATTCATCTCTCCACCAAGAAAGTCCATTTCGTTGGCAATCTCCTGTGCATTCCTGGTTTTTGTCCCTTTAAAGCACATATGCTCCAGAAAGTGGGTGACGCCCCCCTGGGACAAATCTTCAAAGCGGCTTCCTGCTCTTACCCATACACCAATAGATGCCGCACGGCTCTGAGGCATTGGATCCCAGTAAACGGGCAAACCATTTTTCAAGACAGCTGTTACATATCCCACAAGGAATTCCTTTCAAAAAGGTAGTGTTCATCTTGGATTAGACCTATTGCAATTATCCAGGAGATATCAACCGGAACGCCAATCATAGCCCCAGAAGAACATCATGAACATATTAGCTGTTGCGTGAAGGGAAAGCTTTTTTGAAAATCATAGCAATCAATCATCGTTGAGGAGCCGGTCTTTAAGAATTGCAATGAAAAAAAGCCCAGAGGAAACCCCTGGGCTTTAATAAAACCGGACATTATAATGGCATTGCCCAAAACAGTGGTTAGGAAGGAACCCCTTTAACCACCGAGTGGGAGATAAAAGGGATCAGTCCCTACGTAGCTCAACATCCATGCCCAAAAGATCCCCAACATGAGCGCTACGACGATAAGCCCGTTCGCACCTTTATTGACGTCCATGCGATTACCCCCTTCCATTTTGGTTTAAGCGAACAGTTACTGCCCGCCCCCGTTCCGAACTTCCCTCCCGTCCCCGACCTCGGAGACAGCCTCTTTTCGGGAGAGCCGGATTTTTCCTTGGCGATCAACCTCCAAGGCTTTTACCAGAATCATGTCGCCTTCAGAGACAATATCGAGAACCTTTTCCACCCTGTGGTCTGCCAACTGAGAAATATGGCAAAGGCCCGTTGTACCAGGGAAAAGCTCTACAAATGCCCCATAATCGGCAATCGTCTTGACCTTACCGAGGTAAATACGACCAACCTCAACTTCTTCAACGATCTGATTGATCATCTCAACGGCCCTCTGTGCGGCAGACTCATCTACCGAGGCAATCTGGATAAGACCGGAGTCATCAATCTCAATTTTGGCACCAGTCTTTTCGGTGATTCCACGAATCACCTTTCCGCCTGGACCGATAACCTCTCTTATCTTGTCCTGTTTTATCTTTAAGGTCAAGATCCTCGGGGCAAAAGGAGACATCACGCCGCGAGTAGCCGACAAAGTCTCATTCATCTTTCCAAGAATATGAAGGCGACCCTGACGGGCCTGCTCGAGAGCATCCTTCATCAAGGAGAGAGTGATTCCGGATATTTTGATGTCCATCTGGACAGCAGTAATCCCATGAAGAGTTCCGGTCACCTTGAAATCCATATCACCCAAGTGGTCTTCAACTCCAAGGATATCGGAAAGGATTGCAACCCGATCACCTTCCTTGATCAAACCCATGGCAACGCCGGCAACCGGTGCCTTGATGGGAACACCTGCATCCATCATCGCAAGAGTTCCACCACATACGGTGGCCATTGACGATGACCCATTTGACTCGAGAATGTCTGAAACCAGCCGAATAGAATAAGGGAAAGCCTCTTTTGCAGGGATGACAGGACGAAGAGCTCTCTCTGCCAAATTACCATGACCGATTTCACGACGCCCCGGCCCCCTCATCGGTTTTGCTTCACCGACTGAAAAGGGAGGAAAGTTATAATGGAGCATAAATCGCTTGGTATACTCTCCCTCAAGAGCATCAATCCTTTGCTCATCGTCAGAAGTTCCAAGCGTTGCAACGGACAGGCTCTGAGTTTCGCCACGGGTGAAAAGAGCAGAACCATGTGTCCTCGGAAGGAGGCCTACCTCAATTGTAATCGGACGAATATCTGTCAAACCACGTCCATCGGCACGGATTTTCTTTGTCAGAACAATTTCACGCAAGGTCAATCGCTCTACTTCGTGGATCGCATTGGAGAGATCCTTCTCCTGGGCAGGGGTCGGAGCAGGATCTGCCGGCAAAAAGGTCTCGCGGACCTTTTCAAAAATCTGGTCAACAGCGTCCTGTCTCTCCTGCTTTCCCGGGAGAACCATCGCCTGATCAAGTTCTGCCCCAAATCTCTCACGGATCGCAGTAACAGTCTCCATGGGAATCGGGTTTGCCGGAACAGGTCTCTTCTCTCGCCCAGCCATTGATCTCAGTTTTTCCTGGGCTTCAATAATGGGGAGAATGGCCTCATGTGCAAGGGCAATCCCTTTCAGGAAAACATCTTCGGACACCTCGGACGCCTGTCCCTCGACCATCATAATGGCATCACGAGTTCCTGCTACCACAAGATCGATCTGAGATTTTGCCTGTTCTTCGAGTGTTGGATTAACGATATAGCTACCATCCACCAATCCCAGACGAACAGCTCCGATTGGCGAGTGGAAGGGAACATCAGAAAGATAAAGAGCTGTAGATGCCGCGATAACAGCCATGACATCAGCGACTCCGCCCTTATCGATCGAAATAACCGAAGCAACCAACTGTGTCTCATAGAAGTACCCATCCGGAAGGAGGGGGCGGATCGGACGATCAATCAGGCGGCTATTGAGGACTTCCCGCTCAGACGGCTTCCCTTCGCGCTTGAAAAAACCACCGGGAATCTTGCCAGCAGCATAAGCACGCTCCTGATAGTCGACCGTCAGGGGAATAAAATCGATACCAGGCTTCATGCTCTTTGCCGAGACCGCTGTTGCCAGAACAACAGTTCCATCGGCCCAAACAGTCGCTGAGCCACCTGCAAGCTTGGCCATGCGCCCTGTTTCCAAGCGAACGTTCTTGCCACCTACCGAAACGTTAACAATTATTGGGTTCATATAAAAAGATCCTTTTACCTGCTTAGCACAGGAGCATCAAAGAGACGACTTAGACGAAAGGCGGTATTCAGATGGTCATGCAATGCTCGAAACAAGCACTCCATGCCCCTCTGAATCCGCCCACCTCTCAGAATTAGCGGCGCAAACCCAACTTCTGGATTACTTCCTGATACTTCGCAACATTCACCGTCTGCAAATACTTCAAGTGACGGCGTCTTTTGCTGACCATAAGAAGAAGACCACGACGAGAATGGGTATCTTTCGGAAACTTTTTGAAATGTTCTCCGAGTTGATTGATCCTTGCGGTCAGGATGGCAACCTGCACTTCAGCCGAGCCAGTATCAACCGGGTTAATCTGGAATTTTGAAATAACTTCTGTCTTTTGCTCTTTTGTTAAGCCCATCGAAAAACCTTTCTGATATTCTCCAAAACCTCAGACACCTACCCTCTTGACCACCTTGGCCACTGGAAGTCCTTTTGGCATATTGGAAAAAGATTCACTTGACACCAAGCTCTGGCCCAACGCCAGGCATTTTCCACGTCGGTCGCTTATTCTAATAGTTTCAGAAAAATTAAACAATCCTTCGATCATATAGACCTGAAACGCAAGAATGTTTCCACCTTTTTGGACCCCGGACAAATATTGGTCAAGGATTCTGACGGTAGGAACATCGGGGAACAGGGATTCAGGCGGTTGGAGAATCGACTGAAGACCTCCCGAACGAATCGCCAAAATGATCTCTGAAAGAGGGTGGCCATCTTTCTCCAATGAGAAATGGCCATACCCTGTCCGTATCAGACGGCTCACATGGGCTGGAAGACCGAGTGAATGCCCGATATCTTCTGCAAGAGATCGAATATACGTCCCTTTCGAACAAGACACATGAATGGTTGCAACCGGTGGAGCAAATGCCTCAAGCTGCAATGAGTGCACCGTAATTGTCCGCATCGGTCGCTCAACTTCGATCCCTTTTCGTGCAAGCTTGTACAACGGAACGCCGTCTCTCTTGATCGCTGAATACATGGGCGGTTTCTGCTCGGTAGTTCCCAGAAAGGGTTTCAGCGCTTCCATCACCAGCTCCCGGGTAAAGTGGGGAGGAGTCGGGACCGACGAAATAACATTGCCATCAGCATCACCAGTGTCTGTCGAAACACCAAAGACAACATCGAACCTGTAAGACTTATCCCATCCCTGAAGCTGCTCAGCAAGCTTGGTCGCAGACCCCAGGAGAACCGGCAGCAACCCGGTCGCCATTGGATCAAGAGTCCCTCCATGACCAACTCTTGAAATTTTGCTCTCTTTCCTGATGATGGCCACAACATCGTGCGACGTCATTCCGGAAGGCTTGTCTACCAACAAAATTCCGGAATAAGACGGCGCGGTGGATTGGGGAGACTGGCCCTGCAAAGGAATTGATTTCATCTTAGTCAATCTCGTTTTATCAGGAATCGATCAGATTAGACGTTTCCAAAAATTCTCCGGAATCATCTTGTGGAAAAAACTGAATTTTCGGAACAGATTTTATTTTAATTTGTCTGCTTAGCTCGCGACGAACCCACCCCTGAGAGCGGTCAATCGCCTCTGCAACAAGTTTGTTATCAACGCCAGGAAAGATCGTATAAAAAATCCGGGCCGATTTAAGGTCATCGGACAAACTGACATTCGTAATCGTAACAAAAGACAGATTCGTCTCTGATGCATATCTTGAAAAAAGGATCGCGACAATTTCTTTAATCTCTTTTGCAACTCTGTCTGCCCTTCGGAATCCCTGCTTCATTCCGTCCTGTTTCATCGCTATCCCCCTCACGTCTCATCAATCCTTGTGGATGTCGAGCAGGTGGCCCAAGAAAAAGTCTTCAAAAAAGCATTTTGGACTGATTTCTTTTCGAAAAAAAAGGAACTCGAACATCTTTCGAGCTCCTTCCCCTTTTAGCAACTTGAAGAACAGGCCAATCTGATTTATGCCTTGAAGACTGATAAAGACGTCTTCAGGAATCCAGAGTCGTGGCGATTTGCTCCTGCATAAAACACTCAACAATATCGCCCGTTTTAATATCTTGGTAATTCTCAATGGAAATACCGCATTCATATCCGGTAGCAACTTCCCTGACATCATCCTTGAATCGCTTCAGAGCGGAAAAACGTCCTTCAAAGATAACAACACTATCCCTTAACAACCGGACAGAAGTCCCAGCTCTTTGCATAATGCCTTCAATAACATAGCATCCGCAGACATTTCCGACCTTGGAGATATTATAAACCTTCCGCACCTCTGCACGACCAAGGATTTTCTCCTTCAATGTCGGGGCAAGCAACCCTTCCATGGCCTTACGGATATCCTCAATCGCATCGTAGATTACCGAATAAAACTTAATATCAACCTTTTCACGCTCGGCAATCTGCGCGGCATTTGAATCAGGCCGAACATTAAAACCTAGAATAATGGCGCTTGAGGCCTGGGCAAGAAGAACATCCGTTTCCTTGATACCACCAACGCCTTCATGGATAAAGCGAACTCGGACCTTTTCATTTCCAAGCTTAGAAAGCGCATGCTTGATCGGCTCTACCGATCCCTGAACATCCACTTTGAGTATCAGGTTCAGTTCTTTGACTTCACCTTCCTGAATTTGAGTGTACAGGTCCTCAAGGGAAACACGCTTTTGTCTCACCATCTGCGCAAGTCGAAGCTTTTGAACCCTGCTCTGGGCAACCTGACGTCCGGCCTTCTCATCGTCGACAACAACAAAGGTATCTCCGGGATTCGGCACACCATCAAGCCCCACTATTTCGGCAGGATGTGACGGAAGTGCCTCAGAAACGCGCTGAGCCTTGTCATTGATCAGAGTTCTAACTCTTCCAAACTGACCACCAACAACAACAAAATCCCCAACCCTGAGCGTTCCTTTCTGGACAAGAACTGTGGCAACAGAACCTCTTCCCTTATCCAGCTTCGACTCGATGACAACACCCTGAGCTCGCCTGTCCGGATTTGCCTTGAGGTCCAATACATCCGCCTGAAGCAAAATCATTTCAAGAAGGTTGTCCAAACCACTTCTTTTCTTGGCAGAAACAGGACAGTAAATCGTCTGACCACCCCACGCTTCCGGGATCAACTCATGAACGGAAAGCTCCTGCATCACCTTTTCAGGATTGGCTTCAGGCTTGTCGACTTTGTTCAGAGCAACCACAATTGGAACACCGGCAGCCTTGGCATGGTGGATCGCTTCTACTGTCTGGGGCATCACACCATCATCAGCAGCAACAACCAGAACAACAACATCCGTTATCTGTGTTCCTCTTGCCCGCATCGCAGTAAAGGCTTCATGGCCGGGAGTATCCAAAAATGTGATTTCCCTGCCCTTTTCGGAGATGGTATAGGCTCCTATGTGCTGGGTAATTCCTCCGGCTTCCCCTTCCGCAAGCTTCGTTTTCCGAATCGCATCAAGAAGGGATGTTTTTCCATGGTCAGTGTGTCCCATAATTGTAACAACAGGTGGGCGAGGAAGAAGATGTGCCGATTCATCCTCATCATTCTGACCAAGTAGCTCATCTTCCGTCTCAGCTATCTGAACTTCGACAGTGACACCAAAGCTCTCTGCAACCAAAACAGCCGCATCAAGATCCATCGGCTGATTAATGGTAGCCATGACGCCCATCCCCATCAACTTCAGGATCACTTCCTGTGCTTTCAGGCCCAGACGATCAGCATACTCCTTAAGAGTTATTCCTTCAGAGATCCGGATGCTCTTTTTTCTGGCCTTCGTTCCTTCAGGCAGAGTCTGAGTCCCTCGATGGCGATCTTTTTTCTTGTATCCACCTGACTGGGAACGGCGCTGGGGCTGAACTCGTGTCATCGGCGGTCTGGAAGGAGATTCCCTTGGTGGAGTACCAGGCACAACGGCAGAACGCACAGGCTGTGAGGGAGGAACAACCCTGGTGGGTGGCTGGGTAGGAACAACGTCAGCCTCACCAGTCTCCACATCGGCAGCATCATCCCCTTCAAGAATCTCATCCTGGTTCAAAAGCAAAAGTCTGTCTGTCTTCCGCGACTTGTCTTTATTAAGTTTAGCCAGCTTGGCCTTCTTATCCACAGCCGGCTTAACTTCCTTTTCTCCTTTCTTCTTCTCTTCTTTTTGTGCAGAAACAGAAGGAGGAGATGGTACGGAAGGAGCAAACGGAAGATCCTTGGCCAAGGGAATGGTCTCAAGAATAAGAGGATTGGGATGCACTTCAACCTCTGGTTCCCGAGCAGGAAGATCCTGCTGGACGATCTCTTCCGGAGGAGTTTTCTCCGACTCAATCAATCGCTGCGGTTGAGGTACATCTGAGGACGGCAAAACATCCTCTGTCTGGGAAGAGTCAGTAGAGGTTGCTTTGCGTTTGATCAGGATAGGTTTTTTCTTTTCGTGTACAGGCTCTTCACCTTTTTTGATCCTGGCTCGGACTTGGGCAGCAGTCTTATCATCGAGCGCAGCCATATGTGTCTGGGCCTGAATACCCCACTGATGCAACTTTGTAAGAAGAAGCTTGCTTTCAAGTTTCAGTTCACGAGCTAGTTCATAGACCTTGATCAAAAGTTAGGACTCCCTTATTCCTCTGTATCGTGAACATTCATCTCAGGCTTTTGAAGTCCAAGAAAATCTCTGGCTGTTTCAATAAGCTTCGCTGCTGTCTTTGGCCCAAACTTGGGCAAGGAAGAGACAGATGCCAAATCAGCATTTGCTATTTTTTCCACCGTGTCAAATCCAGCACCCCTGAGAATTTCAGCCACAATTCCGCCCATTCCTGGCAGATCTTCTATCTCAAGAAGCCTTGTGCCAACCTCAGGAGTCTCAACATTGCTTCGAATCAACCGACCTGGATCTATCGCCTGTGCAAGCTCGGAATCTCCTGAAACCTGGCTGTCACTAAAAATATCAATTTTCCAACCGGTCAGTTTTGCAGCAAGACGAACATTATGACCTCTTCTTCCAATAGAAAGGGACAACTGCTGGTCAGCTACAATAACCGTTGCAACTTTTTCGCCACCCAATTCCCTGAATACGACCTTCTGAATCTTCGCTGGCGACAAGGCTCTCGAAATAAACGTTGCCGGATCAGGGCTCCACTCGATGATATCAACTTTTTCACCATGAAGTTCCCTCACGACAGCCTGGACACGAACACCCTTCACACCAACACATGAACCGACCGGATCAACATTAGGGTCTTTAGAAAAAACGGCAAACTTGGCCCGTTCTCCAGGCTCACGAACAACGTTGCGAATTTCTATGACACCTTCGGAAATCTCAGGAACCTCTTTCTCAAAAAGACGAGCCACAAAATCAGGATGAGTCCGGGAAAGAATAATTTGTGGACCTCTACTTGTGGTTCTTAAATCAAGTAAAAGACACTTTATCCGATCTCCTCGTCTGAAGCTTTCACGGGGCATTTGTTCCCTGAATGGGAGGATCGCTTCGGTTTTACCAAGATCAACAATGTAGTTTTTGCGCTCGTGTCCGATAACGACACCATTTATAATGTCGCCCTGACGTCCACCAAATTCGCGAGTGACAACATTCCACTCTGCTTCCCGAACTTTCTGAAACACAACCTGTTTTGCTGCCTGGGCTGCAATACGTCCGAAGTCATCAATCTCAAGATAGCTTCCGATCTCATCCCCAACTTCAGCTTCAGGGTCGGAATCCTTTGCTTCCGCAAGAGATATTTCCTCAGAAGGTGATTCAACATGCTCAACAATCCGCTTGGTCTGAAGAACCTGAATCTCGCCAGTTCTGTGATTGACCTCAACTTGATAGTTGTCACCCCCACCATAACGTTTCCTGGCTGCAGCAACCAAAGCGGCTTCGAGAGCGCTGATCAGCGTCTCCTGAGTAATCCCTTTTTCTCTTTGAAGCTGATCGAGAACGCTAAGTAATTCCTGATTAACCATGGCTTCAACGGTTAAAAAGCAACCGTATTCCTCCTCCTGCTATTTTTCTTCCCTGGGTGGAGCATCCTCCCAGAACTGGGCTTGAACTTCCTTGATTTCTGACAAAGGGATAAGCTCTGTAACAAACTTTTTCCCTGCGGGCACGACCAAGCGAACACCGACAGAATCAGTTGACTCAATTTTTCCTCGAAAAACTTTTTGCCCATTCACCGGATTAAGTGTTTTTATCTTAACGGTATGACCAACATTGACAAAAAGTTCTTCAGGCACTTTAAGAATCCGGTCCAGTCCTGGCGAACCGACCTCCAGGCGATAACGGAACGGAATGGGGTCAATCAAATCCAGCAGATCTGCGATTCTCCTTGATGCAACCTCAAGCCTGTCGAGATTAATGCCCCCAGGCTCATCCAATGTGACTCTGACTACTCCCCCTTGCCTTCTAGGCAATTCCAAAGAGTGCAATTCAATGCCCAGGGGAGATAGCAGAACACGGATTTCTTGTTCAAGGTTAGACTTTGGATCAGGATTATTCATCCGGTCTTTGTAACATGGAACAGATTGAAAGTCAAAAGAGAACAGCAAGAATGCTGCAATTGCAACTCAATACTCAATGTGTCTCAACCGGAGTCCCCACGGGCGGCCGGTTAAAATAAGGCACAAGATTCCTGTCCGACGGCTGTTTTTTATTATCCGCCTGCTGTCTAGGAGCCGAACTTGATACATTAGGACCCGTGTTTTTTTTGACTGAAGACTGGTCTGAATGAGTACACGCGGACAGCAAAACGGGTATCGACAGGAGAATTCCCCGGGCAATATTGGCAAGCCTGTATTTTTTTCTCATGGAGTCAGTCTACCCAGGTGAAAGAATAATGAAAACCCGTTAATAAAAGCTAATATACCAAACACACCAAGCGCCATGCTGGCGTACCACAATGAAGATTTCCGCAGCATAACAGCCATAGACGTCAAAACAATCGCAATCTGAAAGCAAACAACGCTCAAGGCAAAGGCCCGGTGATGGCGCAACGCTGCATCGGATTCAACGTTCAAAACGTCCCTCTGTTTTTCAAATCCTTGGGCATTTTGTTTGATTTGCTTCACTTGCCTGTCATATTTTGCAATCAGCTTCTTGAACCTTTGCTCTTCAGAGTTTGCCTGAGCCTTTTTCAGAACAAGAGTTTCCATCCTCAACTGATTTTCAGACATATGGAGCTTTATTTTTTTCGCCTGATAATAGGACCATTGATCAGACGATTTGGCCTGAAAAAAAATCGCCGAGTTCTTGAGGAGGATTGCCTCCGATGTCCATTGCTCCGACTCAAGGTTCGAAAGAGCAGCAAACACCGCCAAAAGGGATGTCGTCAATGCGACACGTATATTCCACGCATCGCGTTTATGCTCCCTTTCCTCAAGCCCTTCGGTTACAGACTCGATAAGATCATGCGCTTCAACGGATCCGTTGTCCATAACCCTAGTTTTTTCCCTTTGCCCCGGAGAGAGCTAACATTTTTTCAATCCTGTCCACAAAAACAACCGGATCGAATTTGACCAGATATTCATTCGCTCCTGCTTCAAGTCCCTTTCTCACGTTTTCAGTTCCTGACATGGAAGAATGAACCAGTACCGTAAGGGAGTTCAGATCAGGATTGGCTCTGACCTCTTTGGTCAGCGTATATCCATCCATCACAGGCATCTCCACATCTGTGATGAGAAGAGAAACCCTATTCCCAATTTTTCGTTCAGGATCGGCTGCAACCTCTCTTTTTAGAACTTCAAGAGCTTCTTTGCCATTTTTGGCTTCAAGAACATTAAACCCTTTTTTCTTTAATGCCCTCACAACCATTGACAATGCCACAGGGCTATCATCTGCCGCCAAAATATATCGTTGATCCAGGGATTTGCTCTGGGGCATCTGCTCCAGATACTCCTCCTGCCGAGTAAATATCCCCATTTCCTCGACAATGGACTCAAAGTCCAGAATGAGAAGGACCTCCTCCTCAGAAAGTTTGACCGTCCCGGTAACCTTGCTTTCCTTTGAGCGCCCCGATCGCGCCATCGTAATCGGAACAATATCCTTCCAGGAGATTCTTCTTATCTGAGCAGCCTTATGAACGATAAATCCCAATCGTACAGCGCTGAACTCTGTCACAATGATTTGCTTGGTCATCTGTGCCAAAAATGCTGGCTCCTTGATCTTCATCCACTTTGCCAGATTAATCACCGGAATCACTTGTCCCCTGAGATTAATGATTCCTTCCTGATATTCATTACCATCTGGAACGGGGGTAATGAACCCAGGAAGCTGGATGATTTCAATCACCTTTGATACATTGACCCCGTAGATGCCTTCCCGTTGCGATCCGTCAGCGTCCTCCTGGAACATTCTGAAGTCCACCAATTCCATCTGATTAGTGCCTACCTGAAGAATGAGACTATCAATCTGACTCAATGGATTCTCCTTATCTGTAGCCTTGGTAACGGAATCAGAAAGTTCAATGGGTGGAAGCCAGCAGGGTCGAAATAAAGACAGACACCGATGCCACCCGCAAGGGGAAAGAATCAAACAATCAACTACCCACCACTAAGCTTTTGCTGTAGTGGGGGTTCCGATCTCGCGACCGAAATTTCCTCTTTCGCCGAGGATGCGCAAAAGCGTTTGGGCCTTTGCATCTTACTCGCCCTCTCAGGAGGCTTTGGCTTCGGACAGTTCCTGCCATAGTTCCACGGACCATTCCATGATGAGCGGACACATGTTCAAAACACCCGGAGAAAACAAGAAAAAGTCTGGAAAATAACACCGAAATCAGTTTCAAATCTAACATACGCCCCATCAAGATAGCAAAACTCCCCATCCCCTGATCAAAAGAAATGACCCCGTTACTATCATATCGGCAAATCAACCATGTTCCACACTGATCCGTGAAGGGATCACCCGGAAAGATCGTGAAGCCATTGGTATCCGATTTTTATGGAATCCGTCCAATTTCCAGAGGAATCTGCGAACAAAAATATAAAGTTCGTCAAACAAAAATTCATGCGTGGTAGCTATAAGGCGACACTGAAAATGAGGGGGAAAATGAAGGTAGTTAGGGAGGAGCAACACTCAAAAAGGTTCAAATGAAAAATAACATAAGGAAATATGTGGAGCTCCTGTCCAGAATCGAACTGGAAACCTTCCGCTTACAAGGCGGGTGCTCTGCCAATTGAGCTACAGGAGCAGAATAAAAAACCCACACATTCTATGTGGAGAAAATAAAAAAGGCAAGACGCGTCCTGGGTCACAAAAATTGGTTTTCCCTTGACCCATTGTCATTCATTAGGTTACGCTCGGACAAGAATCCTTGTTAGACGACAATTCAAGCAGGCTTTCACTCTAATGATACATCAAGTGCCGGGGCAAGCGATCAAAACACAGATAAAATCGGGAGTTGCAACATCAAGAACCCAATTTGATCAGGCATAATTAATGAGAAGGTCGAAAAATTTGAAAAGACTATCCAGTCTTCTTTTTTGGTTTGTTGCTGTTTCAACCATATCTCCAATAGCTCTCCCGAACACGGCAATGGCAGATACCAGCACAAAACAGCCTGCCACAAAGCAAACGCCTAAAGACGTCGGGATGACTGATTCTGACAGGGCAATGCAAGCAAAGTTCCAGAAGGTCCTTGAGCAATCCATGGCTTTGCAACGAGTTCCCGCAAAAAGCCTGACATGGATGGCACCAAAACAGATCTCAAAAAGCATCAAGGCGTTCCCTTTTTCAATTGATATCGGAAACAATCGTATTTTTTCGACCGTGTACCTAATTGACAACCAATATTTTGTGACAACACCTATTCTGGACACAAAAGACAACTTCAGGCCGGTCCCGGATATATCCCCGCCAATGCCTATAGATCTGTCAATATCTCCAAGTTTATTCCCTCTGGGTAATTTTCCCTCTAGCGGCTCACCAAACGCCCAAAACACGCTTATTGAATTTGCAGACGACCAATGCCATACCTGCCGGAAGTGGAACCGGGAGGTTTTGCCACTGGTACAAAAGGAAAAAAATATTCGCTTCGTCTATATTCCATACCCAATCGTAGTGCTTCATCCCAATGCGCTTGATGCTGCCATTTTCGAGATGTGCGCAGAGCAAACTCTTCCAGGAAGCTTTTGGGACGTACATAATCTGCTCAATAACAGAATTGAGCTGGGATCACTGTCGAAAGACCAGATGGATTCGGCCCTTAAAGGAATTATCGCAACAAAGACTCTCCCAGCAGCGAAAATGAATGCCTGCATCAAGACACAACAGCCTCTGGCAGAAATACAGGGAGCTGACGACACACTCCTGTCTCATACGGGAATACCTAATGTGCCGACATTTATAGCAGATGGGCATGTGGTTACCGGCTATCAGTCTCTCGAAAACATCAAAAAACTGTTTGTACTCAAATCCCCGTCACCTCCATTGACCAGTGCAAAGAAACCGTAGTGAAAAATCGGTGGGGTCTTTCAAGTCAGTGACTTGAAAGACCCCACCAAGTCGGATTAAAATCAGCCGCCTTGCAACTATTCGAATGACCCGCTACTCAACCAAGAGAACTGTTGTGTGTCTGCTTGGATAATAAAAGGCCTGTGAACGGGTTAACCAGGCTCAGCAGTGCAAGCTACTCCGTTACCGACAGGTCATGCAGAAACAAATCCCAAGAGTAATCTTGGGAATCTCCCCCCGGCAATCGCTTTTCAGACTGACCTGCGGGAGGATGTCAATAAGCTATTTTAAGGAGAAATAAAGAATGGCACTCATCAAGTGGGTGGATATCGATCGATGGACTGAAATTGACATGGAGGAATTGACAAAACAGGCCGAGACCCTTTCCACGGAAGAGACTAAAGCTGCGATAAAAGATGCAGTCAGTACCATCAAAAACTCCCTGAATCTTCTGGAAAAGAAGAAAACGACAAAAGAAAAGCGCGACCGGATGACCAAGGAACGCATCAATATTCTGCTTCGCCTTGGCTTTGAAATCCATCTGAAAGACCCGGCCAAACAGCCGGTCCCTCAGGTTCAGGAGCAAGAGGCATCCCTAAACGAAAAACCATCTTAAGCGCCTTTCCGGAGAAAGCTCCAATCACAAAGGACTAGGGTGACTGCTCCCGCCACTAAACCTGAGAAACGGTTGTCGTGGGGGCTTCTCGGGGCTAACCCCGAGACGAAAGCCCGAGTCTCAAAACATTCAGGGAGGCATTGTGGTCCCGATCCTT
>JAKAYF010000052.1 GCA_021816465.1 Nitrospirota bacterium
GATACACTTTGACGGATCCGATCCCCCTGTAAGCGGCTGGTTTTCTGCATTCGGGTTCATATTGACGGACGGAGCCGCCGGAGCTTCTCCCGACGGGGGGAGAGATGCGCTTCCCGGCTCCATGATAAAACGGATCTGCCGGATGGCTTCATCGACCGGAGCGAGTGCCGATTCAAAGCGCCTGCTTCTGTCTTCCCAGTCGGTTCCCTGGGTATCAGCTTCTTTCATGATCGTCAGAACCCGGACGTAGGATGTGTCCAGGTTGGAAAACGCCTTTTCCAGGAGATTTTTCTGGTCCGGATGGTCGAGGAGGTAGTAGCTCTTCTCTTCCCTGAGCTTGTCGATGGCGGCAATCAGCCGGGCTCCCGTCTCTTCCATCTGTCGTTTGGTCCGGTTTTGCAACTCGCTTTTTTTCTTCTCGCCCAATCGACCGGCGACAAAGATCAAAAGGGCGATGGCAAAGACTACTATGATTGCAATCATCAAGGTCGAATGGCCTCCGTGGGACGGTTCGGGAGAAAGGGTTGAAAGCGGGGAGGATTGTGGCATCAACTGATTCCTTGAAGCATCCGGAGAGAACTGGCTGGTTTCCCGGACCAGCCTGCTCCTCAGCGCTTCCACATGAGCCTTGTTTCTGGCGAAGGAAAGGGAAGGGTTGGCCTGTATTGCCGCATCGAGGTATTTCAATGCTTCATGGTGCCGGTGAAGCCTGTTTGAGGAAAGGGCCATGAAATAGAGAAGCTTTCCCGTACCGGTTGGATGGCTTTGATGCAGGTCCCGGAAGACGTTGAAAGCCGCCTCAAGATTCCCCTGGTGATAAAGAGACAGGCCGTCCTCAAAGGTTTGCGCCGCCATGGCAGACGGTGCTACCAGAAAGGAAAGGACGAAGAGAAGAAATGCGGCCAGTGGTCTTTTAAGATGAACAGTCAGGCGATGGTTTCCCTCTTGCATATCAGGGGGCACCAAGGGTTTTTTTGAGATTTGAAAGTTCGGAGTCGATATCCGGGGACTTTTTGTCAAGCTCCCGGAAGGCGGTATCCAGGTCGGCGCCGGACTGCCGGTCGGCAATCTCCCTGGTCGCCTGGGCCTGTGCTTCCATCATGTCGATCTTGTCGGTCATCCGTTTCATTTCAGAGCCCAGATGGCCCGGATCGATTTCGGCACGGATGCTGTTGATCTCCTGTGCGGCCTGTGCCCGCTCTTCACGCAATGAAAGCAGGGACTGTTTGCGAGCAAACTCGTCGTGCATCTCCCTGAGCTTTGAAAGATCGCCCTCTATTTCGGAGACGACTTTCTGCTGTTCGTCCCTCTGACGTGTCATCTCGGAAAGGTCGGCCGAAAGGCGGCTCTTTTCCACAAGGGCTCTCTTGGCCAGATCATCATTGCCTGCCTTGACGGCTTTTTCAGCCCTCTCCTGATAGAGTGCGACCTGGGCCTCGTCATCGCGGATCTTCTGTTCCAGAAGCTTGATCTCGGCCACAGCCTTGACGAGCTCTCCCTGGGCTTTCTGGAGCTTGTCGTCCAGGGTTCTCATCTGCTGGGCAATCATGGCAGCAGGATCTTCAAGATGGTCGGCTACGGTGTTGGCATTGGCCAGGAAGATGGTCCGGAAACGTTCGTAAAGACTCATGTGCGACTCCTGTATTCTGAAGAGTTTGCTGGGCTTTTTTTCTGTCCGGAGGAAATAGGGCTCTCTGAGCTTCCGGGAAAGCGGTGAAAGGTGTCGGTTCCTGACAGACCCTTCAGGAAAAAGTTGCTGGGGCTTATGGGAACGATTTCCTTCCGCTCCCTGCCAACGTGATGATGCAGGGCGCCGGGCCCGGGATGGATCTTTCCGGAGGGTGTCCTGATGACATTGGACTTCAGGACAGGACGGAACACTCCCGGTGTCTCCGCTGGGAAGCCGCCCAGAAAGGCCGTGAATATCCGCTCTGAATCCCAGAGGGGGATGTACCAGGAGCTTGCCCCCGCCAGGGCAATGTCGAAGGTGTAGCTTGCGGTGCCGAAGAGGCTTTCCCAGTGGTGCTGGTTGGTCTGGTCCTCAAACTCGTCTCCCGAAGCGTAGGGAGAATGTGTAATATCAAGAACCCGGATGGTCAGTGATGTCAGTATCCGGGAGTTGATCCTTTGATCGGAGTTTGCGATCCTCACGGAGGCAAAGATGCGATACGGATCGACCGGCCAGAGAGTCAGTCGGGTTTCATCCCTGATGAAATCCAGAGGCTTTTTCCAGGCGGTTCCCTCGGGAATCTTGTGGGATGAGTCAAGTGGGGCCCTCAAGAGATGGTCGCTTGAGGAAGAGCTTTGAAGCCAGCTTGCGGAGAACATGGGTGGGATCCTTCCTGGAAATCGTTCGGTTGGATTTGGTTCCGGAAGTTTCTTCTGAAACAATATCTTTGACGATTATACCCGAATTTCCGGGCCGGTTCAAAAGGAGAGTCTTGATGGATAGGTGTTTTGTCCGAAAATGCGAATGGTTCGCTGCGTTCCTTCTTCTTGTATCGCTGGGAGCCTGCGCGTTTCTTGACCCTCCGGTCTTTACTGAAAAGCAGCTTTCAGGGGTTGTCACGAACCTTGACCCTTCGTCGATTGTCCGGGACTACCGGGAGATTGCCGGAGAAACCGTTTTGGTTGGCGGAACCATCGAGGAGATCCGGAACACGAAAGACCGGGGTTTGATGGAGATTAACCTGTACCCGTTGAATAATGACATGCGACCTGAAAAGTCCATGGCTCCTTCGGGGCTTGTCCTGTTGCGCTTTGATGAACCGATCAACCGCTTTGCCCTGTCTTCGGGGCAACGGGTGACCGCTATCGGGAAGGTCATGGCAATGCGCCGGCCGGTTCCCGACGGCGACCATCTCTTGAGACTTGTTGTTATTGATGCCGGCGATTTCAATCATTTGCACACATGGCCGACAAGAGAGCAGCAGACAGGAGGGATGCCGGGGCTGAACTCCAACCCGGGATTGATGCCGGCCCCGGGATTGGGTGGTCATTAAGAACTTGAGCTGTCGATCAGATGACGATGAAGCTCTTCAAGATTTTCAAGAAGCCAGTCGGGAGAGAGGGCTTGCAGAGCCTGGCGGTGATGTGTCCCTGTCGGCATCAGGCAGACAGGGACACAGGCTGCCCTTGCGGCGTGGAAATCCCAGGGGGAGTCTCCCACAAACAGGGCGTTGCCGGGGGAGACCCCGATCCTTGAAAGAGCTTCGATCAGCATGTCAGGGGCCGGTTTTTCGGGAAATCCGTCTCCTTCTCCCAGGGTGAAAAGGGCAGGGGGGGAAATCCCGAGAGAGCTTGTGATGAGCCGGGCCTCCTCTCCCATTTTGTTGGTGACAACGGCGCAGGGGATTCCTGCCTCTTTGAGGAAAGACAAAAGCTCCCGGGCCCCCGACATGAGCCGGGTCTGACTTTCGGCGAGTGGTGTATAGATTTCCCTGAACCGGTCGGAGGCCTTTTCAACGTCTGCCTCCGGGAGCAGTTTCCGAAAGGAATCATCAAGCGAGCAGCCGACAAGGTCAAGCATCTTTTCATGGGTCAGGACGATATCGGTTTTCAGTTCGGACAAGGTCTGGTTGAAGGACAGGAGAATCGGTGCAAATGAATCGACAAGGGTCCCGTCAAGGTCAAAAAGGACAGCTTCTATCGTTGGAGTCTTGGGCAATGTTAGTCCATCGGGTAATGTGGTGGTGTCGGCAAGACGGAATATGGCCGGTCAGCTGTGCTATCGACCATGTGTGTGAACGGGCTTTTTGAGATTTTGGTGGTCCCAACGGGGTTCGAACCCGTGTCTCCGGCGTGAGAGGCCAGCGTCCTGGGCCACTAGACGATGGGACCAACGAATGACAGAAGCGCCATTATAGAGTGAAAGAGCCGATGAGGCAATCCCCTTCCCGGGATTGTTTTGAGAATATTTAACCATATGAAAAACAATGGAAAAGGATGTATGAATGGATGAAATGGGGCCCATCGGACCGGAAAAACCTTCCGGTCTTTTTATCAAGAACCTCCTCTCTGAGCTGTTTCTGGAAAAACAGGCACTCCTGTCCGTCCGATCCTCCGGCGCGGTCGCCGAGCTGTTTCCGGGGGAGGCAAAAACCTTTGAGCTCGGAGAATCCTATCTGACGATTGAGCGATCCGACTGGCACCTGCACATTGAATTTTCCAGGATTGTCGCCATCCGTTTCAAGATGGACCGCTCCCCGAAGGGGCGTCTTGTCCGGGCGGTTGTTTTTGAAGACGAGCTCGGGGCGCCGGTCGTTCGGGGGGCACTAAGGACCGGCTATCCTCCTGGCGTTTCCGATCCGGGAGAGATCATGGAGGACTTCCGGTCATGGGCAAAAGGATTTTCGGGCATCTCTTTTGTCGTTCTCGATCTTTTTGACCCGGTCAGTGGATAATATCCTCGAGGATGGTATGAACGGCGACTTTTTTGTTGCCCTCGACAAAGATGATTGTTGGTTCTCCCGTTTCCTTCAGGCGCTGCTGTCTTGAGCTCCTGTAGTTTTCAAGGATTGTTTTCAGGATTTGCCCCTTGATCCTTTTGGGGAGTGTGTCCCACTCGCTGTCGACGGTGGCCTGGAAGACCTGTCCTTCATAGCGGACCTGGTGGGAGATGAAGAGGTCTTTGGGCAGGTGCTCCTGCTCCTTCAGCGTCATGTTGAGGGCATGGATCTTCTCGCCCATTCTGTTGTCCAGGCTTTTTTCGGCCTTTTGAAGCGTGCCTCCCTCAATCCTGCCTTTGGGCGAAGATGCCTGAAACTCAAGAACCAGGACTGTTCCCAGAAAAATCAGGCCGACGGACAGAAATAAGACCTTCAGGGACTTGCTAAGTGGTGGTGGCGACATGCGGGCATCCTTTCAGATGTGGAAGGGTTCCTGCCATTCTAAGCTTCGTGTCTGGTCTTTGCCAATTGATCAGATGCGCGGCAAAGCTCGCCCTTCAGGGAACGGGATCGGGTCCCTCGCCTGTCTTCATGACCTTTTCCGGCCTGTTCGGCCGGAATCAGCGTTCCTGAGACCCTTCCCGTGGCGATGTCTTTAGCTTCTGATCCCGGGCTTCGGAAGACAATGTTCTGTACCCGTTTTTCTGCCTCATCAAGAGATGGCCACTTGGCCAATGGCATTTTGCTCATTTCCTTTTTAGACTTTTCACAATGTTTCAAAAGAGAAATAAAGGGATTCGATTGCTACCGTAAACAACGCACTTTTGGCTCTATTTGACGGGGAGGATCTCAACGTCAGTGATCAGAAGTGTTGCAGGATCTTGGGAGGAAATATCGTGCTGGCATTTCGGATCATCGGACTCATGCTGCTGGGAGGTCTTTGTGAAATCGGCGGAGGCTATCTGGTCTGGAAATGGATGAGAGAAGGAAGTTCTTTCCTCGTGGGAGGAGCAGGTCTTGCCATCCTGGGACTGTATGGAGTCGTCGTCACCTGGCAACCCCTTCCTTTCGGTCGGGCTTATGCCGCTTACGGGGGAGTCTTCGTTATCCTTTCTATCCTTTGGGCGTTGGCTCTCGACGGATTCCGGCCGGACCGCTGGGACTGGGCCGGAGCTATGGTGATTGTTTCCGGAGTTTTGCTCATGGTCTTCGGGCCCAGAGGGTAGGGACAGCGGATCTTTCCCTGTGCTGGGCTTATCCTGAAGGTGGCGCATGGTATCCTGTCCATCGCCCAGACTCTTCGGAAGATCAGTGTTTGGGCTTCTTCTCCGGGAAGGACACGTGACTCGATTGGTCTAAAAAATCGGGAGTTTCTCTCTGAGATCCCTTTGCAGGTCCTCTTTCGGAAATCAGTTTTGGTTGTCGGGTCCGGTGGCTGTGGTGGGAGTGAAGCCGGTTTTCGAGTGATCTGTGGTGGAATGGATTGACTTTTCCCTATAAAAAGGCTTGAGATAGAAGGGAATTCCCTGGCGTGTTTTGCGGCCTGCGCGCCAGATGGGCGGTGCAGGCTGTTCATAATTGATCAATTGAACGGTTTTGGCGGATCTTTGGGAGGTAAAACATGAAAGCAGGTTTGTCGAAGAACGTCAGGAAAAGTCCGTGTCGTGCCATCATTGCCCTTTTCCTGGGCTCTCTCTCTTTCCTGTTCCCTTCCCAGTCCTCCTGGGGTGCTTCCCGCGAGCATCTCTTCTATCCGTCATCATCCCCGCAGTATGCCTCCCAGCTTGATATTGAATCGGTGGCGATGTCCTTCTGGGGCAACAACCTTCTTCTTTCCGATACGCGGCACGAGGTGGTCTTCCTGAATATATCAGGAGAAAGCATGACGGTTCCTGTTTCCGGGGGGAAAGATCTGGTCAACCAGGTGGTTCTTCCCGGTCAGGCTGTCGTGGTTGCCGGGAATGGTCATTCGGCTCCTCTTCCCGAAATCCGGCCAGGAAAAGCTTTCCATTACGGAATCCTTCCCCTGGGAATGGCGGTCGACAGGGACATTGTCTTTATTGCCGATGGAAACGGCACGATTGATGCTCTCAATGTCTCGATGTCTCCCCGCCATATCTATGTTATCCCGCCCATTGGCAACACGGGCGCACTCAGGGGACATGTAACCCGCATGATCCAGCGGACGGGACTCAATAACCGCACTCTGGGAGAAGCGGCTCCCCTCACCCTTTTGTCCGGCAGAATTTCCGTCATTGCTGGCGGGGGAGACAAAAGACCCGGAACAAAGCCAATCGATGCCTTTGCCTGCCGTATTTCTCCTGTCGCCATTGCCAATGACGGGAACCGGATCTATGTGGTGGGACAGACGGGACGGGTTTACTTCCTGAATGAGGCCCGCCATGTTGTGGATATTCCGGTCAGGGAGGACGGACGGACAAGGTGGGTTCATGTTCCGACGGGGATGATCGTTCTTGTTGCCGGCGGGGGAACAAAAAACACGGATGTCGATCTGGTTCCTCTCTCTGCGGTGGAGTCCGAAATTGCGCCGACCTCGATCGCAGTTCACCACCATCATATTCTGCTGGGAGACTCTGGGGACGGCGTGCTCGAGGTGAATGTGGCGGGAGACCACCAGCAGATCCTGAAGTCCGATTCAGGATCTGATTCGCACCAGCTTGAACCGGGAGAAATTGTTTCGGTCACCGGCTCTGGAAACCAGATGGCGGATACAAAGCCCATGGATGCGAGACTTGTGGATATTCATCCAAAAAGTCTTGTGGAAAGCGCTTCGGGGATCCTGTATCTCGCAGAGATGGATGAATCTTCCGATGCCGGGAAGGTCGAGGCGCTGAACGTAGGGTCCGCCGATGTGGCCGTTCCCCAGGGCGGGGCTCCTCATGGCTTGACAAGACTTGCTCACGGACAGGTGATGGTTCTGGTCGGGAATGGTTCAAAGACACCTGTTCCCGGAATCCGTCCGGACATCCCTACCAATGTCGGCATTGTTCCGGTCAATGTTGCCTTCCATAATGGGCTTCTGGCTATCGCCGACCTGAATGGCAGCATCGATGTGGTGAATATCGGGGGAGTCAACAGGACTGTTCATCCGATGGGGCAGGGAGATGCCGTTGTTCTTCCAAGGGGAAGGATCATCTCCCTGATGGGCGCACGCTCGGGAAACCGCTCAAAAGGGGATCTGGTCCCGGACGTCCATTCCGAGCAGTAGTTTCCCCGGGGCTGGTCAGCTGTTTCCTTTAAAAGGGTCTTCCAGAAGGGTGATCGCGGACGAGTGTCCGGCCGAAAGCCTCACCCGGACGCCCAGAGGCCATGTTGCCATGGGGGTCCCATGTCCGGAAAGGGACGACGTCACGATTGGAACATCCGGGATGGCTTCACGGACAAGCTCTTCCAATGAGCCTTTCGGATCATCCGGCCTCGGGGACCTCCCCATGAAAGGTCCAAGGATCACTCCCCGGATCCCGGAGAGATACCCCGCATGCATCAGCGACCGGATCGCCCTGTCGATTGCATACATCGGTTCGTCGATATCTTCCAGAAGCAAAATCCAGTCTTCCTCCGGACGCCTTTTCGGGAGCCACGCTGATCCGCAAAGATGGGCCAGTGTTTCAAGGTTCCCTCCAAGAAGGATGCCTTCGGATTCCCCCCTCTGAACAACTGAGCTTTCTCCGATGGGGAGATCTGATCCGCTCCCGATTTTCCCGGAGACCATTTCCCAGAAAAGCTCGAAGGTCCTGGTGTCTGACAGTCCTCTCAGGTGGGGACCATGGAAAGAGACTGCCCGATAGGCGTTAAAGAGCCATGAATGAATGTTGGTGATGTCGGATAGTCCGAGAACAAGGGGAAAATTCGGCGGAGGCGCGTTTTTTTCGAGCCATGGCAGAATTCTGGCCGCCCCGTAGCCGCCCCGTGCAAAAAGGATGGCATCCACATTGCCGGATTCAAGGGCATGTTGAAAGGATTGTGCCCGGGTCTTGTCGGATGCGACAAATGGAGCGTATCCGTCTTCACGGATGTCCTGAAAGGTCACGTCAAGCCCCACGGCCCTGAGATTTTCCAGTGCTTTCGGGTGGCCGTTCGGATCCCCCATCAGGCAGGGAGACAGGACGGCCACAGACATTCCGGGAGAGAGTCGGCGGGGGATATTTCGTCCGGTCATCCCCCGGACGTGTCCATTTTGAGAAAGTCCGAGAGTTTTGTGGCAAGGGCTGATTTGGCGATGGCAAAAAGCTCCGCTCCGATCTCTCCGGTGGAAAGGGAGGGGTTTGATCCCATCCGGCCATCGGGGTAGAGCATCCTGAAGCGCTCCGGTCCCACTGGCCACTCCGTTTTGGGGTCAGGGGCAACTCCGGGTGAAATGGGGGTTTTGGCCTCGGGAAACAGATACCATGTCACGGCCACTTCTCCGCAGGTCGCATGAAATCCGTTTTCTGACCCGAAGAGCTCTTTTTCCCGGGCGGTGACTTCAGGCAGGAGCCACCAGGAGGCAAGCTGGATCCTGAGCTCCGGTTTCTCTGTCAGGATCTGGGAGAAGGCCGCGCTCATGGAGCTGACATTGCCGCCATGGCCATTGACGAAGAAAAAACGTGTAAATCCGTTTCTGGCAAAGGAGCCGACAATATCGGCGGTCATCATCATGAGCGTTTCTGGTCTGAGAGAGGCTGTTCCGGGAAAGGCCAGGTGATGGTGACTCATTCCGTAGGCCATCGTGGGAGCGACAAGGATGCCTGCTTCGTCTCCAAGGGCTTTTGCCAGAGCTCCGGCGATCAGGTGATCGGTTCCTATGAGTCCGTTTGGACCATGCTGTTCTGTGCTGCCAACAGGAATGATGATGGTTTTTTGTGAAATCCTTTTCTCGATCGCGGGCCAGGAAAGTGTTGCCAGTTCATTATTCATCAGAATCGCCCTCATTTTTTGTCTGGACCGCCTGTACTCTTTTCATTCTAGACCGTTGCCGATCAGACCATCAAGCCAGTTTTGGTTGGACACCTTTGTGCGGGTTTTATTTTTCCCCTTCGCATGATAGCATCTGAAGGTTTTCTTTTCAGATAACAATCCTTCTTTCATCGATTTTGCCGGAGCTTTCACCCCCTTGGAGCAGACCGAATCTTTTTCAATCAAGCGATATCAGAATGCCCAGGCAGCCCTTGACCGGAGCAACTTCAAGATCGGCTACCGGTTCCTGAAGGATCAGTCCCGGAAGGATCTTGAAACACTTTATGTCTTCTTTCGCGTGATCGATGACCTGGTCGACGAGCCTTTTCCGGGAGAGGATCCCAGGGTGGAAATTTCCGCCTGGATGGAGGATCTTTCCGGTGGGAAAAAGTTTGATCATCCCCTGTCGCTCAGGCTTCACGAGCTTGTTGACCGCCGGGGAGTTCCCCCGGAGACGCTCCTTGATGTTGTCAGGGGAATGGCGATGGACCTTGACCGGGTCAGAATTGCCGGGATGACACAGCTCAGGGAATATTGCTATCTGGCGGCCGGAGCCGTTGGCCGGGCCTGCATTCCGGTTTTCGGTGGGGATCTTGCCCGGCTTGCCCCCTATGCGGACGCTCTGGGTGAAGCCTTCCAGCTGACCAATATCCTGAGAGATGTGAAGGAAGATGCTGCCCGCGACAGGATCTATCTTCCCGGAGATCGCATGCTCCATTATGGAGTCTCCGAGGCGGAAGTTCTTTCGGGAGTCCTGACAGACGGTCTCCGAAGTCTCATGGACGAATTATGGAACATTTCCGAGCAGGATTACCGAAAGGCCCAGTCCCTTCTCCCGACGGCCGAGGACCGGAAGGTCATGCGGCCGGCCCGGGCAATGGAGGCGTATTACCATGAGATCCACAGGGAGATCCGCCGGAGAAACTTCGATGTGTTCTCAAGGCAGGTTTCCCTCTCGAAGTTTAAAAAAGCCTCCCTCCTGCTTTTTTTCCTGGTGATCGGGCAATGGTCAGGGAGATCGAAGAATCCCTCGCCGCCGGAAGTTTCGGGACGGGGCGCCGAGTGACGGTTCCGACGATCTACATTGTCGGTGCGGGGCTTTCCGGAATGGCTCTTGCCGAATCCCTCTCGCGCCCTGAACGTGGTGCTCCGGTCAGGATCGTTCTCCTGGAAGGCAGGCCATCTCCCGGAGGGAGGGTCTCTTCCTACCGGGAGAGCCATACCGGGCAATGGACCGACAATGGCCAGCACCTGTTCATGGATGTCTATTCGTCCATGCTCTCATTTCTGGACCGCCTTGGAACCAGAAGCCGAATTGTTTTTCCGACGCCTTTTTCCATCGATCTTCTGGACGGAAATAACCGCCCTCATCCTTTTTCCCTTGATCCGAAACTTGGAAAGATTGGGGGCCTTCTGGGAGTTCTCTCTTTTTCAGGTCTGTCTCTTGCTTCCCGGCTGTCGATGCTCAGGGTCGGGGCCAGGATGTCTTCCGGAATGCTGAAGGAAGAGATGATCGATCATCTTGATGCGAAAACGTTTCTGCTGAACTCCGGAGCAACGCATGAGTCGATCGACCGCTTCTGGGAGCTTCTGGTTGTTTCCGCGACCAATCTCTCCGCATCCGATGTCAGTGCCGCCCTGCTTTTGAGGATTCTCCGGGAGACCCTTTTTGGCCCCGGTCCTTCCCTGATCGGCTGGAGCTCCGTGAGCCACCGGGAGCTTGTCATCGATCCGGCCCTTGCCCTTTTTGAGCGCAGGGGCGTTGAGGTTCGATGCAAAAGTGCCGTGGGCAGGATCAACCTCTCCGGAAACCGGGTTTCATCAATCGTGGTGGGGGAGAGCGAATTGCCCCTTTCTCCCACCGATCACCTTGTTCTTGCCGTGCCGCCCTGGTCTCTTGAGAGGATACTGCCGATCGAGATGATGGACGGGGAGCTTTGCCAAAATATCATGCGCATCTCTTTTTCTTCGGGGATTGTATCGATTCACCTCTGGTTTTCCGGACCGGTTGTCCTTCCGGCAATCGGAGGATTCATGAGTGGTCCGATCCATTGGGTGTTCAACAAGGAGATGATGGGCCATCCGGCCTCATCGGGGGAGAAACTTCCGGAAGGAGAAAACTATTTGAGCCTGTCTTACGAAGGCAAAAAGGCCGGGTGGCGGGGGAGCTCCTTTTTGTCCCTCACCGTTTCCGGAGTCGAGGCGAAAGATGAGACCTCCGAGGAGGAATGGCTGGATCGAGCCCTTCTTGCGGTTGGGCGTTTCTCCAGAGGTCCGTTGCCAGGGCTTGTCCATCACCGTGTGATCAGGGAGAAAATGTCGACGCCGATACTGGGTCCGGGACAATCCCTCTACCGCCCGTCAAACCAGACTGGAGTTCCCAATATGTGGCTCTGCGGTGACACGACAGATACGGGACTTCCTGCGACGATGGAAAGTGCTGTCCGGTCGGCTCATGTTCTGGGAGAGACTCTCTTTCCCCTCCTTCATCCGGGATGTGGCCGACAATGATTTCCCTGGAGGATTCTTTTTCTTATTGCAAACAGATGGCCGAGAGCCACTATGAAAACTTTCCGGTGGCATCCGGCCTGCTGCCAAAGTCCACGCGGCTTCCAATCGCTGTCATCTATGCCTTTGCACGGACCGCGGATGATTTTGCCGACGAGATTCCCGATACGCGAGAGGCGTTCGAGAAGCTTTCGATGTGGCGGGAGCTTTTGTTTCGGGCGGCTTCCGGACCGGTGGACCATCCCGTCTTTCGAGCCCTTTCAGAGGTGATCAGCTCATTTTCTCTTCCGGTCGAATGGCTCGATCACCTGATCAGGGCTTTCGAGCGGGACCGGGTGGTGACGAGGCATCAATCATTTGTGGATCTTTTGGGATATTCAAAATTGTCGGCCAATCCGGTCGGACGACTTCTTTTGTGGGTCCACGGTTATCGGGACGAAGCCCTTTTCAAATCTTCCGATGCGATCTGTACCGCCCTTCAGCTCGCCAACTTCTGGCAGGACATCGATGTCGACCGGAAAAAAGACCGTATCTATGTTCCGACAGACGAGCTGTCCGCCTGCCATCTGTCGGAAGATGAGCTGTTTGCTGCTTCGGATGATCGCCATCTCAAGCTTTTGAAAAGACTTGAGTCTTTTACAGGAGGGCTCTTCTACAGGGGAAGGGATTTGCCCCCGAAGGTCGGGTTTCGACTTTCCATCGAGCTTCGCCTGGTTCTTCTGGGAGGGCTTGGCATTTTGAAGATGGGGTGCGACCCGGCGCGCAGGATCAGCGAACGGCCCGTTCTTCGGAAGGCGGACTGGCTCCGGATCTTTGGGGGAAGTCTTCTTGGGTCAGATCCGTTCGGAAGGTTTGATCATTCCCATCCACTTTTTCAGGAGGGGGCGGCTTATGATCCCGATGTCATCCCCCTCCTGGATCCTGTTCGCAGTCCTTAGGTGAACCCGTTCTCCATGACGCTGTCGTAGATTCTGGGCCTCCAGAGCTTTAAAAGGTTTTGTGTTCGGGACGGGTGGACGCGGTTGGTCAGGAGGATGATGATGCGCCCATTTCCGGGTTCCATCCATATCGATGTTCCTGTATAGCCGAGATGGCCAATGGCGTTTTTGGAGAACCGATGTCCCGACTGGGAGTTTTCCGTGGGAGTGTCCCAGCCGCAGGTCCAGGAAACACCGGCCTGCTTTTTGAGGAAATCCGAAAGAACCGTCGGATGGAAGATGTTTCCCTGTCCCATCCATGGCAATACAAGCCTCCATACGGACAAAGCGCTGGCAAAAAGTCCCGCGTGACCGGAAACGCCCCCGAGGTACCGGGCGTGTTCGTCATGGACAAGTCCGGTCAATGGAACCCCCAGATCTTCGATCATCTCTGTGGATGCGATCGGATGCATTCTGAGAGGACTGCTTTTTTCGATCTCGATAAAACCTGTGTCACGCACTGCAAGGGGATCTGCGACCTTTTCCCTGAAAAGCCGGTCGAGACTTCTATTGCCGTAAATCCTTTCAATGATCCATCCGGCCAGAATATATCCAAAGTCGGAGTACCGGGCCTGTGTGCCTGGAAGATAGTCGGGGGGGAGGTCGAGGATCCTCTCTTCCAGCATTTTCCTGAACAGGCGGGGGTTGTTCGGAGGGATCTCCCGGTAGAGGGGTGCCCAGGGGAGAAGGCCCGACGTATGGGAGAGCAGTCGGGATAGCGGCTGTTTCCGCAGATAATGGCCGGGCGGAAGGGGGGTCAGCTCTTCAATCGGACGGGAAAGGGACAGCGCCCCCTCGCCGGCGGCCAGAAGGGCCAGACTGGCGGTGACCAATGGTTTGGTCAGTGATGCCAAGTCAAAGAGGGTATTTTCGGTAACGCGCTCCCCAGGGATGTCTGTCCTGAGAAAGCCCGAACAGAGCCATGCCGGTTTTCCGGAAGCCACGCCCCAGAGGAGGACCGCTCCGGGAAAGGCCCCTTCCTCCCGGGCCGTTTCAAGGATCTTTCTTATGCGGTCCAAAGAGTGTTCATGGAA
>JAKAYF010000053.1 GCA_021816465.1 Nitrospirota bacterium
TACCCGTTTGACCATGTGATTTTGCACTGAATCGGCGCCGGCGCACTACAGTTGTCGCCGGGATTTGGAAAGCATTGTAAAGGCCCGACATTTTGAATGCTGACCGGGGGGCCTGACACGATGCTGCAGCGATAAGAAAGATAGAGAGGGTCATAAAAGGCTACAGATATGGTTTTTTCCGTGTATCTTCTTGTCACTCTGAGAAAGGAAAAAGGGGCTACAAAAGGCTACAAAGGGCTACACTATGAGACAGTCGGAAAGGGCTATTTTTGGCTCTGGTATTTGTTTTTTTAAGAAAAAACTGGAGCCGGCGATCGGGATTGAACCGATGACCTGTCGATTACGAATCGACTGCACTACCACTGTGCTACGCCGGCAGAAAAAAATATTGGCTGGAAGATTCTCCAGCCAATATAAAGTTTTTTGCCATTAATGGCAATATGGATCGATTCTAGAACTTCTTCTGGAGGTCTTCCTGCCAGGGAGTCATCGTTCCGCCCAAAATACCGATTTTGTCCCTGCTGGTATGGTACTGATGCATCTTCACCTTTAGAAGATGAACTCCAGGATCAAGGTCAAGCATCAATGGAGTGACGCCGTAGAAGACATTGTCTATGTAAACCTTTGCTCCTGAAGGTGTTGTTGTGACAACAAGCCTTCCCTTGCCGGCAGGTATCGGATTCTTCTGTGTATTGAACTGGTCAGCCGATAATGTTTTTCCGGAAACGGTCGCAGGATTGGCGGAAGCTTCCACCTGGATGGAACCAGGAAAGACTTTTACCAGATGGCCTACGGAACGGTCTGCGTACCCAAGGATCACCTTTTGCAGATCCCGGTCCAGACGTTCGGCCGCGACCTCAAGGGGTTTCGAGTGGCGGCTCTTGGTCATTGAGCGCTCGTGTATCCTGGTTCCCCAGATGGGATGTCCTGTTTGCGCATTGATGAAATAGACATCCAGCTCAACCTGGTCCTTCGAAATTGCTGACCCGGTCCCTTCGATATAGCCGGTATGCGATGACTGGAACTGATAGTTCATGATCCGACCAACCACAAAGACATCAATATTGGGAAATCTCGACCTCAAGGTCTGGACCCAGCTGTTTGTCTGGAAAGAAAAGTCTGCCGGAGGGTGATGAATCAGGGTGGATTTCAGACCCAGGTAGTTGAACTGGTCAACAAATGCCCTGGTCACATGCAAGTCGATATCGGAGTCTGTTCGGTAGGTATTTGTTCCCCACCCGATGTATTGACGATCGCCGGTCATCAGGGTGCTTGCCCGGTCATCTTTAAAAAGAACGACCCCGAACCTGAGAGAAGAAGAATATTGATGAGGTTTTGTCATTCCCGCATCAGAACGGTAATGAAGCTTGACCGGCGCCTGGGCACAACCGATCGCAGTTCCTGCGACAAAGACCATGACTGCTTCGAGGAGAAGACGGAAACCTCTTTTTTTAAGGAGAGTAACAATTTGTGCGGTCATTTTGCTCCATTTCTTTTGAGATTGTTCGATCTTCCTGCCATTTCGGAGTTTGGGGACAGGAAATGGTGTGGCCCCGCCTTGCCCTACCGCCTCAAGACAACCTTTTTGTGCTGGATGGACTTCTGGTCCGGACCTGCCGGTCCCAGAGCATGTCCATCAAGCGACAGGAGTATTGCTCCGCCATCCTTTGTTGATATCCAGAAGACTGTCTTGGAGTGAAAGACTTTTGACTTCCCTTTGGCCAGGGGATAGCGTCTTGCTTTTCCGTCGCCTTCCTTGACCGCCACGTAGGTATCCTTTAATGCCGTGACCTTCAATATGTGAAACGGTGGAGATGGTTCTTTGGCCGCTGAAAGAGGCTGCCCTGATGGGGCTGAAGGGGTTCCACCAGCCGCTTCAGAAATTTTAGATGGCTCGGCCTTGGAAGGACCGGAAAGAGAGCCTGACGGTGATACCGGAGAAGGCGGAGGCGTGAGCGCAGATCCACCGACTTGATTTTGATTGCCCGCATTTGGAACAGGCGGAGATGGTTGGCTCACCTGGGGTGAGCCAGAAACAGTAGGTGATGGCGTTACAGGTGCCATTGGCGCTGAAGGGGCGGAGGAAGAGGGAGTCGCTGCAGACGGAGCGGGCGTTGGCTGTTTTGGCGCGGCCTTCATTGAAGAGGAATGGATTTTTTCCTCTGCATGATGTTTTTCAGCCTTGTCCATCCAGACCTTCAGTCCCCCGAGCAACGTCAGCAACAGAAGAAATCCTGCGAGAATCCAGAAGAGAAACCTCGATGATCCTGATGTGGTTCCGCCCGAAGTCAAGGAGGAGTCCTGAAGGATCTGATTGACCTGCAATACCGGATGGGGATGAAAGGTTTCTTCGGGAAACGCGGTGATAAATTCCTTGCTGTAGTGTTGAAGGAGAAGCTCGGAAGGAAGATCCAGAGCCTCGCAGTATCCACGGACATGGCCCTTTGCGTACAGCATGCTTGGATAGATTGACCATGTTCCTTCTTCGATGGCCTCTGTCCAGCGAGGCCCGATATGGGTGATCAGGTCAATCTCGTCGAGTGTCAGATTCTTTTCCTGGCGCTTGAATTTCAGAAACGCACCAATCGTGGAAGCCCCAATGTTCCGGATTTCTCCTTCGATGCGCTCCCTCTCTTCAGAAATCGGGTCCGTCTCGTTTTTGATTGGAGGTTCCTCAGAGCGGGAATCTTCAGGGTTCATCGAGGCTCCTTCAGCATATTTCAAACAATGGAGATTTCATTTGGTCTACTTAAGTTTCTTGACGTAATGCGACGCCTTGACGCCTTCGACCGAGTCCGGATCAAGACGAACAACCTCTTCAAAAGCCGCCAGTGCCTTCTGTCGGTTTTCAAGTTTCAGATAAATTTTTCCAATCTCGTAATAAGGCTTTGGAAATTTTGGAGCAAGACGAATGACAAACGAATATTCTTTCAGTGCCTGATTCAGCTTTCCCCGAGAGTAAAACAGCGCCCCAAGGTAATAATGGGCTGGGGCAAAAGAATTGTTTCGCAGTATTGCCTTTGAAAAATGGTCCCTTGCCGCATCAAGGTCGTGCATCGCCATATAGGTACGGCCGAGGTTCGTCAAGGGACGCTCCGGCGTCCGGTAAAGACTGTCGGACAAGGACAGGTTAAAATAATGCATCGCCCTTTGATAGCTGTGCTGGCGAAATTCGATGAGCCCCAGGTAGTTATTGGCCGCCGCCCGTTCACGGACAAACTTCCTGGCATTTAAAAGCTCGTTGGTCGCATCCTGAAAGTCATGCATTTTATAATATACATGGCCAAGTCCATAATGCACCCGACCCAGGTTCGGATCGAGATGATTGGCGAACTCAAAGTCCCAGAAAGCTCCCTGAATCTGGTTCTCGCTGAGCTTTCTGAGGCCGGACTCGTAATGTTCAAGAGCCAGGTGCCTGTTCCTCGGAGAAACCGAAGGGGTACAGGCAGAAAACAGAAAGGGCAAAAGGAGCATGGGAAGAAATTTTGCCCATTGGAGCCGGTTCATCCCCCAAGCATCCTGAAAACCGGAGACACCGGACGATAGTTGGTCTGTTCGGAAAACTCGCAGAGACGGGCTTCAAGGGCCAGCGGGGAGAGATTCTCCATTCCCGCCGAACTGAACTCGGAGACACAGAACGATGCCATGACGGAGCCGACTATAATGCCCCGGCGAAGGGTGTCGTCGTCTTTGCCGCCTTCCGATGCCATATATCCGAGGAAACCACCGGCAAAGGAATCCCCTGCCCCCGTCGGATCTTTCAGGGATTCCAGGGGATAGGCCGGAGACAGGAAGATCTTTCCGCGATTGAAGACCATCGCGCCATATTCTCCCCGCTTGATGATGAGGATCTGAGGGCCCATTGCCGAAATGGTCCGGGCGGCAGAGATGAGATTGCTCTCGCCGGAGAGCATTCGCGCTTCCCCTTCGTTGATTGTCAGAATGTCGACCAGGCCCAGGACATCGAGCAGCGCTTCCCTTTTGTTTTCAATCCAGAAATTCATGGTATCGAGAGCGATGATCTCAGGACGGGCCGGGAGATCGTCGATGACCTTCTTCTGGATTTCCGGGTCGATATTGGCCAGAAACAATGTGTGCACCGACGGATAGACACCGGCGATATCCGGATTGAAGCTCAGCAGGCAGTTCAGGTCTGTCTTCAGTGTTTTCGCAGAGCTGAGGTCGAATCCGTATTCTCCGCTCCAGTGAAACGATGGTTCTTTTGAAACCTCAATGCCGGCGACATCGATCCCCCGGTCTTTCATCGTCTCAAAGCCGCGGGACGGATAGTCTGGGCCAACGATTGCCATGACCCCCACATTGGTCCAGTAGGAAGCGGAAATGCCGGCAAAAAAGGCAGAGCCCCCCAAGGCATTTTTCACCTGTCCAAAAGGAGTTTTGACATCGTCAAGAGCAACGGTTCCAACAATAATCAAAGAAGGCGTCATTGAATAATCCCCAGAAAAGTCAGATTTTTCCTTGTTTTTTCCGGTATGACGGAAATATCCGTAACCAGGGAGCTCGTCAGGGAGGAAGCACAATTGCAGGTTCTTTCCGGAAGGTTGACGATTGCTTCGAGGAGGATCCTGTTTGCCTTCTCCACATTGGCATGCATCACGGCAAGAACATCCGATACCGTTACCATGTCATGATCAGGATGCCAGCAATCATAGTCGGTTGCCAAGGCAAGGGTCGCGTAACAAAGTCCCGCCTCCCTCGCAAGCCTGGCTTCCGTCGCATTGGTCATTCCGATCACATCGGCATTCCAGCTCCGGTAGAGCCGGGATTCTGCCTTTGTCGAAAAAGCGGGACCTTCGATGCAGACATAAGTGCCGCCTTTGTGAAAGGGGTACCCAAGCGTTTTGATTCCGGCCACGAAAGAAGAAGCCACCTGGGGGCAGACAGGATCACCAAAACCTGTATGTCCCACTGCGCCATGTCCATAGAATGTCATCTCGCGCTTTTTGGTCAGGTCGATGAAGTCATCGACAACCACCATCATGCCCGGAGGAATCTCTTCCTTGAGCGAACCGACCGCTGAAACCGAAAGCACCCTTTCGACGCCGAGAGACTTTAGCCCTGCGATATTCGCCCGATAATTGATCTCGGTTGGAAGGTATCGATGGCCCTTGCCATGCCTTGAGAGGAATATGACCGGAACCCCATGGACACTCCCTGTCATGAAAGGATCTGAAGGGAGGCCCCATGGAGTCTCGACCGAAATCACCCCGTCTACGTCAAGGCCTGCCATTTGGTAAAGCCCGGACCCCCCGATAATCCCAATCGGGGCAATTTTCTTTTTCTGCGCCAACCCGTTCCTCCTGATTTTCGTTTGACCCGATGATCTTTTCCCTACAATAGCAAAAATCGGCCCAGAATCAAAAATGATCTTTATCAAAAATAAAAAATTATTGTCCCGGAAAACAGGCGAACATCTTTGATCAGCGAAGCGCCGTCCATTGAACATCCCTGAGATGGCGAAACCATGTCCTTTGCCTTTTGGCATACTGACGGGTCCTGATTTCGATCCTGGAGACGGCCAGGTCAAGATCGATACCATCCTTGACGACGCTGATGATTTCCGGATAGCCAAGGCTCTGGAAGGCCGCTTCCTCTCCCGTATATCCTTTCGAGAGAAGATCCCTGACCTCCCGAACCCATCCCCGATCGATCATTTTCCGGATTCTTTCGGAGATCCTTCCCGAGAGGTCTCCGGGGCTCCACAGCAGGCCCACAATCTGATGATACTTCACGGGAGCCAGGCTTTTTTCACGGAAAAGGACAGAGGGGACCATTCCTGTGAGCTGGTGGATCCAGAGGGCTCTGGTGATCCGAACCCTGTCATTGGGCATGATTTCTGCCGCCCTGACGGGATCGAGATCGCCAAGTTCAGAAAAGAGCTTCTCCGAAGGCTCCCGCTCGCACTGATCGTAAAAGTTCTGTTTTTCCCGTTCGTCCTCATCCGGCAAATCCAGAAATGGCTCAAGGACAGCCCTCAGGTACAGACCGGTTCCTCCCACGAGAACGGCCTTTTTGCCCCGGCTCTTGATGGACGACAAGGCGTCGAGGCAATCCCTTCGAAATCTCCCCGCACTATAACTCTCCTCCGGAGAAAGCACATCGATCAGGTGATGGGGAACCCCTTCCTGTTCGGCCAATGTTGGCTTTCCTGTGCCGATATCAAGATATTTATAGAGCTGTCGGGAGTCGGCAGAGATGATTTCGGCATCGTTTTCCAGCGCCCAGGAAACGGCCCAGCCAGTCTTTCCCGAGGCCGTTGGACCAACAACCACCATATCAAATTCCATCAAGTCCGGTCGAACCAACTTTCGATCATTCCTTTTTCCAGAGAGAGGATGGTGGGGCGACCATGAGGGCAACTGAAAGGATAGTCCGTTTCAAGGAGCGTCTTGACAAGACGCTCCGCATCGGGTTTTTCCAGAACCTGATGGGCCCTGATGCTGGTATGGCACGAAAGGGTCATCAGTGTTTCATCGATCCGGTCGGAGCGGAGAAGCGAGAATTCAAAGCCGCCGGAAGACCCGGAAAGCTCTTCCATCAGAAGCTGGGGATCCTCCCCTTCCAGAATGGCGGGGATGGAGTCGACCCTGAGAGATTCCGGCCCGATCGGTTCAACCGAGAAGCCAATCGCCTTGAGTTCGTCGATCCGTGGCTCAATCCGGCTGATCGCTCCGGCCGACAGCCTCACGACGGCCGGGAAGAGAAATGGCTGGGTCCTTATTTCTCCCGCAGAAAACATCTTCTTCAGGGCGTCATAGCGGATCCGCTCATGAGCGGTATGCTGATCGACCAGTGCCAGTGTCCCGTCAACGGAGACGATCAGGAATGTTTCATAGGCCTGGGCCAGGAACAGCACCTGGGCGGACGCATTTTCCCGAAAGTCGATCGATAGCGGCTTGATCGCTCCGGGAGAAGGCAAGGAGCGAAGCTTCTCCGAAAGCCCTGAAAAAGTTCCAGAGGATTTGTGATAAGGGGAGGATCCCTCCCTCTCGGGAAACCATCCGGCGGTCCGGACCGGGCTTGGATGGGAAAAAGACCGGTCGTCGCCGGTCATGGAGGCTGTTCCCGAAAAAGCGCCCAGGGATCCGGGCGACCGTTCTTCCGAAACATGGCCGGAATGATCGGCGGACAATGATTGTTCGGGCGATGGACCGGAGGAGGATGGAGGCTCAGGAAAGCTCTCCGGGAACGTCCGGCTCTCCGGAGCGAATGGAGATTTGCCGGAAAACGACTCGATCCCTTCCGACACGGAACGGCGTACGAGCGCAAAGATCCGGTCCGGCTCCTGGAAACGGACTTCCTTCTTGGTTGGATGGACATTGACGTCAACCTTCCTGGGATCAATTGTCAGAAACACCCATACGCCCAGATGGACATCCCGCTGGATAAGCCCATGGGAGCCTGCGGTCACCGCCTGATAGAAAGCCGGATGGCGCACCCATCTCCTGTTCAGGAAAAGGTGCTGGTTTTGACGATCCTTCCGGATCCTGGAAGGAGTGAGAACAAAGGCCCTGACGGAAAGCTCCTCCCCTTCGATCAGGATCTCCGAAAGCTCGCTCTGGTCAAACTCCGGATAAATGTCTACAAGACGGGCCGCGAGGGAGGTTCTCGCGGGAAGGGACAAAAGAGTTCTGTCCGGAGTGGACAGGGAGATCGAAACCTCAGGATGCCCCAGCGCAATCTGGAGGACCGTTGTCTGGATATGGGAGAGTTCCGTCGCCGGAGTCTTCAGGAATTTCTGTCGAACCGGAACATTCCTGAAGAGCTCGGAGATCCTGATCGTTGTCCCTTTCGGGCCATCCCAGCCGCGAACAACGGGATCCATGCCGGGAACAGATTCATAGTGGGAGCCTTCGGGATCGCCTTCGGTCTTTGTTTTCAGGTCAAGGCGGGAAACAGAGGCGATTGCGGCAAGCGCCTCGCCCCTGAACCCCATTGAAACGGTCTTGAACAGGTCTTCGTAGGAAAAGATCTTGCTTGTCGCATGACGGAGAAAGGCTTTCGGCAAATCCTCCCGAAAAATTCCGGAGCCGTTGTCGGAGATCGAGATCTCTTTGATCCCTCCATCGGAGACGACGATGGAGACTTTCGTTGCCCCGGCATCGAGACTGTTTTCAAAGAGTTCCTTGACAATGGATGCCGGCCGCTCGACGACCTCCCCCGCGGCGATCTTGTTGACGACATGGATCGGTAGCTCCCTGATGATTCCCACAGGATCTACTCCAGGTTCTTGATGCGTCTTTTTGCCTTTTCATCGAGATCGTTCTCTGCGGGGAAGACCTCCAGAATCTTTTTGTAGTAGTGGATCGCCTGGGTTTTATCTCCCATAAGCTCGTAAGACATCGCTCTCTTGTAAAAAGCATCGGCTTTTTTTCCACTTTCAGGATACTTCTGGATCAACTGGTTATAGGCGTCGATCGCATCCTTGTAATTTTTGGAATAGAAGAGGGACTGTCCGATCCAGAACTGGGCAGAGCCCGCAAGATAGGAGGACGGATAGCGGGAAATGACTTCAGCGAACTCTTTCTGGGCAAGCGTGAAATGCCCTGACTGATAGTCTCTCATGGCCTGCGAGTAGATGGACTTTGCATTTTCTCCGGGCGATCCGCCCTGGGGAGCTCCCGGAACAGGAGCCGCAAGCGGCGTTGTTCCACCCGGAGCCGGTGCTGGCTGTGTCGATGGCTGGGGGGCCGGAGCCGAAGCGATCTGGCCTCTCAGCTGGTCGATCCTGTGGTCAATCGTATCAAGGCGCCCCCTGAGAGACTCAAGCCTTGCTTTCTGGCGGTCCAGACGGGCTTCCATATCGGCGATCTGGCTGTTGAGCTGGTCTCCGCCTGACGATCCAAGCTGCGACTGGAGCTTGTGCAATCTGGACTCATCATTATCAACGCGCGCCCGCAGGTCGGACATGTCGACGGAAGTCGCGCAGCCAGCCAGAAATAATCCGGCCAGAACAAGTGATGATCGGGAGAGAACTGCTCGGGTGTGCATCAATGACTCCTTCTAGGAACATTCATCGAAAGTTCTGGTTAGGGAACAGCCCACATGGGGGTTATGACGTCTCTTTGAAAGGTTCCGATGCGATGGTTGTGCGAACCGTCCAGAAACATTTTCATGATAACGCTCTTCCCCCTCACCTGATGGGCATAGATAATGCTCCTTCCATCCGGAGACCAGTCAGGACTGTCATCCTGCCCGCGCCCGTGCGTGATCTGGATGGACCGCGATCCATCGGGCGTGGTCAGGCATATCTTAGGACGATGCCGATCATTCATGCAAACAAATGCAACAAGATCTCCAGATGGCCCCCATGCAGGCGAAACATTATAAAAACCGTTGAATGTAATCCGATGGACATTCGTTCCATCGGAGTCCATGACAAAAACCTGGGGGTGGCCGTCCCGGTCGGAAACGAAGGCGATCTGATTGCCTGAAGGAGACCAGGAAGGAGAAAGGTTGTTGCTTCGGGAAAAGGTCAGGCGATTGAACTTCCTGTCCTTCAGGGTCGTCACATAAATCTCTGTTCTTTGGGCCCGGTTTCCTTTTGAAAGAGCCACAGCAAGATGAACACCATCCCTTGAGAAATCCGGAGTGATGTTGAGACCCGGGAACCGGGCCAGGGCTGAGCGCTTCCCTGTTCTCAGGTCGTAAGAGAGGATCTGCGGCTCCATGTGGAGATAGGAGACATAGACGATATGGTGGCTTTTGCGCGACCAGGCCGGTGAATAGGCAAGGACATGGTCAAAGGTCAGGCGATGCAATCCCTCCCCGTCAAAGTCCATGGTATAGAGATCATAGCCGCGTCTTGGATTTTTTCCGATGAAGGCGATCTTGGCCCTGGCGATGCCGGACAGTCCGGTGAACTGGTAGATGACATCATCGACAAAACGGTGGACCGCATGCCGTGCCGCCCCTGAGGTGGTATATTGCCGGGACAGGAGGACCTTTCCCGACACAGGATCCCTGACAATGCCGAGGACATGGATTCCGGTCTGGTCTTCGGTCACCCTGGCCGCGGCGACACCTTCATAGCCTCCTGCGGCCAGGGCATTCGTTCCCTCTCCGGTCAGTCCGATCGCCTGCAGTTTCGCGACAAGATCCGGTTCTGGAATCGATACGTCAAAATAGCCTGATTCCGCCAGGTCCCGAAGGATGAGTTTCTGGGCTTCCTGCGTGGCTCTGGACGAGGTCCCTCCGCTGGTGACAGGGATATAGGCAAGCTTGAACATCAGTCCTGTCCGATTTGAGATCACGCTCAGATCGATCGCATCGGCCAGCCCTTCAAGATGCAGGGAAAGGGCGAGAACAGCCATCAATGCCAGAACGTGTTTTCTGATTGCGGTTTTCTTCCGGCAAAAAGAGAGAAGGGTTCTATTTTCCATCAAAAACATCTCCATGCGAAGTGGCTTCCAGTGTAACGGTCACGACTTCTTCTTCCTTCTTGAAAGAAGGGGGCATCGGGGGGAACGGCACAGACCGCAAGACACTCATCGTTGCGGCTTCGTCGAACATGGCCGAGCCGGAACCGGTTATGACCTCGGGTTCACCCTTGATGGTTCCATCCTTTTTGAGGACAAACCGGACTGTTGCCCTTAATCCCTGTGAATTGGGGGGAGGAAACCAGTTTGACTTGATCCGGGATATAAGCAGGTGTTCAAGATAGGTCGGAAAAGCCTCTCCCTGTATGTCCATCTTAACAGGATTGGACTTGGCATTTTCAACCCTGCTCTTCGTCGGAACCGGTTTGACCAGGTTCTTTTTCGAAGCGGGCTTGTGGACGGCTTTCCCGGTTTTTTTTTGAACCGCCCTGGACGGTTTCAGCGGTTTGATCGTTGGTTTGTGGACGACGGCTGGTTTCTTCAGGGGGGCAACATTGTGATGGACAGGATGCGGTTTTGATCGCACATGAACGATCGCGTTTTTATGAACCGGAATTTTTTTGGCAACTGGTTGAGGCCGCTCTACCGGTTTCTGAACCGGCGGAGCGCGATGAGCCGGAGGCGATGGCGTTTTTTTCAGGGTATTTTCCGAAACAAGGGTCACCGTCGTTGCGGAAGGAAACCCCTTGGGGCGATGGTCGTTAAAGAACAGGAGAACAAGGATCAGGCAAAGATGGACCAGGAAGGAAAGAAAGTAGAACCAGGCTGGAGACATACCGCCAACCGAACGGATTTGTGATCGGATCACGGAATATCAACCTGCTTTTTGTGGAACCGGTACCGTAATCATTCCAAGTCGATCAATTCCGGACTGTTTGACCAGATCCATCAGATGGACAACGGTTCCGTAGTCGACCTTCTTGTCCGCCTTCAGATAAACAATGACCCGGGCATCTTTTTTATGCGCCGCCGAAAGAAACGGCTTGACCTGGTCCCATGTGATCTGTTTGGCATCCGCATAGATCTTTCCGTCGTGGCTTATGCTCAGGATCACTTTCGGTGCCGGTTTTTTCAGGCTGTTTGTTGCGGTTTTGGGAAGGTTGATTTTCAGTCCGCGGTAAAGAAGAGGCGTGGCAAGCATGAAAATGATCAGGAGAACAAGCACAACGTCGATAAAGGGAACCATGTTGATCTCTGCAAGATAATCATTTCTTCGAGATCGCATATCCAGCTTCATCAGTCTTTCCACCGGCTTTCGGCAAGAATGTTCAGGAGCTCAAGGGTGAAGGTATCTCCCAGCGCGGTAAGCTTCCGTATTTTCTGAAGGAACGTGTTGTAGAAAATAACGGCGGGAATGGCGGTAAAAAGACCGGCCGCTGTGGTCACGAGAGCATCGGCAATTCCGGGAGCGACAGAGGCGATGCTGGCCGATGCCTGATGGGTAATATCCCGAAATGCATGAATGATTCCCCATACTGTTCCGAAAAGACCGACAAAGGGAGCAATGTTTGCCGTTGTCGCCAGAAACTGAAGATGGGACTCGAGCCGTCCTGTCTCTTCCTGGAGTGCCTGGATCAGGGTGCGCTGCAGGACGTCTATATCCCGTTCACTGTATTCAGAGGATCCGGACTTGTCCTTGAGAGCCCTGACTTTTTCATAAGCGGAACGGAAAAGAAAGGCAAGAGTGGAGCTTTTGAACTCGGCCGATTCATCGTAAAGCCTTGAAAAGCGGTCGCTTCTCTTGAACGCCTTGATGAAGGAAACACTTTCCCTGGCCTCTTTGCCAAGGATGTAATATTTGAAGAAAACGATTCCCCAACTGACAGCCGACAGAAAAAGAAGCAGTCCAAGAACGAGCTCCGCCATGAGACTGACGTTTGACAAAAAGGAGAAAAGGCTCATATCACTCTTTCTGGAAGGATTCTCATCATGGGAATCCATGTGGTCTTGTATTGGGCCAGCCGACGGGACCAACAAGTTAATGTACCTGAATAAATAGCCGGAGAATCTCGTGAAGAAGAGGTATGACTGAAGGATACCTTTTGGGAAGAGTTCACAAGGCAAACCTTAAGATTGAAAGCGATCGATTGGTAATGGCGGGGCCGACGGGGCTCGAACCCGCGACCTCTGGCGTGACAGGCCAGCGTTCTAACCAGCTGAACTACGGCCCCATGATAAAAACTCAAAGGACATAATCCCGCATTACCGAATTGTTTCATCGAAAAGCTCGAGAATCATAGTCCAGATCGAAAAAAGAATCAAGTGCCAATTCCTTTTCTGAGAGTTGTGCACCACTTCAGCAAGAGACGCAGGTGAAGAATCTGTTTTCCCAAAAAACCATTCCTGTGATACTACCTTCAGGTTCTTCCTGTTTCCAAGGGCTTCTCCGAGATCTTGATCACAGTTTTTTTGTGATTTGGGTTCAAAAACTTTCATGATAAAATGATATCCTGTTTTGAAAAAGACTGTCATCGAATCAGGAGTTTTATGTGAAGCCTGCAGGTTCTCAAGACAAGACAACGACCTTTGCCCGCCTTTACCGGTGGTTCCGCTACACTCTTTCCGAAGAGTGGAGACTTATCCGGGAACTTCTCGCCCTTTTCCAGGAGCTGGCCCATCCGATTATTCTCCGGTTCAAGCTTCGTCTGACAAGACGTTCGATTAAAAACCGGAGAAAGGAATGGATCAAGGCGCTCGGAAAAGCGGTCTATGAGAACCCCCCTGTCTTTTCGAGATTCTCCGATTCGCTGAAGGAGAATTCTTCATCGGGAAAGATCCTTGAGCGCATTGATTCCCTGGATCGTCTTGAAGCCAAAATCGAAGAACAGATCATGATTTTTGAAGATGCGCATTCCCAGCAGATTCTCAGCGGTCTTTCGTCGAAGATCTCCGAGCATCAGCTTGAGTCTCGCGTGATTCCGATCAGGGATGGTTCGCCCTATCTTGCTCTCACGATCAATGAGGCCAGGATCAGGGCGCAGGAACATGGCATTGTGATGGTTACCGCCCTGAGGAGGGGTGTTGTTCTTTCGGGGAGAACACCTTTGAGGGTCGATGATCTGATTGTGGGGATTATTCCGGCTTTTGCCGTCAAGGGAGAAGCGGAGGCCTGGGGGATCGATCATAGACAGGTTCATCCTTCCATGGAGACAGATGGCCTGTTTTAGCCTGATCTGGAAAAACGACCGCCGGGTTCCAAATGATCCAACCTCCCGCGGAAATCCGCATTCCGGGTGCTGAGGAACGGTGCGGATAGAACCCTCCCGTGTCGATCACCCTTTTTCTCCTTTTAAAGGCCATGCCCTAGAGACAAAAGGAACTGGCTGGTGATCGTAATAGTGATAGTGCTCCAAAACTGAGTGGGCAATGTAATACAGGGCAATTCCTGCCAAAATTCCAACTCCAACACC
>JAKAYF010000003.1 GCA_021816465.1 Nitrospirota bacterium
AGCGTGGGACAGGGATTTGAAGGAGAGGAGCCGCTTGTCGTATTCCATCGCGGAATATTTCCGGAAGGAATGAAGCGACTCCTTCTCCGGTTTGTAGCTGTCGGAGACCTTGGCGATGGCGCGTATGACCATCTGGGAGGTCAGGGAAGGAAACCGCTCCCTGGCCTCGAAATACACCAAATGGTGCAGTTCCACCTGGCGAAAAACTTCCGCCTCGAAGGACTTTTGGGAGATCCAGTTGCAGGCTTCATTAAACTGCTCCATGGTCGAAAGAAGAGCCCTGGACTGTTCCTTCGTCGTTGTCAGTTTGACTTTAAGCATTTTATTCATATTTATACTGTATTTAATATTCATTTTGTTGTCAACCATCCAACAGAAAGGAATATCGCATTCCTCCCATCTCTTGGCTGATTAAACCCTAAGAGAGGGTATCCTGCGATAAACACTGATGAAACCAGGTCAAGTCCTAAAGTTGCTGTAAATTTTCTTCCCGAGACATGGGATTAATGAATCATTCGATGACCGAAAGGAGGGTAAGCGTTTTGGGAGGCTCCTGTTTCTTCCGCTCCAAATATTCGGCAAAATACTTCTTCCCCGTGCTCCATTGCTCGAGGAGCTCTGCCAGATGAGCTCCGATCAAACGAATGGCGGAGTCTTCGTTGGGGAAGATGCGGATCATGCGTTCCCGTCTTCGGACCTCCTCGTTCAGCCGCTCATGGGAGATCATGCTTCCGAGCCTTACGCGATACTTTCGAGGAAAGGAGAGAATCGTGAGCGATTCCTCGAACCCTCCCTCCAGACAATCCATCGACTTGGGAGCCATTAGTGCCCGAAAAAAGATAACAAGGAACAAAATGGCTACAGCACTATATTTTGGGGTATCTTTATTTGGTGCCCTCTTGGTGCTCTGAGAATTGAAAAATGGGATAAAAAGGGATGCAGAACGATTCTTTTTTTGGGCTGTGGACGGTAGTCCATGAGGAGAAAGATTGGAGCGGGATATGGGATTCGAACCCACGACCTTCAGCTTGGGAAGCTGACACTCTACCGCTGAGTTAATCCCGCTCAGGATGTCCTGAATTATTTATCACGAGTTGATGGTCAATGTAAACAGAAGGTTCTCCTTCGATCAAATTCATGCAGGAGCTGCCTCCTCCAACAAACCCAATAATCTCGATCCTGTCTCCTTCATTCACCTCGGTCTTATCCCAATCCTCTTTTTGCAGGATCGAGAGATTCAGCTCGACAACGACCTGACGGTCAGAAAGACCCAGCTCTTTTAACAGTCCGGAAATCTTGGTTCCGGGAGAAAAAGGGCAGGACTCGCCATTAACATAGACATGCGCACCATCGCTCATAAAAAGACGTCCTCCTGAAGTTAAAAGAAAGCCACTGGAATGATCCAAAGATTTTGTTGCCATAATCCGCTACAATGGATCCTAACGGAATTTGAGTTCCACGGTCAAAGGGCTAAAATTGAAGCAGCTATTCTTCTCACAACTCCCCAGAGCGCTCTTTGCGACAAAGCTTCTCTTTGTCACGGGGGCTTCGTACCTTCTGGCCGACGGAGTGGACCAGGCTGTCAAAAACAGCATCGTTCCACCAATGAGAATTCAGGATGAAAGCCGATCCGGCAGCATTGACTCTTTCCATGCCCCAACGGCTTCAGAGCTGGGAATTATTGCTTCCAGAAATCCATTCAGCCCCGATCTTCGAGGAAAAAGCTACGCAAACATCCTTTCTGATCTCTATCCGGACTCGGCATCGAAGTCAGATGCTGCCCCCAGAGATGCCGAGGTTGTGGCAGTAGGAAACTGGATGAACGGAAAAGTTCCGATTCTCACGCCAAAACTGATCAAACTAAGGCTTGTCGGTACAGTTTTGGCAGGAAAGGTAACATCAGGCGCAGTCATCGACTCCCTGGATCCGGAGAAGCAAAAGTTCTATCGGGTACACGATGTCATCATTCCAGGGAAAATAACGCTCGTTGCCGTTCGGAAAGAATATGTCGTCTTGCAAGTCGGAAAAGGGTTCGGAATTTTAAAAGCCCACTATGACCAGGAGGATGATGCCGGTCAGGCACTGCCGGAGAATGGGCCATTACCCGTTAGCGCGCATGGGATTCACAAGATTGACGCCACTCACTGGCTCGTTGAGGCCAGGGCAATCCAGTTTGCAACAAAAAATTTAAGTTCCCTGCTTTTGCAGGCCAGGGCGGTACCAGACTTCACAGGAGGCCACCCCGACGGCTTCCGTATGGTCAGCATACAACAGGGAAGCCTTTTCCAGGAACTGGGCCTCTCACAAGGAGATGTCATACGCTCAATCAACGGTCTTTCCATGAATGATCCTCAAAATTTCATGAAAGCACTGTCAACTCTTCAGAGCGCAACCAATGTCCAGATCAATCTGTTGAGGAATGGGGCACCCCAGACGTTTGACTACCAGATACAGGCGGAATGATCAATTCCTCAGCTGATAAGGGATTAAAAATGCACCTTTCCATACGACAGAAAAAATGGTCAAAGATTACGACATTCCTTTTTCTTATCGCTTTTCTTTCTGACGGAAGCCGTCTTCATGCCTCGACCACTCCCCCTCCCGGAAAAGGACTGACTCCCCAAGAGTCTCCCGGTCAGACAAAAGATCCACTGATCATCAAGCCATCAACCGAACCGCCTCTTGATCCGGAAAACTCCGTTTCCCTCAATTTCAGGAATGTCGACATATCTGTTCTTGTCCGGTTCATGAGCAACCTCATGAACAAAAACATCGTCATGGACGAGCGGGTCAAAGGAAAGATCTCGATTCTCTCACCGAACAGGATCAGCATTGACCGGGCATTCCAGATTTTCAAGCAGTCTCTCCGGATGAAAGGCTTCGAGGCTGTTACAAAAAAAGGCATGATTTTTATCGTTCCCGCAAACCAGGCCCCCCAGGACAGGGAGCTCTTTCTATTTACCCTGGAAAACACCAGTGCCAAGTCCATCGCAAAAACGATCAACAGCATACTGGCAAAAGGCTTTCAGCCACCTCCCGCCGGATCGGTCTCATCTGGCGGACTCATCGGAATGGTTCAGATCGTTCCGGACAGCCCCTCAAACAGCCTGATCATCTCAGCAACGCCCCATGACTACCATCTGATCAAGGACTTGCTGAGAAATCTCGACCATCCTCCTGGAGAAGTCTACGTCAAGGCCTCTCTCATCGAGATTTCCACGGATAAGCTCCAGAACATCCAGGTCAATCTTCTCGGAGCCGTTACAGGAGCAAATGGTTCCGGAGTGGTCGGCGGAACAAACTATGGAATGGTCGGAGGCACAGTCAACGGAGCGGTGGGAAACAGTCTGACGGGAACAACAGGGACAACCACTGCAAGCGGCGCCGCCGGAGCGGCATCCTATCTCTCGGGACTCACAGGACTTGTTGCCGGAGTCCTGACTGGTGGAACATTTACTTACGGAGGAGTCAGCTATCCCTCCATCGGATCACTCCTCAACGCACTTCAGACCGATACCGACGTCAGGACACTTTCCACCCCGGAGATTCTGGCGACCGACTCACAGAAGGCCAAAATTACGGTTGGTGAGGATGTTCCATTCATAACGGGACAGAGCCAGACCGTCGGCGGCAACGTCATGACAATGATCCAGCGCCAGAATGTCGGAATCACTCTTGAAATCACCCCCCATATCCTTGCCCACAACCGGGTCCGTCTCCAGCTGAAACAGACCATATCGGCCCTTACCAATGCTTCCCAGCTGATTGGAACGATCGCTGTCGGCCCAACAACCACAAAGAGGGCCACCACCACCACACTGACCATCGCATCGGGACAGACCATTGTGATTGGCGGTCTTATTTCATCTGTCGTGACCAAGAACAAATCGACCATCCCCTGGCTTGGAAACATCCCGGTTCTTGGATACCTGTTCTCAAATACGACCAATGAAAAACAGAGGGACGATCTCCTGATCTTCCTGACACCCTATGTCATCAAGTCAAACTACTCCTACGCCAAGATCGATCTCGGCGCACCCTCGATCCTGAAACGCTATTCACGACACCAGCACCTGATCGAGACATTGACTCCAAAGATAAAACCTGGAACCGTCTCCGACGATACCTTTCTGGAAACAGTGAACCTTCCAGGAGAAAAAGGAACTCCGGAGTGACTCAAGATGCCAGTGGATAACCTAAAAAAACACATTCTTTCTCTCATGTCACCACCGGATGAGGTTGACTCTTCAGGTGCCCAGCCCCCTTTGCCCGAACTGTTGGGGGCAAATGGGGAGAGCCCTGATGAATTGTGGAAAAAATGGGCCAACCTGCAGAACTATCCCTACCTGACCGATTTCAGCCTGGATTTCATAGAACCAGAACTTCTGGCCAGACTTCCCATCGGATTTCTCAAACATCATCTCCTGTTGCCAACACACCACAGTGACCAGAAGAAAGCGATCCAGCTGATCCTCGGATCCCCCAAAAGCTTTTTTGCGATGGAAACAGTGAGAACCATCCTGGGAGAAAGAGACCGGGATATCCGTTTTGACCTGGCCTTCATGCCACCGCCAAAACTACTGACACTGATCAACAATGCCTATGAGAGGTATACACAGAGCCAGACATCAGAAGTTTTATCGGGGGTCTCGACGGAAACGGAAGAAATGAAAGATCTGTCATCCATCCAGGAAACAATCGATCTTCTCGATGCCAGGGATGATGCCCCAATGATCCGGCTGGCAAACTCCATCCTGGCCCAGTCTATTCGACAGAAAGCCTCTGACATCCACATAGAGCCATTTGAGAAGGACCTCATGGTTCGCTACCGCGTCGACGGGGTCCTTTTCAACGTGCTGTCCATTCCCCAAAAGATTCAGGCAGGACTGATATCCCGATTCAAACTGATGGCCAATCTGAACATCGCAGAAAAAAGACTTCCCCAGGACGGCAGGATTCGAATCAAGACTGGTGGACGGGATATCGACATCCGGGTCTCGACACTCCCCGTCAGGCATGGAGAACGGGTCGTCCTTCGTATTCTGGAGCAGGGCACACTGCTTCTGCCCCTTTCGTCAATCGGCTTTGATGAGCACGACCTTTCGACACTGGCCGGGCTCATTCGACTGACACACGGGATCATTCTCGTAACAGGTCCGACGGGAGCAGGAAAAACAACCACACTCTATGCCATTCTCAATACGATCAACAGCCCCGACAAGAATATCATCACCATCGAAGATCCTGTTGAATATCAGCTTCAGGGTATTGGACAGATACAGGTCAACTCCAAGATCCAGCTCACCTTTGCCACCGGACTCAGGTCAATACTCCGGCAGGATCCTGATGTCATCCTGATCGGAGAAATCAGGGACGGAGAAACGGCTGAAATCGCAATCCAGGCATCTTTGACGGGACACCTCGTTTTTTCAACGCTTCATACCAATGACGCGCCCTCAGCCATTACCAGACTGATCGACATGGGCACAGAACCTTTCCTGATCTCAACGAGCGTGAAGGCGGTCATCGCCCAGCGCCTGGTCAGAAAGATCTGCCCCGATTGCAGGGAAAACTATCTTCCCGACGAAATAGAGCTTCAACGTATCGGGATCACCGCTTCTGAGCTGCCTCCGGAGGGACTCTTCCGAGGAAAGGGATGCGCCCGCTGCATGGATACCGGCTATCGGGGCAGGCAGGGCATCTACGAACTTCTGATCATCGACCCGGAAATCGCCCAGCTGATCAACATCAAAACCGACACGGCCACCATCAGAAACCGGGCCAAAGAAAAGGGAATGACCACGCTTCTCGAAGATGGAAGACGAAAAATCCTTTTGGGCATTACAACGACCGAAGAGGTCCTGCGAGTTGCAATGTCAGAGGTTTCGATCGAGTAGCCATGAAGACATCCATCAAACACCGATGACATACGATGCCCATTTTTGCCTATGAAGGGGTAACACCTTCAGGAAAACGATCCACAGGATTGATCGATGCGGACAGCTCTCGCCATGCCCGCCAGAAACTCCGTTCCCAGGGCATAACAGCTCTCAGGATCTCGCCCCAGGAAGCTGGAAAAACGTCCAAAGAAACCGGCAGAACCAATGTCAGGGCGAAAGAGCTGACCGCATTTACAAGGCAGCTTGCAACACTTATCGGGGCAGGAATTCCTATCGTGGATGCCCTTGCCGCAATTCTTGACCAGGGGATGGAAGGCAGGCTCCAGGAAATCATCGCTTCCGTGAGGGAAGATGTAAAAGGCGGAAGCTCCCTTAATGGCGCTCTTGAAAAGTATCAAAAGGTTTTCTCCCCTATTTTCGTCAACATGATCCGTGCAGGAGAGGAATCAGGGACACTTGAGATCATGCTTGACCGGATTGCTGATTTTCAGGAAAAAAGCCAGGAAACCAGACGAAAGGTTCTCGGGAGTCTTTTTTATCCGATTATTCTCATGTGTGTCGGGATCCTGATGGTCCTTTTTCTCCTCACCGTTGTCATGCCAAGGATTACCAGTATTTTTGAAGGACTGAAAGCAACCCTCCCCCTCCCGACCCGCATTCTGCTGGCCGTTTCTGGCACTCTCAGGGAGCATGCCCTTCTGTTCATTGCGGCAACAATGCTTTTGATACTGTCTGGAATCCGTCTTGCCAGGACGCAAAGAAGATATCTTGATGAAATCATTCTCAAAATACCCCGTGTTGGGCCATTGATTATTTCCGACCAGGTCGCCCGTTTTTCAAGAACGATGTCGGTCCTGCTCAAAGGAGGCGTTTCCCTTCAAAGGGCTCTTGAAATCGCTGAAACAGTCGTGACCAACCAGATCTTGAAGGAGGCTGTCTCCCGGGCAAGAGAGCTCGTCAGGAACGGAGAGTCCCTGGGAGGAAGCCTTCGCCAATCCCCTTACTTCCCGAGGCTTGCAGTCGCAATGATCCAGACCGGAGAACGCTCGGGGCAGCTCGAAGAGCTCCTGATGAAAACAGCCCAGGGATATGAGTCTGAGGTCGGACAGATTGTTGCAACCATTACTTCAATCGTCGAGCCACTCATGATACTATTAATCGGATCCATGGTCCTTTTCATGGTTCTTTCAGTTTTGCTCCCCATTTTTGAAATGAGTCAGGCTGTCCAGTAGCAAATAACGGTGCCTGCTAAAGATCGACAAGAGGAAAAGCGAATGTCTGGCCTTACCAAGAAGAGAAAAAGCCTTTTTTCGGACTCCGGATTCACATTGATCGAGATCATGGTGGTCATCTTCATCATTGCCTTGCTTGCGGCGCTTGTCGTGCCCAAAATCATCGGTCGGACCGAAGAAGCCAAAAGGGTTGCGGCCAAAGCCCAGATCAGGGAGATAGAAAATGCCTTGAGCCTTTACCATCTTGACAACGGAACCTATCCTTCGACAGAACAGACCCTTGATGCACTGATCAAAAAACCATCAACACCTCCCATCCCGACCAATTACAAAGCGGGAGGGTATATCTCAAAAATACCAAAGGATCCCTGGGGCCGGCCCTATATCTACCTTTCTCCCGGGAATCATGGGGACTTTGACCTTTACTCCTATGGAGCGGACGGTGCCAAGGGCGGCAAGGGAAACAATGCCGACATCGAATCCTGGGCGCTTGAAAACTGATGATCCAACAGCCCCGTTTTCCCAAGAAAAAAAATCCCATCAAAGTCGGGCTGGAGAGCATCTCTCCAACCATACGGAGCAATCTTGACCATCTTGCCCGGGCATTTGAAAGACAGGCACCCCAACAAAAAAGAGAAAGCTTTTTTATGCGCCCCATGACTCTTCTCCTCTGGGGATTCATCACTTTCCTTGCCTTTCTCGCAAAAGGGTTTCCGGCCAACGAAATGGCAAAGCACTTGCTGGCATCCCCCTCACCCGGGGTCACGATCAGTGCCGAATCTGCCATTTACCATCCCCCCCTCGGTGTCTCCTATCGGGACATGACCATTACCGCACCAACCAATGATGGGCCTGTATCGATCGATCTTTCCCAGGCCAGGGGAAACGTTGACCTTGTCACCCTCGTCTCCGGAAAACCCCGATACAATTTTGACCTCAAAATGTACGGTGGAGAGTTCAAGGGGAGGCTCAGACGATTTTACCGTGGAAAAGTCAGTCATCTGAAAGGCCTCACAACCCGCCCCATTGACCTGTCCACGACCAGAAAACTCACACACCAGAACTTGTCGGGACTCATGAACATTCAGACCGACTACACATGGAAAACAGGGATGGAAGACAAGGGCCACGGGGTACTCTCTCTCTCGATAGCAAAACTTGTCGTACGCTCCCTCAACATGAACGGATTTCCCCTTCCCCCCATATCCTTTACGCATGTTCACGGGACAGTCAGGATGAAAAATGGTCTTGGTCATATAGAAACACTCAATGCCGATGGTCCGATGGCTCATCTGACCGGAACAGGCGATGTTTCCCTGGCCAACCCGTACCCCCGATCCATCGTAAATCTCGATTTCGACATTTCCCTCCGGGGAGAACTCTCCAAGATCCCGCTTCCTTCCATTGCAGGAAAAAATGGTGCATCAATCCATCTTCATCTGTCTGGCCCGCTGGGATCTCCCCAGGTAACTCTTAACGGGATTGTTCTTCCTCGATAGGGAGAAGTCTCATGGCTGACACGTATCTGCTGACCCGATTTTCAGATGACGATCTTGAAGCATTCATTCTCCAGAGGGAGCGTGCGTCATGGGAAATCCAGAACCATTTCTGTTGGCCAATTTCAACAAAGGACTTTCTGGATCCGGAAAAACCGCTCAAGATACCTGAGCTTGACGATCTCCTTTCCGGAAAAAATGTCACATCCATCCTTTTGTGGCCTCCAGAGCTGTCAGTTTCGCAGTCTTTCCAGCTTCCATCCCTGCTCAAGCAGGAGATTCTTCCCGCCTGCGAAAATGAAATGGATGCCCTGATTCCATGGCCAATCGAACAATGCCAGACAGCAATCAGCATCAAAAGAGTCCAGAACTCCTATCAGGTTTTTGCTCTGACCACCCCCAGATTCCCGATTGAAACAGCCATCAGGAAACTCGCCGATCACCACCTTGAGCCCAAACATATATTTCCGGAGTCCATCCTTCTATCCAGGGAAAACACTGCTGTTCTTCAGGGAGACCAGAAGTCCCCCGGATCAACCCTCCAATACGAAGACCAGGCAACACGAACAGTTCTTCTCGTCCTTGATGAAAGCTTTCCGGTCAAAGAGCTGGTCATCAGGGATCCATCCCCGGAAGAACGGATGAGGCAACTGGAAAATATTTTTTTTGCTTTCTCCATGGAAGGGATGGCGCTCAAGAAGGGAAGGGGCTTTCAATACGAACACACTCCTGAAGGCAAAGTTGATGGAACGCCGCTTATCCTGGCCGGGGCCAAGTTTCTTTTCCCGGACGGAAGCCTCAGGAAAAACCTTCCGGACTTTCGAACGGGAGCGCTTGCCTCGGAGCATGAGAAGAAACTGCTCATCAAACAGCTCAGACCTTTTTTATTTCTGACGGTCCTCTTGATCATGGCAATCGCATTTGACGGATGGGTTCATTATAAAAGCATCAGGAGTCAGGTCACCGCTGAAAAGTCCATTATCAAGAAGATTGCATCGGAGGCACTCGGCACATCGCAGATTGTGGATCCGATTGCCCAGATGGAGCAACGGGAGAAAAAACTCAAGAAGCAAAGTCTGATGCTTTCAAGAGGAACGGACATTATCGAACTTTTGCGTGCCATTTCCATCGCTCCGCCAAACAATATGTCCTTTGAGCTGGTCTCTCTGTCCATCGGAGCAAAAAGCCTTAATCTTTCTGGAAAAACAGACAGTTTTGAACACGTCGAAATCATCAGGACAGAGCTTCTTAAGAATCCGCATATCAAGGAGCTCTCCGTTCAGAGCGCCCGGCTGGGGATCGACCGTAAAACGGTCACCTTCCGGATGGGAGGAACCCATGACTGAAAGGTCTCTGGCTCGTTTTTCTCCTCTTTTTGCCTCTCTCAAGAAATATTCCATTCCTCTGATGGAAAAATGGGAGAAGCTTACACCCAGAGAAAGAGTCCTTTCATCTATTCTGCTCCTTCTTGGTGCGATATATCTTGTATCGTTGCTTATAACAACACTGTTTCTGGATCCTTATGAAGAGGCCGTCTCCGAAGATGCCTCTCTCAAGGAGGAAATCAAAAAAGCCACCCGGATGTCGACCCACCTTCGCCAGATACAGGCATCGATTAACAAGCGATCGCATCTTTTGAGCTCGGACAACTCGGGATTCTCTCTGATTTCGTACCTTGAACAGGAAGCAAGGCATTCACAGATATCGAAATCCGTTTCCCAGATGACCCCCCGGAACCTTCCCTCCGAAGGAGGATATCCATCGGTGATGGTAAGCCTCCATCTTGAAAAGGTTGACCTAGCTCATGTACTGATATTCATAGCAAGGATCCAGAGGGCACCTCACCTCCTCCGGATTACGCACATCTCCCTTGAGCGCAGGTTCGACCAGCACGATCTTCTGGATGTGCGACTTGATGTCCAAAGTATCCAACCCTCGTGACGGCTCTCACCGCCAAACCTGGGAAATGGTTGTAGCGGGAGCTTTTTGGGGGCCAATCCCCAAGACGAAAGCCCGAGTCTCAAAATCTTCAGGAAAGCGTTGTAGTCCCGATCCTTTTTCATACCACAGAACGGACAATGATAGGTCCGCCCGGACAGAGCATCTTCTGCCGATGCTCACATGAGGAACAGGTCCGGATTATTCCGGCCGGATTCACCGTCCTGAACTCCCGACCGGCACTTCCAATATCTTGTACGGAGAAAGGAGAAGAATTGCGACCACGCCACGTCACGGATACTTCGGCTCAAGCATCGGTGGGAGTTCATCTCGCCTACGGCCATATTCCAACAAAGATCCGTCCATACAAATTGACGGGCTTTCTGATGGGCGAAGTCGGATCGCAAGAGGGGGTATTCTGCCTTGACTACTAATAAAACAGATGGCGGGTTTGCCCTCGTTATGGTTCTTTTCATGATTGTCCTGCTGACTCTTCTGGTCTTCCGGATTATAGATCATGCAGAGTCGTTCCTGAGGGAATCCGAGATTTTTCACGACAACACACAGGCCTATTATCTGGCCCGCTCCGGGATAGAGGCAGGAAAGCTCGAAATCATAGGGAGCTCCCTCGCTGCAGCAAAAAGTGGCCAGAATTACACGGGGCTCGATCAGCCCTGGGCAACACCCCTGATCAATTTTCCAGTATCCTCCAACATGTTCCTCTCCGGCATCGTCACGGATGAAGACTCAAAGCTCAACCTGAACCAGATCTCTGCCAACGGAACCCCGAACCTTCACCGGGTTGGACAACTGGAAAAGCTCTTTACTCTTCTCGGCCTTCCCATATCGGTGATCCCGGCCATTGAAGTCTGGGTCTCCGGAACAGGAACAAGCCAGCCTCCTCCCGCAGGTGCATATGCCTCACAGATCCCCCCCTACAGACCTCATGGAGCCCCCATGGATGTTCTCTCGGAGCTTCATCAGGTAATGGGTATGACCGAATCCCAGTACCAGGCTCTCGAACCCTATGTTACAGCGCAATCCGATGGAGTTGTGAACCTGAACACAGCGTCAGAAACGGTCATCGAATCATTGGACCCCTCAATGACTCCCCAGATTGCCGCATCGATCACCCAGGCAAGACCTTTCAGAACGATGCAGGCCGTCTCCCAGGTTATTCCACCTGCGGTTCTTGCCAATATCCAGGGAGATATCACAATCGTCTCCCAGACATTTTCAATTTCTGCCGTCGGGATTACAGGAAACACCAGACAGGCCGCACGGGCGTACCTTACTGTCAACGGCAGCCAGGCCCAGTATCTTTCATTCCGGGTTGGAGGCAACAGGCTTCTTGGGCAGATTGAGTCCCTGATCGAAAGTGCTCCGCAATCATCTCAAAACACCAGTCTCACGCTCCCCTCCCCCTGACCGGTCATGACACTCGATCCCGGAAGCCATCTGTGAAAGAATGATGAGTGAACGTCTGCCCCCAAAAAGTTCGGAGGATCACATATGGAGCAAAACAAAGGAATCGGTGAGCTGTTCGATGAGGCAGAAACTTTTCGCCTGACAGGAAAGACAATAGATGCCATAGCCATCTATCGACAAATACTGATAAGAATCCCCAACGCACCGATGGTTCTTCGCCGGCTGGCCGAGTGTCTGATTGAAAAAGGTGTGCCACAGGAAGCGATTTCCGCGCTCGAAGATGCCATAAGGCTGGATCCCGAAGAGCCATCCCAGTACCACACGCTCGCAGGTGCCCTGAAAAGCAGGGGAAGAATGCAAGATGCCCTTCTTATTTACCGGAGGGCCGTTGACAGATCACCTGACAACATTACCTATCTTGTCGATCTGGCCTGGTGTATGGCAGATATCGGAGCAATGGAAAACGATCGTGCTCTTCAGGAAAAAGCCCTTGAAGTCCTGACAAAAGCTCTGGAAATCAACGGGTCGGATCCAGGGGTACTAGACGGCCTGGCCGGCGTATACAAAGATCTTGGCGACCGTAAAAAAGCGCTCGAATACTTAAGGAAAGCGATGGCGATCGATCCTTACGACACAGACAGGATCGAAATATTCGAACGTCTGTCCACACCAAAAGCCACTAATCTTTAACTCAATCCCTGTCCTTGTTGAAATCTTCCAGTTCTTTCTTTAGACTGAAGGGGAATCGGGCAAGTGGTGCCCGGACATCGTTGCCGTTATGGCCTTACACCAAAGGAGCCCAAATGCTGATCAGAAAGATCTCTTCCATGTTCGTAGCGTTTGCGTTTATGGGAGCAATCTCCCTCACCGCAGCGCCAGTTTCTTTTGCCGCAGATGCAACCGCGCCAGCAGCACCAGCAGCAAGCGCACCAGCAGCACCAGCAGCTCCTGCAGCACATGCCAAAAAGCACATGAAAAAGCGACATGCCCGTCATGGCTGTAACCATCACAGCAAGTACTATCGCCGCCATCATCGTTGCTATCCAAAGCATCACCATTATGTAAAGCACCATCATCATGTCCGACATCACCACAAGAAGAAACACCACAACAACGGGTAAGCTGTAACCCGAAAAGGGGGGAGTTCCCCCCTTTTTTATTTTCCCACCAGACCACTATATTCCTTCATTCAAGACGCATGATGGCTCCTCAACAGAATTTCTCCACAAACCAAGAGTTCACACTTGTCATTTTTGGATTCAAAAATCCGGATTTTCAGAAAAAAATCCGATAGGATCATCCTGACAGAAAACAATAGCGACAGGAACCGGAGCAAGTCACCCTGTATCGCCGAAGATCTTGATTTTATCCACGGGTAAGGATCAATGAGCAGTACTGACACAATCAGAACGACCTGTAAAATTGGAATATCGACAGATCTCTACTTTCCTCCCATTCACGACCTCTACCAATCCATGACCGATACTGGCGATCGCTCTTCAAACAGCCATATTCCCGAGTATATTGAAATTTTTCGTGGCCGAACCGTCGATCTGAAACAAGCTCGCGAAGAAACCATTCCCGAAGAAATTCCCCTTCGTTATCACGGAGACGCTCTCTGGTACACACAGCCGGTATTCAGGGCACATCCGGCAACTAGGCAGGAGATTGTTCGGGCTAACGCTCATATGGATGCCCTGGGATCAAGCTGGATGATCCACGAATGTGCCCACAAATCCTTTGGAGGAAGGACCTTTGGGACATACCTTCCTCCACTTCTCTCCCGTGAATCCGCCAACTTGATCAGGGAAAACACCCTTTGGCTCATGGAACAAATGGAAGGACGCCAATTAATTGTTGAGATCCCCCCATTCCCATTTTTTTTGGCTGGGTCAATGCACCCTGGAGATTTCTTCAACACTATCGTAAAGGGAACCGATCTTGGGCTTGGACTCGATATCGGACATGTGCTGACATTGATCGAAGCTGCCGGAATCAAGCCACAGCCTGAAACCATCCACGAATGGATCAGCGATCACCTTCCCCTTGATCATGTCATGGAAGTTCACATGGGAGGACTCTCCACATTCAGGGAGAAGAGCGCCTCACTTTATCAGGATGACCACACCGCCCCTATTCCGCCGATATTATGGGAGTCACTTGAAGCGGTCTGCCGGTTTTGCCCAATGGTCAACCTAAAGGGGATGGCACTCGAAGTCGACAATAAAGAAATCGGGGTTATCATTCCCGAGTTCCGGAAGTTTCACGACCTGATCGAGAGTTCAAGAATATCCTCTGTGCCTTTTTATTTATCACCCAGGGAACGGCAGGAACACATGCCGGCGGGGGAAAGATCTCAGGATATGATTCTCCTTGAAAAGGATTACCAGACTCTCTCGGAATATCTTTCCGGGCAAAACCCCGATCCTCCAGTCTTCATCCGGGGATACCCGAATATTTACAGAAATTCGGTCTATCCGCATGAGGTCTGGTCCTTTGGTGGAGCGATCGAAGCGGTTTTTCCGGACACAATGAAAATCATTCGGCCGCTTTTAAAAGATCCCCAACGATCTTTCGTTCAGTATTTTCATCGGGATCTTCTGTCAGAGATATTTCCCTTTGACTTTCTGGTCTTCAAGTCCATGAAGTTCAGAGAATGGATTGGCGAAATTGCAGGAGCATTACCAGAAGAAATGCAGGAAGCCGCTATAAAAACATCAGAAAAAGAGTTAAACAGGATTTTGAGCGATCAACTTTTTATCAATGGAGATGATCTGTCCTAGCCATCCATTTCAAAAATAAAAAGCTAATGATGAATGGCAAGGACTATGTCTGAACAATCAGTTTTGCTAGAATTTGGCCGTTCATCTTCGATCTCTCCATAAGGATAAAAAGATCGACCATCATCAGAAAATGGCTTGAAGTCCCAAAACGCCCGGATCAACTTCTCTGGGAACCTTTTCAAGAAAGAGGCAACCTTGCAGCTATTTACCTTTTCCTTAACCAAAGAGATCCTCGTTGGTGTCAGGCTTGAAGATATTCTCAAGATCCTCAAAGGAGACCAGCTGGTCCCCGGTTCCCGAGATGGCCTTCAGATAGGCTCTATCAACGAAGTTGGTCTTCCTGCCGATGTTTTCGACTTAAGAAAAGCCTTCACAAAAGAAACGGACCAGTCACCTCCGGCCAGGCTTCTGGTGATCTCTTTTTCAAATGGAAAACGATTTGCCCTCGCAACGACCAAAATGGGAAAAGTGATTCGGGAAAAAACACCCAACGAAACAAAGACTCTTGAAAAGTCAGGTCTTCCTTTCCTGCGGTACTCAGATACGATCGATTCCCTTCCGGTTTATGTATTTGACCTGAAGAGCTTCGAAGAATATTTGGGACTTCTGTGTCTTGCTTCATCCTCCAAACCAGAGAAAGAAAAGCCTCCGATGACGATAAAATCAGGCCATCCTTTGCCAGGACAAGACGATCCCGAAGCTGACTTGTTAAGTCAGGTTGGAAAAACCGCAAGGGAAATCCAGAAGATTCTCTCCATGTCTGACTCGATGATGGATACGATGAAGATGATGGAAACACACCTTCCCCAAACCTCTACCGGTCTCGAAGCTGTCTCGAAAATGACTGAAGAGGCAGCCCACAAGCTCCTTGAGGGATTTGAAAGGTCCCTGGAAACAAACAGGGAGCTAAAAGAAGCGGTTACCCGGATAAAGAACAACCCCCAGACACTCGAAACGGAAATACAGGTTGTTGAATCCTTGCTCATGGAAGATGAGGAGAGAATTCTCCATGGGTTCGAGGCGATGGTCTTTCAGGACCTGGTGGGGCAAAACATCCGTAAAATGACCGGAACACTAAACGATCTCCAGAACAAGCTTCTGACGATCCTGATGGATCTATCACCTGGCCCGAGACATGAATCAGCCGCAAAAAACTTAGAACACAAGGCAGAAGAGCTGGACTTGAAGGGAACAGGCCACCCAACCGATGTCAATCAGACCGATGTCGACAAACTTCTGTCCGAATTTGGGTTCTAGCGTATAGACAACAGGTTCTCAGGCATTCTACCGCGCTTGAGCCACTTTTAAATCTTGTGGTAAGGTACAGGGGTGGAGAATGGTCTTCAAGACAAAATAAAATCAAACAGTTTTAGAACATGATAAGGAGTTAGGATGGCAATCGTTCATTGTGCGCGTTGTGGGGCTGATGCAGAGGGTCTTGAGCAACCCCCCTTTCCGTCAGGATTTGGAAAAGAGGTACAGGAGTCCGTCTGTAAAACGTGCTGGACTGCATGGGAGGATATGCGCGTCAAAGTAATCAATGAATATCGACTGAACCTGGGAACGCCAGAGCACAGAAACATGCTTGTCAATATTACCCGGGAGTTTCTAGGTCTCAAAAAACCAGAATAAACCAACACCAGAAGCCGCCTCAGAACACATCAAAAAGCCGGTCATGTACGACCGGCTTTTTGATCTCAAATCTCTCCAAGCTCCTGAATTAAAGCGAGATGCTTCCGGGCACCGGGTCCATAAGGAAGCACCAGTGTTACCGGGAATCCCCCTTCGAAGAGCAGAGAGCGAATTTTTTCTTCCCGACGCCCCAACCACATCTGAAACTCCATCATCCTCGGATGAGCATTCTGGAGCTTCGATGCGCCTTGCAAAATCTCTTCATCATGAGTCGCAAGAGCAAACATGGCGCCCTCAGAAAACAACCACTCCATATAACTTTGGTATTTTCTCCTGATCTGCGCCGGGTCATCGGTTCCAGGTTCAGTCGATACCGGAAACTTCCCTTTGACCAGACGGACTCTCGCCCTTTTGTTCAGGATCGTCTCCAGATCTTTATCTGTTCGATCAAGCCTCGCCTGAAGAGTTATCGACAAATGTGCAAACTTCTTCCTCAATTCCAGAAACGTATCGAGTGTCTCCCCCACTCTCGGGCCCTCTTCCATATCAATCCAGCAACCGATTGAATACTCTTCCGCTGCAGTGATTGCAGCGCGGAGATGATCCATCGCATGGTTTCCTGAAGATGGATACCCTGATTGCGACAGGGAAAATGAAATTCCGCCCCGAATCATCGTGAGCCCCATCTGATGGGAAAGCTCTTTTATCTCCTGCAGAAAAAGTTCTCCATCCGCCTCGCCATTATCAGAGAGCATCGGCAAAAGAATTGTGCCGATCCCCTCCTTGTTCAAAAGTTTGGCCCGTTCAAGGGCTTCTTGTCTCGTCTCTCCTGCCAGATAACGTTTTTCCAGGGTATTTGAAGGGGAACTCTCCGACATTTTTTCTCCATATTATAAAAAGTGCGTTTTTGATCTTAAAAGAGATCTCCCTCGCTTGAAAGCAAAGATTCTATTTCCGCCAAATCCAGCCCCTCAACCAAGTCAAACCTTTCATCTGCCATGACTTTTGCAAAAAGGGCAAGTTTTTTTTCTTTGAGCCTTGCCACATGCTCTTCAACAGTTCCTCGTGTAAGGAAACGGTAAACAAAAACAGTCCTGTTTTGACCGATCCGATGAGCCCTGTCTGTTGCCTGATTTTCGACCTGTGGATTCCACCAGGGATCATAATGAAAAACATAATCCGCATTAGTCAAGGTCAGCCCGACACCTCCCGCCTTGAGACTTGCCAAAAACAGCCTTGGAGCATCGTCCCCCTGCTTCTGAAAAGAGTCGACCATTTTTTGCCTCTCAAGAAGTGACGTCCCCCCATCAAGACGGAGGACGGGGACCCGCTCCGACTTGAAATATTCCTCAAATCGATCAAGGACACCCACAAACTGAGAGAAAAGAATCACTCCATGGCCATCTTCCAATGCTTCCGAAATTTTTTCTTTTACCGTCTGAAATTTTGCAGGACCACCCATATGGAGGGGAGGAATATCTTTCACCAGCTCGGGGTGACAGCAGTATCGCCTCAGTGTCATTAAAAGCGAAAACACCCCAAGGCGATAAGCTCCTGCGTTGACCTGCTTCAGGCTATCCCGTCCTTGATCCTTGAGTTTTCTGTACTGATGGCGCTCTTCCGGCGTTGGATCTATCCAGTAATCAATGATGACTTTTTCCGGCAGGTCTTTTAAAACATTTTCTTTCGTTCGCCTCAGGATCAGTGGAGAGATCAATGAACGAAGAAGATTGACCCCGTCTACACCCAATGCCCCGGAACCTCCATTCTGGACAAATATTCTTTCAAACCGACGCCTGCTCCCCAGAAGTCCTGGCATGACAAAAGCAAAGATCGACCAAAGGTCTACCAGATGATTTTCAACCGGTGTGCCTGATAAAGCAAGCTTAAAAGAAGACTTCAGGGAAAACATCGCGGTCGCAATCCCGGAGGCCGGGTTTTTCATGATCTGGGCTTCGTCCGCGATGATTGAGTGAAAACGAACCTTAGAGATTTCATCCAGATCATTTCTGACTGTCCCATAGGTAGAAAGAATAACGTCGGCCATTAAAGCCCTGCTCCAGCGCTCCCGTCTTAACGGACCATGATGAATCGCAGAGGTCAGGGTCGGAGCATGTTTGGAAATTTCTTTCTCCCAGTTAAAAAGAAGAGTTGCGGGAAGAACGACCAGAGATGGAGGAAGTTTCTCCCCCTGTTTTTTGGCCTGTTCAACCTCAAGAACAAGCTCAGCGAGAACCGTTAGTGTTTTTCCAAGCCCCATCTCATCGGCAAGAATCCCTCCCAACCCTGACAATCGGAGAGAATGTATCCACGCTGCTCCTTCCCTTTGATAATCCCTGAGAGGAACCTTGATTGACCTGTCCAGAACAAAAGATTCTTCGCTTGACAGATCTGAAGTCTGAAAGGGCGTTAAATGACCCGAAAGGTCATCATCTATCTGAAAGGGAAGGTCAGGACGGCTTTTGAGCAAGATGGATCCGTAATACTGGCTGATGACTGCCCGACCTTCCTGATCCGTTTCCAGAAGCACTGAAAGGTCTTGGATTTTCTGATGAAGTTCGAGATCCATCAAAACAGAAAAGTTGTCAGAAAGATGGTAAACAGAATCCCCCATCTCCCCCGGCAGATGTGGCATATCCCAGATCCGGTCCTTCGCCTTTAAAACACAATGAACAGAAATGGGATTATTGAGCCCATGATCTAATTGGGACACAGATCCAGCCGGGGATAAAATGGCAAGAAGTTCCACATCTCCTGAGTACAAGAGATGTTCGGATGATTCGATTTGCCCGACAGAAAATCCCGACCTCTTAAGGGCAGGTAATATTTTCTGATAAAAAATGCTCCTGTCTTCTTTCGCAAAAGATATCCATGGCTCCGTTGAACCCCGCCCAATCGTTTTTTCCAGGATATTCCGGCAGAAAAGCTCTTTCTGCCGATCCCTGTGAATCAGACAGATCTGGTCCGGGAATCTGGCATCATCGCTCCACAAAACATCTCCGAATGCAAGTCGCTGTGGACCAAATAATGCGACACTCTTTCCTCCAGATCGAAGATAAGGAAAAATATTGACCCCTTTTCGATGGAAATCCCGGATATCGACACAAGCTTCCCACTTTTCTCCATCTAAAGTTACCGGAGGATAAGAATATCCTTCCAAGCAGAAAGACAAACACTGTTCCGAAGTTAAGAATCGGGATCGATGCAAAAGATCCTCCGGGTGAAGATAAAAAGATTCCTTCAGAAAAGAGGACAACTGCTCAGGAAGTCTTTCATTGACAAAAAACAGGGTATTTCCCGGCAACAAAATACAGGACAAGGGGCCCAACAAAAAAAACTTGACCGACGAAGATGGATAGCTCTTCCCGGAGACCACCCATGAAGCATCAAGGCTGATTGTTCTGCTATCCGGATCCGGGATCCACCTCCCCATCCATTTAAAGATGCCCACCGCAAATGTAAGGGGAGAGCACAGACCTCCATGGTTTATTTCGAGAAGAAATAGATTTTCCGTTAAGAGGCGTTTTAAAGACTCAACGGATTTTGGACGATAAAGATTGACCTGGCGACCGATGACGGAGATGACCTTGTCAATTTGAAAGCATAGCTCCAGCTCCAGGAAAAACTTGCCGTCAGATCGATAAGAATACCCTGGCAGGCGGCTACGAAGACTGAAAACTCTCGTCGTTTCGAGATCAATGGGTACATGATTGCGATCTACCAGAATAAAGCCTCTGTCACCCTGTTCTTCATACCATAACAACCTGTCAGGGATTTGCACCCGTGGTTCCGATGCTAAAAACTCTGGCTCGCCAGCATGATTTTTAGAAGAAGTATGATTGAACCGGTCGAAAATTTGGTTTTTTAAAGGTTTTCCAGGGGGAAAAGGGCATTGATCACTTTCAAGGCAATAGGCAATAGCTGAAATAACATGAGAACAGGCTACAGATAATTCTGAGTAGATTTCAGGAGAACAGGATGAGCAGGATATTTCCCGATACGAATTTTTATCTCCCAGATAGACTGCTATCTGACGACTATCCCTTGTACCATATAACACCTTAACCCATAAAGGAGAATGAGATGTCTTGACTTCTTCGAGCGTCGCATCTTTCTGAAAAGAAAGCGCACTCGAGAAAAGCAGGGAGCCTACTTGGGTTCTTAATTCGGATAACGTTTTCGGCCAAGTCGACTTCATCTCTGTCCTGTGAGCAAAAGAGGGAAAAACATTCTGTCGTGGAATGAGCCGAGGTCAAAAAAGAGGAATAAATAGATATTTATAGAGTACTTCCAAGCTCTTTGATCAAAAGAAGAGCCGAAAAAAGCAGGGCAAGCACCAGTGCTCCTCCAATAATCAGGAAAGCTCTTCTCTTGTCCAGTTCATGCGCATCATGCGAAACTTTTTTAAAATGACCTGAGATGTTGGTTCGGCCCATAAGAGCATCAACAACGCAAAAAGAAAGGAAGCTCTGGAGGAATGTCAATGCCGTGATAAAAGAAAGTATGATCAGTCCAGTTGTAAAAAGAAAAGGGTGATTGAGGACTGAAGGCCATTGCTCATTGTAGATAATGACAGCAACAAATCCTAAAAAAGCCACACCCCCCCTCAATGCCCTGCCTTTAGGGCTAATGTTTCGAATGCCAGGGCAATATTTTTTCGAATCAGGCCCAAGATCATCCAGGGATGTGGGTATTTCAGAGTCGTCATCACCATTTGGAGTGTTCTTCTCAGAAACCATTGGACCGACCGCCTGTTCGCGCTATGGACCTGAATAGACCGATCATTCTTCCTTGAACCAGTCCTGACTCATCTTCCGGCAACACGATTCGATCAGGATAGGCTGGATTTGCTGCCCTTAGAATAAGCCTGCCCTTATCGTGGATATACGTTTTTAACGTCATCTCCCCCTGAATTTGCGCAACAATAATATCACCATTAGACACTGTCTCACATTTTTTTATGAATGCAAGATCCCCTTCATGAATCCCGACCCCGGTCATGCTATCGCCAATAACGCTTAATACATAATCCGGTTTTTCCGAAAGAAACGAAGCTGGAATGGTGATTTTCCCGTCAGAGAGCAAATCTGACCCGGTTGCTACACCGGCACGAATACGCCCGATTCTGGGTACGGTAAGCCATTCAGGAGAAGCATATTCATCCTGAAAAGACGATGCTTTAGGTGTTAGACGTATACCTCGCGCTTTCCCCGGAATCTTTTGTATGTAGCCTTTTTTTTCAAGGGCCTCAAGATGGGTTCCAGCACTCTTAGGGTAAGGAATCCCCAAATGATTCGCGATTTCGGTAATGGTGGGAGGAGAAGAGTTCTCTCTCATCCATGAAAGGATAAAACGGAGAACCTCCTCCTGTCGCTCAGTTAATGGTTTGGTTTTTTTTAACTTTTCACCATCTAGTATCATCAGGGTCCCCTTTAGGGGATAAAAATCGCAAGAGAAGACTTGATGTACTCAACAAATGGAGTTGGGTAGACCCCCAGAAAAACCGTCATACCTGCTGTCAGAAGGAGGCCAAGCCTGCCCAATGAGGATGATTTGAATTCGACGGCGCTCTCCGGATCCTTCATATACATTAGCATGACTATTCGAAGGTAGTAAAAAGCTCCGATTGCGGCAAAAATGATACCGACAACGGCAAGCCATGCATAGCCAGCATGAATGACCGCAAAAAAGACATAGAATTTTGCAAGGAAGCCTCCAAAAGGAGGTATCCCCGCCAAGGAAAACATAAACACCAACATAGCAAATGCCGCAACAGGATGTCTTTTATGAAGACCTACAAGGTCTGATATTTCCTCACCCTCTTCCCCGGATTTTCTCAGCATGAGAACAATACCAAAAGCACCCAGTGTCATGAACATATAGACAAAGAGATAAAACATGAGGGCAAAAAGAGACTCCCTGTTTGGTTGCAAAAGAGCCATGGAGGCATAACCGGCGTGGCCAATAGAAGAGTACGCCAGCATTCTTTTAATATTGGTTTGCCGAAGTGCAACGAGATTCCCCACAAGCATAGAAAGGATTGAAAGGATAACAATCAGGATATTCCAGTCAATTTTATCAGCAGAAAAAGAAACCCAGAAGACTCGAAGAAAGACTCCGAATGCGGCAATTTTTGAAGCAGTGGACATAAATCCGGTAACAACGGTAGGAGCCCCTTCATAGACATCCGGAGTCCACATATGAAAGGGTGCAGCAGATATCTTGAAGGCAAACCCAACGAGAGTCAGGACAATCCCAAGGAGGATCATCGGCTTTAAAGAACCCGGATTGGCAACAAAAGCAGCGATGCCGGAGATAGTCTCGGTGCCAGTTGCACCATAGAGGAAGGAAATGCCAAAGAGGAAGATGGCCGCAGAAAATGCCCCAAGAAGAAAATATTTGAAAGAAGCCTCAACAGATCGATGAGATCCACGCTTGAGTCCCACCATAACATAGAAGCAAAGGCTCATGAGCTCAATGCCAAGGAACAAAGTAATCAGGTCCCCCGCCGAAACCATAACCATCATGCCGACGGTGGAAAAAAGAATGAATGCGTAGTATTCCCCGATATGAATATCTTCACGATCAAGATATGGCAAGGAAAACAGGATCGTAATAATGGCGGCAATATATATGATCATCTTGAAGAAGTTTGAAAAAGGATCAATGATATAAAGCCCCTGATATAGCGGTAGTCCCTTCCCATTAAGCCCGTACGACGCAATCATCGCAAACAGAAGGGATGCAATCGTAAAATAGGCGAGCCAGGAGCGTTTTTCGCTGGGGATCATTGTGTCAAGGATTAGTATCACACACCCAAAAAACGTCAGATAAATTTCTGGCATCGTCCCAAGAATATTTACCAGAGAAAAAGACATTAGACCCCCTCAATCAATTTCCTTTAATCAGCACCAGACAAAAATCATTAAACCTGTTTAAAAACCACCCGAAAGACTTGCGAGAGGCGAAGCGGAACTTACCTGTCCAAGGAGATGAGTTACACTAACATGCAGCATTGATAGCAAGGCGTTCGGCTGGACTCCAAGCCATACAACAATCACAAGGAGAGGAAGCAATGAAGCCCATTCGTATCGATTCATATCTGGCAATGCCCAGGAACGGGGTTCGTACTTGCCCCAAACAACTTTTGAAAGGAGGTAAAGCATATACAACGCTGCCAAAATAATTCCGATTGCAGCAATAACACCGACTGCCGCATTTGCCCTGAAAGCACCAAGAAGAACCAGGAACTCCCCAACAAAAGAATTCAGACCAGGAAGTCCAAGGGATGAAAGAGAAAAGATGACCAGCATAGTGGAAAAAACTGGCATGACCTTTGCGATCCCACCATAGTCAGAAAGAAGTCTTGAGTGCGTTCTGTCATAGAGAACCCCTACACAGAGAAAGAGTGCGCCTGTAGTCACACCATGATTGATCATCTGAAGGATTGCGCCTTCCACTCCCTGAGCATTGAAGACAAAGATTCCCAATGTGACAAATCCCATATGACTCACCGAAGAATAAGCAATCAGCTTTTTCATATCTTCCTGGGCGAGTGCCATCATTGCTCCCCAAATAATTCCAATGAGGGATAGCGCAAAAATGAAACCAGTGAAAAAGACTGAAGCTTTTGGAAACATCGGCAAGGAAAAGCGGATAAAACCGTATGCACCCATTTTCAGCATGACTGATGCAAGGATGACCGATCCAGCCGTGGGAGCTTCAACATGGGCATCTGGCAACCATGTATGAAAAGGGAACATCGGAACCTTTACCGCAAATGCAAGGAATAGGGCCACAAAAGCAAAATCCTGGAAAATGGGGGAATAATGCTGCCCCATCAGGGAAACAATATTGAAGGTATGGCCACCTTCGAAGTAGAGAGAAATGATCGCCAGAAGCAGAAAGAGGGAACCTGCCAGAGTGTATAAAAAGAACTTGATGGTGGCATAGATTCGGTTAGGTCCACCCCAGACACCGATGATCAGGAACATCGGAATCAGCATGGCTTCCCAGAAAACATAGAAAAGAATAAAGTCCATGGCTGCAAAAACCCCGATCATCGCACCTTCGAGGACCAGGATTGCAATCATGAATTCAGTGACACGTTTATTGATTCCGACCCAACTTGTAAAAATGCACATCGGCATCAATAAGGTCGTCATAATGATAAGAACGAGACTGATACCATCAATGCCAAGGGTGTAATGAATATTTGCGAAAGGGATCCAAAGATGATCCTCAGCAAACTGCATCTGGAACGTTCCCGGATTGCCCCCGATCAGAAGAGTCAGGGAGGCAATAAACTCAATAACCGTAATTCCGACTGCAACCCACTTTACCGTTGTATCAGAATTTTTCATTTTCATAAAAGGAAGTAAAAAAATCCCCCCGACAATAGGGAAAAAGATCAAGAAAGTCAGAATCGGGATCGAGAGAAAGGTCATCATGTTCCTCGGTTCAGGGTTAATTCACTCAATTATCGAATAAAGAGAAATACACTTACCATGCCAAAAAGGCCAATAGCCATAACCAATGCATAGTTTTGCAACTGGCCTGTCTGAAGACGACGAAGGGAAGCAGCACTCGTTTGGCAAAACTCGGCTACGCCATTGACAATCCCGTCGATTACACCCTTATCAACTTCTTTCCATAATAGGAATGACAGAAAAATAGTTGGTTTGACAAAGACAAGATCGTAAAACTCATCAAAGAACCATTTGTTGAGAGAGAGAGAATAAAGCCGCTTGAACTGATGAGCCATCCGCTGCGGAACAGTCGATGGTTTGGCATATAGAAAATATGCCAGGAGAATGCCAACGAGACCCACAATAACCGATATGGCTTTCAGAGAATCTTCTGAAAGTTCGGGCCGTGCAGTTGGATGAGGAACAGTCATCGACTGGGAGAGGAATCCGACGATATCGTAATGATTACCTGCCCATCCGGCCGTAAGAGCCATAAATGAGAGAAAAATCAGTGGAAATGTCATCACAAGAGGACTTTCATGAGGAGCGTGGCCCTCATGACCATGATGATGTTCTCCTTCGGAAAAATTTTCCTTGCCCAGGAACACAACAAAGACTAAACGAAAGGTATAAAAAGCGGTCAGCATTGCAGTCAGTACTCCGATCATCCAGAAGATATGACCGGTCGGACCGGACTGGAACGCTTCAGACAAGATAAGATCTTTTGAATAAAAACCGGCGAAGGGAGGGATACCGGAGAGGGCAAGAGACCCTATCATCATGGTGGCAAAAGTAATCTTCATCGCACGGGACAGGCCGCCCATTCTAAAAATATCCTGTTCTCCGGACATTGAATGAATAACGGATCCGGCACCCAAAAAGAGCAACGCTTTAAAAAAGCCGTGTGTCAGAAGATGAAAAATACCTGCGCCATACGCTCCAATGCCACAAGCCATGACCATATAACCAAGCTGGCTCATTGTCGAATAGGCGACAATTTTCTTGATATCCCTTTGCGTCAATGCAATTGTAGCAGCAACAACAGCCGTCAATGCTCCGGTCCACGCAACGACAGACATGGCAACGGCCGACGCATTATAAATAGGATTAAGCCTGACAATCATGAAGATACCTGCAGTCACCATCGTTGCTGCATGGATCAATGCAGAAATGGGCGTTGGACCTTCCATGGCATCCGGCAGCCAGGGATGAAGCGGCAATTGGGCAGATTTACCGACAGCACCAACAAATAACAATAATGCAATAACAGTTATCACCGAATAATGTGTTGTTCCATTAAAAGCGCTCCACAGATTAATGCTGTCGTGAATATGAGCTGGTAATTTTTGAAAAATTTCACTGTAGTTCAATGTCCCAAAAACAACATAAACAAGAAGAATGCCGAGCATAAATCCAAAGTCGCCAATCCTGTTCATGATAAAAGCCTTATTGGCTGCAACCCAGGATGGCTTTCTTTCGTACCAATGAACAATAAGAATATAGGAACAGAAGCCAACGGCCTCCCAGAATACAAAAAGCTCTAGCAAATTATCCGACATCAGTAACATGATCATCGAAAAGGTAAACAGAGAGATATATGCAAAAAAACGGTCATACCCCGAATCGTCCTTCATATAACCAACGGTATATATATGAACCAAGGTCGAAACAGTTGTCACCATGACAAGCATAATCGCAGTCAGATGGTCTACCATGAGAGAAATGGCTACATGAAAGCTGCCTGAATCAATCCAGTCAAACAACTTCAAATGGACCGAAGGACCACTCATGGTTTCAGAAAAAGCTCTGAGCGACAAAACCCAGGATGCAATCATGAGGGGAACAGTGACAATATGCCCCTTGCCTTTAAAATAAGGCCAAAAAATTCCTGTGATCAAAAAACCGATCAAAGGAAGCAAGGGGATCAAAACATAAAAACTCATTATCTCTCCCTTCGATCTACAGCTTCAAAATATTGAAGTCATCAATATTGACGCTACCTTTAAGGCGGAAAAGGGAAATAATAATTCCCAATCCAATGGCGACTTCGGCGGCTGCCACAGTAATAACGAAAAAGACCAGGATTTGAGCATCAATCACATGCTGATACTTGCTAAACGCCACAAAGTTGACATTGACGGCATTGAGCATGATTTCAATACATAAAAGAACGACCAAGGTATTCCGCCTGACGAGAACGCCAACAAGACCCACAAGAAAAAGAGCAGAACTCAATCCAACATACCAGGATAAAGGTACCATCTGATAACACTCCCCCTATAACAGGAATAATCAACTACCTATGATTCAGCAAGGATTCTTCAGGCAGCCAATATACATGAATATCACCGGAACTTCAGCTTCCCTTTCGCCATCACAATCGCTCCCACAAGAGCAATAAGAAGAACCAGTGATGCGATCTCAAACGGGAATAGGTACTTGGTGTAAAGAACCATACCTATCATCTCCGTATTTCCAAGAGGAGGAACTCCCGGTTGGGGAACAGGAGGAAGTTCGGGATAAAAGTGGCTTCGGGAAATGAGGAATGCAACTTCCACTGCGGCGACAACGGCAGCACCAAAGACAACAGGCGCCTGCTTTTGCAGAACACGTCCCTGAGTCTGGACGTTTAGCAGCATCACAACAAAGATATAAAGGACGAGAATTGCACCCGCATAGACAAGCAGCTGGACACCGGCAAGAAACTCGGCCTCAAGGATTACGTATAGTCCAGCTACATGAGCAAACATCGACAATAACGACATTGCTGAATATAACGGATTTTTGAAAATGACTACCATCAGGGCTGAAAGCAGGATTGCTCCTCCAAAATAAACAAAAGACAGAATTTCCATGCTTTGAATCAACCTCCTGATTTGACTGATGGTATCGGGGGGAAGTGATATCTTCCCTCTTCTTTTCCGGAATTTTCTGCTTCCCACATGTTTTTGAACTTCAGATAACCGATTGAATCCTGCTCACACTTATCCCCGAGAGACAGCAACTGCTCCTTGGAATAGATCAGTCCTTCCCTGGTAAAGGAAGAATGAGCATACTCTTTCGTCATTGCCAAAGCATTGACCGGACAGGCAACCACGCAAAAACCGCAAAAAATACACCTGGTAAAATCTAACGTATATTCTTTTGCATAGCGTCGTTCCGGAAATTCGGGATGAATATCTCCCACAACTGAGATGGCTTTTGCGGGACAGATCGCCTCACACAGATCACACCCTACACACCTCTCCTGTTCGTTTTCATAGCGACGGTGGACAATGAACCCTCTATAACCGTCAGGGAGAGTCAGTTTTTCATGAGGATACTGAAGTGTCACCGCTTTTTTGAACATATGCCGAAAGGTCAGTTTGAGACCGGACATAATCTCCCCAAACATGATCGTATTCAGAAATTTTTTAATTCCCATATAAGCTCCTTCCGACCCTTGGACCGGATATCAATGACGGATCATGTAAACAACAAAGGCAGTCACAATTACATTTGCGAAAGACAGAGGAAGCATGATTTTCCAACCAAACTTCATCAACTGATCGTAACGCAAACGCGGCAAGGTCGCCCTTATCCAAAAAAAGAAAAACAAGAAAAAATAAACCTTCAACATGAACCAGATAACTGGCGGGACGAAATCAAGAATGGGCAAGGGAGATCCCCAACCACCAAGGAATAAAACCGTAGCCACACAAGAAACAACAATCATGTTGGCATACTCTGCCAGGTAGTACAGGGAAAACCGCATACCGGAATATTCAGTAAAGAACCCTGCGACAAGTTCAGACTCGGCCTCTGGCAAATCAAACGGGGTCCTGTTTGTTTCTGCGATGCCAGAAATAAGATAAATCACAAAAGCAATTATCTGGGGAAAAATATACCAGTGCCAAAAACCGCCCTGTTGGGCATTTTCAATTTTTACAAGGGAAAGGGAACCAGCCAGAAGGAGAACTCCGATAATGCTCATCCCAGCATTCAGTTCGTAACTGATAACCTGAGCTGCTGACCTCAGTGCTCCCATAATGGAATACTTGCTGTTTGAAGCCCAACCACCAAGCAGAATTCCGTAGGCTCCAATAGAAGAAAGGGCAAGGATATAAATCATTCCAATATTGATATCGGTAAGGTAAGGATGTGTCGTGATCCCTTCAAAGTGGAAAGAGTCCCTGCCAAAAGGAATAACCGCAAAGGAAAGAATTGCGGGAACAAGGGAAATAATGGGGGCTATTTTGAAGATAGCCTTGTTTGCCTCCTGGGGAATAATATCCTCTTTGGATATAAGCTTTATGCCATCAGCCAAGGGCTGCAAGAGACCCCATGGACCCACTTCCATCGGTCCGAGTCTGTCCTGCATAAAACTGAGAACCTTTCTTTCCAGATAGGTCAGATACGCAACCATCGTCAGCACAACAAAAAGCAGCCCGGCAATAACGATAACAGCAGCTAGAATATCATTCAGCAAAGGAACTTCCTTTCCAACAAAAAAGAACCGACGGACCTGCCTTCAAGAAAATCCCGCCGGCCTTCATCAAGATGAGGTCGAATTACTCGATCTTTTTCAAGGTAACTCGAGTCCTTAACATTGTTACCGTTGAACAAGTGCCAGAATAGTTAATCTCTCCGGGAAACAAGCCCATCAGGTCAGGAGAATCAAAATGATAAGGCACCTGTAATTCATTTTCCGTAACACCAGATGTCAATTCGACAGGAAGGATACAGGAACCATAGCTATTTTCAATAAGAACATTCTCGTTCTTTTTGATCTTTAACTTTTTGGCTGTCTGGCGATTGATCCTGACAAATGCCGACGACTCCATTTTCATGAGGCTTGGATCCAGAAGGGTCATCTTGCCTGAGTGAAAGAGCGATTTATTCAATGCAAAAACAAAATCCCCCTCCCCAGAAATGATTTCTGGTTGTATCGGCGTTATAGCAGATTTCCAATTTTCCGCCCTGGAAGCCATTCTCTTCATTACTGTCTTTCTGTCAGCCTTATGAGGAGGTTGATTGACAATTGTCGGTAGAATGAGATTTCCAGTCGGCCCCATAAAGTGATCTCCATTGCGAGTCGACGGAGAAAGATCGGGCATAAGCGTAAAGATCTCTTTCGAGACTTCACCCGTTGATCTTGTTGCAAAGGGGACGCCCATGCACTCGGCGAGACGGGAAACAATTTCACCATCAGTGAGTGATTCACCCCAATAGGTCATCGCCGGATTGAGTGCCTGAACAAAACCTTCTACGCTGACGACATGCCCCGAGCGCTCATAGGATGAAGCGGCCGGCAGAAGGAAGTGTGCCTGATCTGATAATGAAGTCTGAAACAAATCAACAGAGACAAGCAAATCAAGCTTGGACAGAATTTCACGAACTTCAGAATTTGGAGAAAAATGAGTGAGCGGATTTTCACCGAAGGATATGAGTCCTTTAATAGCTCCTGACTTGATTCCTTCCAGGATTTCCTTTAACCCACCGCCCTTCCCATAGGAAAGAGGTTCCCCCCAGGTAGCTTCCCATTTCTTCTTATTTTCAGGATCCTGCGAATCAAGAAGACCTGGCAGCCACTCGTGTGTTGCGCCCATCATCAATACACCAAGATCATTCCCCACCTCTGGCAGAGGAAGAATACCGCATCCTTCCTTTTCGACCCACCCGAGAGCGTTCGTCATCCGGAGCAAACTCTCCATTGCATCAGATGCAGACTGGATACGATGAAATACTCGCCCGGTTATAATGACTCCGGTCGGAGACTCTCTCAGGTCCTGGACAAGCTTGGTATAAGCCTGTGGATCAACATTGAATGATTTGAAGAGGTCTTCTTTTTTTGCGAGAAACTCCGGGTGTCTGGATGACTCTTCTCCAGCGATCTCTTCCGATAGAACCCAGGCAAACAAACCTTCGCCACCAGGCAAAACCCTTATATGCTCTTTCGCGCGGGCAGTGATCGAAACAGATTCGGAACCTACATAATACATTCGAGCTTTTTCTTTTCTGATAGCCCGTTTCAGAAAAAGACCTGTAATATTGGACTCAGCGGTTGGATCAGCACCAATCACCAAAATCACTTTGGCTTTAAGAAGATCCTGGTGGTCAACCATTGGACGCAGTGTTCCCGTCGCCCTCGCAATCGGGAACGCCGCATTCATAAAACCATACCGGGCCCCTGAATCGATAAAGTTGGAACGCAATACCCTACGGGTGAAACCTTGAATCAAGTACGCGTCTTCCAAGGTAATTCTTGGAGAAACAAGAGTAGCGATCCTGTCAGGACCAGTTCCTGCAATTTTACGGATTCTCTCTGCAATCTCCGGGATCACTGAGTCCCATTCAGTCGGAACCAGTCGGGAAAATGACCGGGCATAAGGTTTGTCCAGTCTTTCTGTGGATTGAACGTGAGAAAATCCGAATCGACCTATCGCACAGATGGACCCTTCATTTGGACCTTCTCCTTCGGAGGAGGTAACCCTTATGATTGCCTCTTTTTCGGTCTCTACATTCATTTGGCAACCAGATGCGCAATAGGTACAGGTCGTCTTGGTCTTCTCAAGTTGCCATGGACGGTATTGATAACGAACAAACTTATCCGTTATCGCGCCTGTCGGACAAACTTCAAGACAATCCCCACAAAACTCACAATCCAGTTTTTTCCCGAGAGGAGGACCGATGACCGTGTCAAAACCGCGGTTGATAAATCCGATGGCATGCACATCCTGAACCTCATCACAGATCCTGACGCATTTTCCGCACAGGATACAGCGATTGGAGTTAAAGACCAGGACATCGCTTTTAAGATCTTCCACTTCATCATTTCTATGTGATTCAAAGCGGGAGTCACTTGCACCGTAGGCAAACGACATATTCTGCAGAGGACACTCCCCTCCACAGTCACAAACAGGACAATCCAGAGGATGATGCAAAAGGAGAAGTTCAAGATTTGTTTTTCTGGCATCAGCAACCTTTGCCGACTCGGTAAGAATGCGCATCCCCTCTGCAACAGGAGTCACACAGGACATGACAACCCGTTTGGAGTCTTCAAGTTCGACCGCACAGATTCGACATGATCCTGCTGGATCCATCCTGGGATGGTAACAAAAAGTGGGAATTGCGACCCCAGCTTTTTCTGCAGCCTTCAAAATGGTTGAGGTTGCGTCAACCTCAACCTCAACCCCATTCACAAATACTTTAACCATCAATGACAACTCCCCCGGAAGGCTTTTCGCCCTAAATGATAGCCCTGAATTTGCAGGCATCGACACAAGCCTTGCAGCGAATGCATGTCGTGAGATCTATATGCGCAACCTCACCTTTTTCCCATGTCACCGATCCGGATGGACATACTGGCTCGCAAAGCCCGCAGGTCGTACAATCTTCCTCAATCACAACATACTTGATCAGATCGTTACATACGGTACCCGGACAACGCTTGTCCCGAATATGTGCCTCGTACTCTTCCCTGAAATATCGGATAGTTGAGAGAACCGGGTTTGGAGCTGCTCCACCAAGTCCGCAGAGAGAGTTGGACTTGATATACATGGAAAGACGGACCAGCTCATCGAGGTCCCCTTCCTGCCCCTTACCTTCGGTAATGCGAGTCAGGATATCCAGCATAATTTTTGAGCCTACCCTGCAGGGAGTACATTCCCCACAAGACTCATCCTGGGTAAACTTCAGAAAGAACTTGGCAGTGTCCACAATACAGGCTGCCTCATCCATAACAACGATTCCGCCCGAACCCATGATTGCGCCCGCCGAAACAACATTTTCAAAATCAACGGGTGTATCAAGTCCGCTTGTGGGAATACATCCTCCAGACGGCCCACCCAGCTGGGCTGCCTTGAACGGTATCTTCTTCTCAACCATTCCGCCGCCAATGGAAAAAACAATCTCTCTCAAGGGGGTTCCTGCGGGAACCTCGATCAGGCCAGTATTTTTAATTGAGCCTGTGAGCGCAAAGGTTTTTGTCCCTTTGGTTTTTTCACTTCCATAGGATGCATACCATTCACCACCGCCCAGAATGATATGGCCGATGTTTGCGAGTGTTTCAACGTTATTAATAACTGACGGCTTTCCCCAGACTCCTTTTTGAGCAGGAAAAGGGGGTTTGGGCCATGGCATTCCGCGTTCCCCCATAAGGGAGGCAAGAAGAGCCGTTTCCTCACCGCATACATAGGCACCTGCTCCCTCCTTGATCTCGAGGTCAAAAGACAGGTCAGATCCTAAAATGTTGTCTCCCAGAAAATTTCTCTCCCTGGCATCATTGATCGCTTTCTGTAATCGTTTGATAGCCAGGGGATACTCGGCACGGCAGTAGATATATCCCTTACGGGCATGCCCGACTGCAAAAGCGGCAAGGATCATCCCTTCTATGACAGAATGGGGATCACCTTCCAGAACGGATCTGTCCATAAACGCACCGGGATCACCCTCATCAGCATTACAAACAACGTATTTTTCAGGACCGGGAGCCTTACGCGTCAAATTCCACTTCACACCAGTGGGAAAACCACCGCCCCCTCTTCCGCGAAGCCCTGATTTTGTTACCTCATCAATAACCTGTTCGGGAGTCATCGATGAAAGAACTTTTCTTAATGCTGCATACCCGTCCATTGCAATATAGTCATCAATGCTCAATGGGTCGATCATTCCACAACGTTTGGAAACAATCTTTACCTGTCCCTTAAAAAATGGAATCTCCTGCATCAATGGCAGTCCGGCAAAAGGCTCTGCACCAGGAACAGGAATCTGGCAAACAGCATATTTTTTTGCAAATTCATTTTTATTGAAGTGCGCATCAAGGATTTGTGTCAGGGTATTTGGTTTGACATTCCTGTAAGAAACCCTGTTTTTACCTGGCATGGTTATATCTACAAGAGGTTCGTTGTGACACATTCCGATACAACCGGTTGGAACAACCTTAACAGCCAGATTTCTGGAAGCAACTTCTTTCAGGATTAACTCGTGCAAAGCTTTCGCCCCTGATGCCAAACCACAAGTAGCCATTCCGATATGAATGACCGGCAGGGATGAACGCTCTTCCAGCTGCAAAGAAGAATCTTCAAGCACCTCGGTTAACATGACTTTCCTATCCTCTCTCCCTGAAACTGACAGGGGGTCAGGTTAATGATATATTTTTAGCACCCTAATAGCGTTCTACGTTCTCATCAATAACAATCATTATCAGCTTAGAAAAAAACAACGACAATCTAAGCTGGTTCCGACGCTGACAGATGCTCGGACTCAAGATCCTTGATCAGTCCCAGCATTTTGTCAGGCGAAAGCTTTCCATATGCAGTATCTGTCACCATGGCCATGGGAGCTAAAGCGCAGGACCCAAGGCAAGAAACCGGCTCCAGAGTGAAAAGCATATCTTCAGTATTTTCTCCTGGCTCAATCTTCAGTTCTTCTTTAACCTTGTCCACCAGAAGGCCGGCTCCCCTCACGTGACAGGCGGTACCGACACATATTTTGAGGACATACTTCCCTCTGGGTTCCCTGTAAAACTGGGAATAGAAAGTCAAAACTCCATACATCTTGCTTTTGGGAATCTCAAGGTATTCCCCAATCATATCAAGCGCATCAGCCGGAACGTATCCATATTTTTCCTGAATTCTTTGCAGAATCTGGACGACTGTTCCTTCTCTGTTGCCAAATTCGTCGCACAGATTCTCTATAAAATCCTGATCAACTTCTATATGTTTTGTCTGGCTCATGTTCGAACCCTCAACTATGGGAATCGTCTCTCCCGAATTCATTTTCCGGAGTCAAACCAACTCCGGGATTGTCAGGAAAACAACAGCCTTATTATCAGAGAATCTGATAACCTCAGACCCTGACGGTCCGATTTCGATAAAAAGAAACTAGCGGTCGCACTCTCCCATCACAATATCAAGCGTTCCGAATATCGTGACAATGTCTGCAACCATATACCCCTTCGCCATATGATCAAGCGCACCAATATGAATAAATGAAGGGGCCCGGATTTTCATCCGGTAGGGTTTCCCTGATCCATCGCTGACAATATAAAAACCGAGCTCCCCCTTTGGAGTTTCAGTTCCACAGTAAGTATCTCCTGCAGGAACCTTGAATCCCTGGACAACGAGGAGGAAGTGATGGATCAACGTCTCCATGTTATGCATAACCTTTCCCTTATCGGGGAAGGTTATTTTATGGTCGTCGGTCAAAATCTTGCCTGCAGGCAATCGATCAAGACACTGCCTGATGATTTTTGAGCTTTCCCGCATTTCTTCAATGCGAATCCAGTAACGATCGTAGACATCTCCATTCGTGCCTACCGGGACGCTCCACTCTACCTGATCATAGACCCCATATGGCTCATATTTTCTCAAGTCGTAATCAACACCAGAACCCCGAAGACTTGGACCAGATACACCAAAATTGATCGCATCCTCTCCGGTAATAACGGCAATGTTTTTGGTACGGGCAAGCCATATTCTGTTGGTTTCCAGAAGGGTATTATATTCTCCGATATTTTTCTCGAATGTGTCCAGAAATTTGTAAAGCCTCGTAATAAACTCTTTTGGAAGATCTGCATCTACCCCGCCAACCCTGTAATAATTCGAAGTCAACCTGGCACCGCAGATAATTTCAAACAGGTCAAGGAGCTCTTCCCTCTCCCTGAAAGTATAAAAGAACACACTCATCGCTCCGATATCCAGCGCCTGGGTACCAAGCCAGAAAAGATGATTAACGATTCTCTGGACTTCAGCCACAATCGTCCGGATATATTCAGCCCGTTCCGGGACCTTGATCTCGAGCAACTTTTCTACTGCACGCACAAATGCATAGTTATTCGCCATGGCCGAAACATAGTCCAAACGGTCGGTCATGGGGATAATCTGGTTATAAGTGCGATACTCGGCAATTTTTTCGGTTCCCCTGTGCAAATAACCCAAGTCAGGAATGGATCTTTTGATCCGTTCGCCATCAAGGTCAAGAAGAACTCGAAGGACACCATGTGTACTCGGGTGCTGGGGGCCCATATTCAGAAGGAACTGATCAGTCTGAATGGTCGAGTCCAGATCATTTAAAACCGTTTGCCGCAGTGAGGAAAGTACAACCTCCCTGCGCCTGGTTTCTTCGATTTGCTCAGCTACCTTGTCCACTACCTTTTCCTGCTCCAAGGGTCGATACTCCCCTATTCATATTCGTTAAGCCCCTATACAGAAATATCCAGAAAAACACTGGACCCCGTTTACAGCATCGGAGCGAATTAGTCTCTAGCGGAAATTTCCCGATTGTCTTTGGTAATGCGCTTCATTTTTGGAACAAACGACATGTCATCGCGCCAGCCCTTGCCGATCAAGGGAAAATCTTTTCGCAGCGGATACCCCTCGTCATAATCATCTGGCATCAAGATGCGTCTGAGATCAGGATGGCCCCGGAACTGAACCCCCATCATGTCATAGACCTCCCTCTCCATAAACTCGGCACCCTTCCATATCCCCACGATCGAGTCAACAACCGGATTAGCCTCGGATACCCGTTGCTTCACCATAACCCGATGTTTTCTTGACATCGAGTAAAGGATTACAACAACTTCAAATCGGTCCGACTCCTTCGGGTAATCAACGGAAACAACATCAACGATATAGTCATAGGCGTAGCGTTCATCATCATGGAGCGCCCGAAAAACAGAAAGGGCACCTTCCGGCTTCAGATAGACAGTAAGATCTCCCAACGCTTCACGGGACCCGAGAAAAACCTCTGGCCACTCCCTTGATATAGACTCAGCAACTGGATGCATCTCCTAGACCCCTTCCGATCTGGTTGCCCCTACGGGAAAGCTTCCGGGGAACACAGGACGATCCTTCATGATCTTTTCCTGGAGCTTGAACAGCCCATCGAGGAGAGCTTCCGGCCTGGGGGGGCAACCGGGAACATAGACATCAACAGGGATAAGCCTGTCCACCCCCTGAACAACGCTATAGCTGTCATAAATATTTCCGGACGTTGCGCAGGATCCCATCGCAATTACATATCTTGGCTCAGGCATCTGATCATAAATCCTCCTGACAACAGGTGCCATTTTCCGGGTAAGCGTCCCAGCAACAATCATCAGGTCCGACTGGCGCGGGGATGCCCTGAACACTCCTGCCCCAAAACGGTCTATATCGAACCGTGAAGCCACCACACCAATCATTTCGATCGCACAGCAAGCCAGGCCGAAGGTCATGGGCCAGACAGCAGACTTTCTGGACCAGTTGATCACCTCATTGACCGCATCCTGCAAACGCATCGTAACAACAGAAAGCTCACCATCTTTCTCATGACTCATTCCCATTCCAACGCTCCTTTGCGCCACGCATACACATATCCGACCAACAGGACGAAGATAAAGATCATCATTTCGACAAGTCCAAACAAACCAAGTCGATTGAAATCGACCGCCCACGGGTAAAGAAAGACAACTTCAACATCAAAAACCAAAAACAGCATCGCAATAACATAATACCTTACAGAAATCCTCTCCCGAGCATCATTGATGGGAGGAACACCGCATTCATACGGAGAATCTTTTTCCTTATAAGGGTTCCGCGGACGAATCAACCGACCGACAGTAATCGATACAGCCCCAAAACCAATAGCAACCAGAAGGAAGAGCAAGATAGGGATATAGTGCTCCGGATTTGAAACTGAAAACATCCGAATTCTCCAATAGCATCTTTAAGGAGTGAATAGTGCCACGAACAAGGCACCAGTTTTAGGGAAAAGGTTCTTCATTGTATTGACCAAGACCAAGTCTTGTCAATATTTGAAGCACCGTTTTGGGAAAAAAAGGACCGGACGGGCAAGGCGCAGCATCTGTCAATTCATAGGTTAAATATACCACGCCTTTGGCCCGAGATATACCCTTTGCATAGTCCAGCCATCTTAACGCCTTGGATAAGGTCTTGTTTAGTGTTAAATTCCCGCTTTTGTGGAGAAAAACTCACAATCCGCCATCCGTCTCACTGCCCGTGGCACTTCTTATATTTTTTCCCACTGCCACAAGGGCACAAGTCGTTACGGCCAATTTTGGGATCTCGCAACTCAGATTCAGCGGGGGCGGACATTGGCGCTCCCCATGGAAGATAGCCTTCTTCCATTTGAGGAGGCGCCCCAAATGAGACAGTGTCTCCGGACGATGCCACCGGATATCCAGCTGATGACTCATCGAGCGGGTGAAGATACTGGAAGCTATCGAGATCAGGATATTCAGGAATGCTGACATCCTCCTCCATCCTGCTGGCGCTCCCAACAAGGAGAACGACGGATTCCTCCACATTCGAGATAAAGCTCTCAAAAAGATCAAAACCCTCCCTCCTGTATTCAACGAGAGGATCTTTCTGTCCATACCCCCTCAGGCCAATGCCCTCCTTGAGATGATCCATGTTCAGGAGGTGCTCTTTCCAGAGCGAATCCAGATTCTGGAGGATAAAATATCTCACAATAGACCAAAAAGCTTCAGATCCAAAAAGAGCTTCTTTTTCTTGAAGAAAAACGCGATGTTTTTCGAGAAGCGCTTCTTTCAGCGCATCGATTCCCAAATCACGAAGGGACTCCGGGTCGATCGACAACCCTGTTTTTTCCTCAACGCCTTGAGACAAGCCAACCAAATCCCATGTTTCCGGATACTGATCTTCCGGAGCAAAGACAAGGAGCAATTTTTCGAACACCGTTTCAGACCATTCAAAAAGTCTCTCAGAAAGATCTTCGCCTTTAAGCGTTTTTCTACGCATCTCATAAAAGATCAAACGTTGCTGGTTCATCACATCATCGTATTCAATAAGCTGTTTTCGAATGTCAAAATGGTAGTTTTCAACTTTTTTCTGGGCATTCTCGATGGCTTTGCTGACAAAACCATGCTCAATAGGGACACCCTCCTCGACCCCCATTTTCTCCATCAACCCCTTTATGCGCTCCGCCCCGAATATCCTCAGAAGGTCATCCTCAAGAGACAAATAAAATCGGGAAGATCCTGGATCACCCTGCCGACCGGAACGGCCTCTCAACTGATTGTCAATACGTCGGCTCTCATGGCGCTCCGTTCCAATAATGTGAAGACCACCTGCCGCCATAACCGCTTCTTTTTCCGAGCGAAGGTCTTTATCCAAGGACTCATGCAGTGCGTTCATCTCGTCTTCCGTCAACGTCTTTCCGGATTTTTCAAGATCGGCCACTCGGGCTTTCAGTAAAAACTCGGCATTTCCTCCCAACAGGATATCGGTACCTCGACCAGCCATGTTTGTCGCAATGGTCACCATTCCGAGACGTCCGGCCTGCGCAACAATTTCAGCTTCCAGCTCGTGAAATTTTGCATTGAGAACATTGTGAGGGATATTGGCTTCCCTGAGAAGAGAGGCAAGATGTTCTGATTTCTCAATCGATACCGTCCCGACAAGAACAGGCTGGCCCGTTTTGTGCCTGGCAGTAATATCCTCGACAATAGCATTGTTTTTTTCCCGATTTGTTCGGTAAATCTGGTCAGGAAGATCCTGTCGGATCATTTTTCGATTTGTCGGGACAACGACAACGTCAAGACCATAGATCTTATGGAACTCAGTCGCTTCGGTATCTGCCGTTCCCGTCATGCCGGAAAGTTTTTCATACATTCTGAAAAAATTCTGGAAGGTAACGGTGGCCAGAGTCTGATTTTCCATCTGGATCGAGACTTTTTCCTTCGCCTCCACCGCTTGATGCAGCCCCTCCCCCCATCGCCTTCCCGGCATGAGACGGCCGGTAAATTCATCCACAATAATGACTTCCCCATTCTTCACCACATATTCCACATCCCGACGATATACATGGTGAGCCTTCAACGCCTGGAGAACATGGTGGAACCACGAGATGTTGTTGACATCGTAGAGATTGTGTATCCCCAATAGCTCCTCAACGGCATTATTTCCTTCATCAGTCAATGTTGCGGACTTAAGCTTCTCGTCAACCTTGAAGTGAAGGTCCCTTTTTAAATGTTTCATAATCCGGTCAACCTTCACATACATGTCGGTGGACTCCTCCGCCTGCCCGGAAATAATGAGAGGAGTTCGAGCTTCGTCGATCAGGATGCTGTCCACCTCATCCACAATGGCATAGTGAAGCTGTCTCTGAACAAATGCATCAAGATCATACTTCATATTGTCGCGGAGATAATCGAACCCAAACTCATTATTGGTGCCATATGTGACATCCGCTGCATAGGCAGATTTTCTTGCTTCATCCTCAAGATCATGCTGTACGATTCCAGTCGTCAGCCCAAGGAAGTGATAAAGATGCCCCATCCATTCTGAGTCTCTTTTTGCAAGATAATCGTTCACCGTAATGACGTGGACACCCTTCCCCTCCAGCGCATTCAGATAGACCGGAAGTGTCGCAACAAGCGTTTTCCCTTCTCCTGTCTTCATTTCTGCGATCTTGCCCTCATGGAGGACGATGCCACCAATCAGCTGGGAGTCAAAATGGCGCATTCCAAAGACCCTTTTTCCGGCTTCCCGGACAACAGCAAACGCTTCCGGCAAAAGATCGTCGGTCGTCTCGCCTGCAGAGATTCTCTTTTTAAAAAGATCGCTTTGGCCCCGAAGTTCATCATCAGACATTGTTGAAACCTTTGATTCAAGGGCATTGATTGAATCGACAATACGGTATATCCGTTTCAATTCCCTCTGGTTTCGAGTCGGAAAAATGGAAGAAAGCAAATCTTTAAACATCATCGCTCCTAAGGTAGATGGAAACAGCAATCATTCAGTCTGATATTTCACTTGCGAGAAACACTACAGGATCGATCGGCCTTCCGAACTTTCTGAGTTCAAAATGGAGATGAGGACCATTTGTCATTCCTGAAAGCCCAACAGTTCCAATGATATGCCCTCTCCGGATCATCTCCCCTTCATGAACATCAATTTTTCCAAGATGAGCATAAATGGAGGTTAATCCCTGTCCGTGGAACAACATGACAAATCGGCCATAGTCCGATGCAAATCCTGTCTGAACAACCATAGCATCTGATGGGGCCTGAACCAGAGCCCCAACTTTCTGGGCAATGTCGATCCCTGGATGAAACTCTTCACCTGTTCCCAGAAGACTTTTCCTGGAGCCGAAAGGAGATGTCACCCAACCCTTAAGAGGCATCTGCCATTGCTCCTGGATTTCCAAGTGGCTCCAGCTTGTTTTTTTCCCGGTCGAGACTGAAGTCTCTTCAGAATTTTTCAGGTTGGTAGCATTGCCACCCGAAGGTGAACGGCGAAGATCTCCGGAAGAAGATTCCTGATCCGGGATTCCTGAACTTTCGGTGCTGGAGCTCCGGGAAGAAGATCCTGTATTGGATCCTTCCGTCATTTTTGATATCTGCCCATCAAGAAGATTGACCTGGGAGAGTTCCGCCTCCAATTGCTCAAGCTTCTTCCTGTAATCATCAAGGTGCATTTTTTGAGTTTGAGTCTCAATAATCAGGTTTCGATAAAAAACAAACTTTTTAGCCTCCACCACATAAAAGAAAATCATCGCACCAATTCCAAACAGAAAAAGAACAAAACCGACAATCACAAGATGAAACATCCAGCGGGGAAGAGTCCACTGAATGGATTTCTCGGTAGGTCCCGGAAGAATGGTGATCGTCACAGTTCTCGGCATCTTCGCCATTATTCTTCTCCGGAAGGCTGCGATGGAGATGCAGGGGGGAAAACAGATTCAGATATCCATGCAAGGTACTCTGGTCCCCCTCCATCTATGGACTGGAAAATGATTTCAGGAACCTCGTAGGGATGTTTCTTCTTGACCTGCAAGATCAGATCTTCCCCACAGTCTTCTGAAGTCTTCAGAAGGATCATCACCTCAGTCTCCCTGACAATCTTTCCTTTCCAGCGATAGATGGATACCCCCGGGGAAAAGACATGCCCACAGGCTGCAACCCCTTCTTCAACCAGAGACTCCACAAGTCTACAGGCCTCATCCCTGTTTGGGTGAGAAATCCAGACTGTAACGGCATTCATTTTGAATGCCCCCTGAAATAATCCAGCGTTTTCAACAACCCCTCTGAAAGACTGACCTCAGACATCCAATCCCATTCAGAAGTATCCCTGTTTGTGGAGAGAACCCTTTTAAGTGCAACGGGATCAGAGCCCCCTTCATACTCAAGGGGAACATCCCGGCCTGAGAGAAGTCGCAGCTGGGTAAAAATCTCCCTCTCTGTCCCTGCTTCATAACCAGAAACATGAATGAGCCCCCTGATCTTCTGGGTAAGGATCGAAGAAATCGCACTGACCGCATCATCTATGTAAAGGTAGTCTCTGTATTTCAGCCCATTGTTTTTAAGGCGCATCGACCAGTATGGATAACCATCGAGGACAAATCTTGCCGCCTTGGCAATAAAACCTCCCTCCGAGGCCTGGCGCATACCCGGACCGTAAACAGGAGGAAGCCTCACGATCGAAAAAGGAATCCCCTGCTCCCCCAGACGGTACTGAAGGTAGCGCTCCGCCAGAAGATGAGTTGCGCCATAGGGATTTTGGGGGTTGACCGAGGAGTTCTCATCCCTGGGCTCCGGATCATCCCCGGAAAGGACCTCACCTGTACTGACGAGAATCACTGACTCGAGAGGAAGATCGCTGATTGCCTCCGTTAGTCGGATAACAGGGATAACTGTTCGTTCAAGGTCTTTTTCAGGATACTCGAGTGAAATGGCCGGATCGGACTGGCCGGCAACATGAATATAGACAGAAGGAGACTTAGAATCACTAAAACGCTTAAGAACCCTGGGCTGGGAAAGATCAGCCTTTTCAAAACTCAACCGTTTTTGCAGCAGCAGTGGCGGGACGCCACTTCTGAGATCATCAATCGCTACAACATCCATCCCCAATGACGCAAGTTCCCTCGACAGGGCTCCGCCTATAAACCCTGCTCCACCTCCGACAATTAGCTTCAATGCTGGAAACGCCTTTCCATTGAGATTAAATAGATTTTCCCCTCATCGGGAAGAGTTCCTGGAAAGGAAGAGGAGATACTCCTGATTACCTTTTTTCCCCTGAACAAGAGAAGGAAAACACCCTTTGACATTCCATCCTGACTCTGAGGCAAAAAGGAAAAATTCGGAGATCAGACTCCTCTGTAAAAAAGGATCCCGGACAATACCACCTCTCCCGACCAGACGAGGCGGAGCCTCAAACTGGGGTTTGAAAAGGGGGAGAAAAATACCTCCACCTCTCAACAAGTACTCAACGGTCGGAAGGATTTTCCTCAGAGAGATAAACGACAGGTCCGCAACGACACCATCCGCAGGGGAAGATGGCACCCATGAACCGAGATTGCGGACATTAACACCATCAATACAACGTACTCTTGGATCAGACAGCAGTGAAGATGCCAGTTGCCCCCGTCCGACATCGACAGCAAAAACGTGATCCGCGCCTTTTCTCAGCAAACAGTCCGTGAATCCACCAGTTGATGCACCGAGATCAACGTAAGAACAGCCCGCAACAGAAATCCCGAAAAAGTCCAAGGCACCAAGGAGCTTGTCACCACCCCTACCGACAAAAGGGAGAGGAGCCGACTCCAATGGCATTAAAGACAGGTCATCGTACCTTGCTTGATCAGAAGGTTTCTTTTTAACCACGCCCCTGACGCGAACCCGACCGCTTTCAATCAAACAGGAAGCAGCCACCCGGGTGGTCGCCCAACCCTTCTGGACAACAAGGGCATCCAGCCGTTTAATGTCTCCCAATGATACCCCTGGCTTTTAGGAAATCAATTTCCTCCGGACATCCATGCCCTGACTTTTTCCAAAATCCTTTCCGGAGTCAACCCAACATGATCCCTCAAAAACTTGATTCCTCCATGCTCGACATATTCGTCTAGGATTCCAAGACGCAGCAGATTGGTGGAAGACAGCATTCCATGATCCGAAGCCCACTCAAGAATGGCAGCTCCCACACCACCGATCAGAGATCCTTCTTCGATCGAAACGAGCCTCTTTTTTTGGGCGATCAGCTTTTCAAGCACCTCTCCATCAAGTGGCTTTGCAAATCGGAGATTGACAACTCCAACGGATCGTCCCTCAAGAGAGAGCTGCCTTGCCACTTCGACCGCCACTGGAACCATCTGACCATACGCCAGAAAAGTCACATCTGATCCTTCAGAGAGAACCTCAGCCTTCCCAATGGGAATCTCCCTGAACGACTGGTCAAGAACAACTCCCTCGCCTTCTCCTCTCGGGTAGCGCACGGCTATTGGCCCCTGATGGTTGAGAGCGGTATACATCATGTGCCGCAATTCATTTTCATCTTTTGGAGACATCAGGACCATATTGGGGATATGTCTCAGGTATGCAATGTCAAAGACTCCATGATGGGTTGGTCCATCCTCCCCGACAAGCCCTCCCCTGTCCAGCGCAAAAAACACAGGAAGATTCTGAAGACATATATCATGGACAAGCTGGTCATAAGCTCTCTGAAGGAAGGTCGAGTAAATCGCCACAACCGGCTTTATGCCCTGTGCGGCCATTCCGCCAGCCAAAGCAACGGCATGCTGCTCCGCGATTCCCACATCACAGAAACGATCAGGATGGATCTTGGAAAAATCAGACAGCCCTGTCCCCTCGGGCATTGCAGCCGTTATCGCGAAGAGCCGGGGAAAAGCTTCTGCAAGCTCGATCATTGTCTGAGAAAACACTTTTGTATACGTTGGCTTCGAAGAAGGCTTTTTTATAAATTCCCCGGTCTTGATATCAAACGGAGTCACTCCGTGAAACTTGACCGGATTGCTTTCTGCCGGAGCATAGCCCTTCCCCTTGACCGTAATCACATGCAACAAAACCGCGCCTGGGTGGTTTCTCAATTTGGACAGCGTATCGACAAGCAGTGGGAGATCATGTCCATCAATTGGTCCAACATAATGGAGTCCCATTTCCTCAAACCATATCCCCGGCTGGGAGATCATGCCAACCATGGAGTCATGGGCAGCACGGGCAAACTTTGCAACCTGGGTCCCGATAACCGGAATCCCCTTCATCGCGTCTTCCGTTTTTTCCCGAAGACCTGACCATTTGGGGTCAGAGGTAATTCTCGCCAGCATCGTGGACAGTGCACCCACATTTTCGGAAATCGACATTTCGTTATCATTCAGGATAATCAGAAGGTCCTTGTCCCTGTGGCCCGACTGGTTCAACCCTTCCATGGCCATACCGGCCGTCAGGGAACCATCCCCCACAACGCAGACCACACGGTAGTCGTCCCCCATCAGATCCCTGGCTTCGGCCATACCCAAGGCAACAGAAACAGCGGTACCTGCATGACCGGCCGAAAAGGCATCATGCGGACTTTCTTCCCTCTTTGGAAATCCGGCAAGCCCCTGCCACTGGCGAATCGTGGACAACTGTTCAAGACGTCCCGTCAGCATCTTGTGGGGGTAGGCCTGGTGTCCGACATCCCAGACAATCCTGTCCTGAGTCGTATCAAAAACGCGATGGAGTGCGATCGTCAGTTCCACAACACCAAGACCGCCTCCAAAATGACCTCCGATTTTGGAAATGACCTGAATCATTTCGAGACGTATTTCCTGGGCAAGATCTCCCATTTCTTCCATTGTGAGCTTTTTGATATCTTTAGGCTCACGAATTCTTTTAAGGATGTCAGTCATCAATTCCTTCTCTCTATAATATATCGTGCAATTCCTCTGAGATGATTGGCTTTTTCACCTAACCCGGAAACAGCATCAAGAGCTGCTTCAAGCTTCTCTTTTGCCATTTTTTTGGCTCCCTCGATACCCAGGAGTCCAGGATATGTATTTTTCAGGTGGTCAGTATCTTTCTGGGCTGCCTTTCCAAGCGTGGCAGTATCTCCCTCGACATCCAGGAGATCATCCGCAATCTGAAAAGCAACACCCACGGCCTCACCATATTGATCAAGAGACCGCATTTCGGACTCTCCCCCCTGTCCAAGCAACGCACCAATCCTGACAGAGGAAAGAATCAGTGCTCCCGTCTTGTGCCTGTGCAAAAACTCCAGGTCATCAAGAGAAATTTTCCGACCTTCACTTTCCATATCCAGCATCTGTCCACCAACCATCCCGGAAAGCCCGGATCCATGGGCAAGCTCCCGAACAACTGCCAGTCGGACTTTTTCAGGAGAGAGTCCATCATAACGGGGATCGGACAAAATCGTAAAGGCGTAGGTCAAGAGAGCGTCTCCCGCCAGAATTGCGGTTGCGTCTCCAAATACAACATGGTTGGTAGGCTTTCCACGTCGCAGATCATCATTGTCCATTGCCGGCAAATCATCATGAATCAAGGAATAGGTATGAATCAGCTCAAGCGGAAGAAGAAGAGGGACAAAAGGCTCCGGAGACTGACCTACAGAAGAAAGCGCCGCCATGGCAAGAATTGGACGAATCCGCTTTCCGCCGGCAAGAAGACTATACCTCATTGACTCGGACAAACGGCCAAAACGACCGGCCCATGGGTCAAGAAACAATAACGACAAGGCAGAGTCAATCAAGGCCTTGCCATGGTCCAGAAAAGCCTCAATCTCTTTTTCTGCATTATTTTTTACGGACTCAACCACCGTTTTCCCTCTCCTCGTTTTTGTTGACCGGCATCTGATCCTCAAAGGGAACCTCGAGATCTCCCTTCATCAGAAGAGTAATGCGACGTTCCGTATTTTCAAGAACGCCCCGGCAGTCCTTTGACAGTACAACACCCTCTTCAAAGAGGGCGATCGCTTTTTCCAGAGGAAGACCACCCTCTTCCATCAAGGACACAATTTCCTCAAGTCTGGCCATTTTTTTCTCAAAGGAGTCGGTTCCATGGGATGGTTTGCGACTAGCCACCAGAGTCCTCCTCCAAAAGAGATAATTTGTTTGGTAAAACGCAGGGAATACTTGGCTCAGCAGGGTTAATGACCGCCACATGCTCGACTCGGAGCGTCAATGAGTAGCCCTCCATTATCGCAGAAAGACTTTCCCCCGTTCTCGGAGGAGAAGACTGGGTGACAAGGTGTCCGTTATTGAGATGAAACAATAGAGAGTACCCCTTTTGAAGAACGCCCATGGGTCCCAATTGGGAAAGACTTCCCTCAAGATGTCCCAGCCGCTCCCGAAGGCGGGAAGCGGAAAGTGTCATGACACGGGCAAGTCTTTCTTCAAGACTGGAAAGACAGACTGTATGGATGCCCATTCTTGAGTTCATGGATTGGGAAAGGCGCGATACTGCGCGGGAAAGGATGCGGTGCGTCAGCAACGTTGCCTCAGAAGGGCTCCGGAGGCGAAACGACAACTTCGACAGTTTTTCTGAAAGAAGATTTTTCTGACCTGAAACCAGGCTCCGCATGACTTCTGACTGTCGATCAAGTTTTTTCCTGGCAACGAAAAGACTGTCTCCCATTGAAGCCCCCATCCTCCTTGAGATTCCTTCAAGAGAGCGGGCTCTGACCAGAAGGCTGTCAGGGAATCGATTGAGCTGATCTTCCAGTAATTTTCTTTTGATTTGAATATCCCTAAAAAGTCTCGTCATTTCCCTTCTGCTCCGAAGATCCAGAACGCTCAACCTGGACAAGGCAGGACGATTGTCAGGAATGACTTTTTCTGCGGCTTCTGACGGCGTCGCAACACGAAGATCACTCGCAAGATCCGCAATCGTAATATCCGTCTCGTGGCCAACGGCGGACACAATTGGAACAGATGACGACAGGATCCCTCTTGCAAGGCGTTCGCTGTTAAACGGCCACAGATCCTCGACAGACCCACCGCCTCTGGCCATCACAATGACATCAACCCCGGGAATGGCCTGTGCCGACAGTAACGCCGCAACCATCTCCTCGGGAACACCAGCTCCCTGAACACGAACAGGGACAATGACAATTGGAACGGATGGATTCCGTTGCCCGGAGATTCTGATGAAATCCCATAGAACCGAACCCGTACGACTGGTTAGCAAAGCAACCTTCCTCGGATAGGAAGGGATCCTCTTTTTTTTGCCGGGAGCAAGAAGCCCCTCCGAATCGAGCAACTCCTTTACCCGACGAAATTCCAGGTGGAAACGGCCCAGTCCGGAAGCTTCCATGGAGAGAATAACCAGCTGGTAATCGCCGCGAGCCTCATAAACAGTCAGTCTGGCACGAACCAAAACCTTCAGTCCATCCTGGGGAAGAATACGGGAGGACTCCATTGCCCCTCTGAAGAAGACAGCTTTTATCTGGGAGAGATCATCCTTCAAAGTCAGGTAGGCGTGCCCGGACGGTCTGGCAACCTTGACGTTAGACAGTTCCCCCTCCAGGAAAATCGTACCCGGGAAAGCGGACTCAATCGTTCCCTTGACCGCAAGAGTCAGTTCCGAAACGGTAAAAACATCCTGAATTCCCGTGTTTTTCAAACGGCCTGGATCAATCGCCATCTTTTGGAAAAACCTCCCGGAAAAGCTCGGCTTTTTCTATGGACCATCTGCCCTGCTTAACAGAAACACCCAGCAAAAGAGCACAGAACAACAACTCACCGTCAGCGACCTTGAAAGGTGCAGGGACATGCGTTCTGTATTTTGACAGAGCCATCTCCGGCTCAACGCCGATAACGGACCAATGCGGGCCGGAAAGGCCGACATCGGTCAGATACCAGGAACCGCCCGGAAACCGCTCCAGATCATTCGTCTGAACATGGGTATGGGTCCCATAGAGGGCATCCACCCTTCCGTCAAGATGGAACCCCATCGCGCGTTTTTCCCCGCTGGCTTCCCCATGAAAATCAACCAGGACCAGATCAGGAAAGAGGCCTTGGGACTTCCATCCGTCCAACACTTCATCTGCCGCACTAAAAGGGCAGTCAGAAGGTGCCATGAAAACCCTGCCGATCAGATTGATAACACCTACCCTTAACCCGCTCTCCAGAGTGAAGATCCCTGAACCGGCTCCGGGGCAAAGTCTTGAAAAATTCAGAGGCCGGAGAACTCGTCCATCTTTTTGCAGCAGATCAACCACACCCTTCTGATCAAAAAGATGGTTTCCAGTCGTAATGGCCGACACACCCATATCAAAACACTCGGAAACGGTCTTTTCGTTCAACCCCTTGCCACCGGCAAGATTCTCGCCGTTGACAACGGTAAAGACGATGTTCCTCTCCGATGTAACTTTTTTAAGTCCCAGGGACAACGCACTCCGCCCCGGGCGGCCGAATACATCCCCTACAACGACGATCCAGGAAAGAGGCTCTGTCGATAAATCAACGGGCATATTCGACGATCCGGCTCTCCCTGATCACTGTCACTCGGATCTGCCCGGGGTAAGTCAGCTCTGATTCGATCTTCTTTGCGATCTCCCTTGATATGGTTGAGAGATCCTCGTCATTGATTTCATCCTGTTTGACAATGATCCGGATTTCCCTGCCTGCCTGTATGGCATATGCTTTTTCCACACCCTTGAATGAATTGGCAATATCCTCAAGCTTCTCAAGACGCTTCAGATAGGCATCCATACTTTCCCGTCTCGCACCAGGGCGCGCTGCGGATATCGCATCGGCCGCAGCAACCAGAACAGACTCAAGGCAGGACGGCTCAACATCTCCATGATGGGATGCGATCGCATTGATCACCCCTTCAGATTCACCATATTTTCTTGCCGCTTCAGCCCCCAGCTGGGGGTGCGTCCCTTCATTTTCATGGGTCAGGGACTTCCCGATATCGTGAAGGAATGCCGCTCTCTTGGCCAGCTTCGCATCGATCCCAAGCTCAGAAGCCATCATTGAAGCCAGATTCGCCACCTCCTGTGCATGAAGAAGGTTGTTCTGACCATAGCTTGTCCGGAATTTCAGCTTTCCGACAAGCTTCAGAATTTCAGGATGGATATCAGAAATCCCAAGAGAGAAAGCCACCCTTTCGGCTTCTTCTTTCAATGTCTGGTCAAGTTCTTTCCGGACCTTATCGACAACTTCCTCTATCCTGGAAGGATGAACCCGACCATCGACCAGAAGACGTTCCAGGGCGATCTTGGCGACTTCCCTTCGCAACGGGTCGAAGCCGGAAATAATAATAGCGTCCGGGGTATCGTCAATGATCAGGTCTACCCCCGTCGCCAGCTGGAATGCCCTGATATTGCGACCTTCACGGCCAATAATTCGTCCCTTTACATCCTCCGATGCGATGGGAACGACCGATACGCTGACTTCTGCCACATGGTCATTCGCATAACGCTGGATGGCATGGGTCATAATCTCCCTGCTTTTTCGCTGGGCATTTTCCTTGGCCTCACGCTCAAGCTTCTGGGCCGAACGTGAGACATCCATCCGGATAAGATCCTCAGCTTCCCGCAACAAACGCTCCCTCGACTCTTCAAGAGAAAGACCGGATATCTCCTCAAGCTTCTTGTGTTCAAGAGAAATCATCTCCTCAAGAGACGACTCTCTCGAAGCGACAAGACGCTCCCGGGCCTTGATTCCTTCCAGATCCTTCTCAAGCTTCTGCTTCAGGGAATCAAGGCTTTTCTGAAGCTCCTCCATCGAGGCTTCCCGGAGTTTGAGCGCCTGATCTCTCGCCAGATCGGTCTGCCTTCTCTGGTTGGCCTCCTCCTCTGACTGAACTTTTGCCTTGAAAGCTAACTCTCTTGCTTCAAGTTCGGCACTTCTGATGATCGATTCCTTGCGCCGGAGAGCTTCCGCTTCGATTTCAGAAGCAAGCCGTTTTTTCTCCGCAACAACCCCGTCAACATTCTTTTCGGCAAGAGAGCGTCCCAAAACAACACCGACCCCCAAGGCGAGGCCGACGCCCAAAAATATCATTACGCCCGTGAGCATGAGACCACCTCAGCATTCTTTTTCAAATCCGTTTTAAACATCACTTTTCCATATTCAAAAAACAGATAAATAAAATCAAACAATATTCCAAAGGAGCATTCTATCACATCGAAGGCAAAAGTGAAACCATTTAAACTATAAAACATTACAAACTATGATTTTTTTAATCCAATAGCGTCTCTGGACCGATATCTCGTTGAGGTAAATCATTTTTTTCTTACCCCATACCTTCTCCATCTCCTGCATTTATCAAACGGCTTTCCCATCCATTAGGGCCGGCATGGTAAAAAGAAGTCCCCGGAGGAATCGATTTCTGGGGAGAAACACCCCCGGGCTGGTCAGGGGGGTACAGATACGTGTTCCGGTGCTGAGCCTTGAAGTGGGAGGGAACCGGAGGAAGGAAACCATCCCTTACAGCGTTGATTGCCCTGTCAATCGCTTTATATGCGGAATTGCTCTTTGGAGACATGGCAAGATAAATAGTCGTTTCGGACAGGATGATACGTGCTTCCGGAAGCCCGACAGCCGAAACGGCAGAAAGACATGAAGTTGCCAGTGTCAGGGCAAACGGATCGGCAAGGCCTATATCCTCTGCGGCAAGAATAATCAGCCTTCGGGAAACATATAATGGGTCCTCCCCCGACTCGATCATCCGGGCAAGCCAGTGAAGCGCCCCGTCAGGATCATGGTTCCTGACCGATTTGATAAATGCAGAAATCAGGTCAAAATGATTTTCTCGATCGAAATAGAGCCCTCCTGATTGCCCGATTCCCTCGAGAATGGAGGATTCCCTGATCAGTATTTCCTTCCCCGACGAACCTGCGCGGTCCATATCAAAAGCCCACTCCAGTGCGCCGAGCATCCTTCTCGCATCTCCCCCGGAACGCTCGATCAGGATCTTTCGTCCACCATCACCCATTCTGATCGGCAGAGCAGCCTGGTCGGAAAGAAAAGAAAGAGCCCGATCCAGAATCCGGGCAATCTCCTGATGAGAAAGAGCATGGAATCGTATTGAAAGAACTCTTGACGCCAAAGCCGGAAGAAAAGTCCTCAATGGATTCTCATTTGACAATCCGATCAGGACGACATCTCCCTCATCAACAGGGGCGATCAGCAAATCCTGCTGTGTCTTCCCAAGCCTGTCGATCTCTTCCACAACCAGAATATGACGTGCTCCTGCCTTCCGGTCCCCTTTGGCCCGATCAATGGATTGCCGGATTTCAGAAGAGGAGGTCTCAGATCCACGAAGAGTTGTCTGACGGATATCATGCAATTTGAAGAGAAGACGGGTAAAAGCTGACTTTCCACAACCAGGCGGTCCATAAAGAACCATTGAGCGCAAAAATCCTGTTTTCAGCACATGGCGGAGGAGGACTCCCTCCCGAGACGAGTCCTGGCCGAAAAAACCCTTCGGGCCATCGACCGATTCGGGCCATAGCCTGCCGGCAAGACTTGCGAATGGTAAGGATGCAGGACCATCACCAAATAGGGATTTCATGAAATTTTATCCTGTCAGGGAAAGAAAAATAGGGAGACTGGGACATTCTCGGGAGTCAAGGATCCTGGATAATCAGAAAATGCCCCGCTACTGCCGTTACGGTTTTCTTTGAGATACCTTAGGGGATAAGGATTGGTGCTGTAGGCCATTTCAGGCTTCCCGGAAAATCCCGGGCATGCTCACCATGAACACTGACGCACCATTTCTCAAGATTTACAGGTAACAAATTAAACCGCGCCTCGAACAGAGCAGGGCACCACCATTCTACCCCCGTCTTCCCCGATCAACAAGTGCTTTCTTTGAGGACGCCTGAATATCCAGAAGATTTTTGACCGTTGTCTCGAACAGACTCCGCCAGCGATCGTTTTCCTGTTTCAGATGCGCAAGCTCCCTCTCTTTACTCAGAACCTCATAATTTTTCTCGATGGCAAGGATCAGAGCGACAACTTCCAGTTTCTCATTGGCCGCACCCTCTTCGGCAATAATCTTTTCAACATTTGCAGCAATCATTCGACCGGACTCGGTCATTTGCTCAAGATCGTAGACTCCCTTGAGCGTGATTGTCTTGTCTCCGATACGAACATAGCAGACTGTACTTTTTTGAGGGGATTTCATGACGTCCCTTTTCTTTCCGGGCGACTCTTTTCATCTGAAGATCCAAGCGCCTCTTCCAGGGCACTTTCAATTCTCTTCATCGTATCCCTCAAAAAAACCCTTTCCCTGTGGCAAAGGTTCAGACGATGGATCAGTCTTGACCTTTCCCCCTCAAGAGTCCGGATCTCCTGGCGAAGAGCCAGAATTTCCCTGGTCTGAGAGTCAAGAAGCATCTTCAGGGAACTGACCGCTTCCTGAAGAATCCGGGCATTCTCCCACTCGGCCGGATCTCCGAAAAGCATCTTCGTCATCTCCCCGAGACAAACAGCGGCCGGGGCGATCGCCGCAATACCTCATGGTTCCAGAGAACCTCCCTCGCGTATCGCCTGGTTTCCGTATAAGGTATCCCTTCAATAAAAAAATCCCAATCCATCGGAGCAATACCCGACCAGCGAACAATCGAGTGCATGCCAGCATTGTAGGAGGCAACCGCACGTTCCGGATTGTCCGGAAAATGATCGAAAAGCCTCTTCAGATACAAACCACCTACAAGAGCATTAATGTAGTCCCCCCGGAGCAAACCAAGATTCAGGCGGGATTTTGCCAGAAGTTCCGGGGAGGCTTGCCTGAGCGTTGAGAGAGCCGTCATTGGCATCAGCTGCATTACACCCATCGCACCATCAATCGAAAGAACCGTCGGGTCAAAGCGACTCTCCTGTCGGGCAATTGAAATAGCCCATGAAATAGGCACGCCCGATCGACCAAAAGCATCGATCACCGATGGAGACAAAGACTCCGTCCGGGAGAGTGCGACCGAAGGACGGCTCCGGCCCAGGAGTTCATTAAGCAAAACAAGTTTTCTCACAGGGTCAAGAAGAAGATCCAGTCTACCGTACCTACGAAAGCGCTCTTCTGTCATCAGAGGATCCCGATAGGCAACGTAGTCGGTCCAGGCAGCCCCCCACAAACCAAGCTGAACCAGAGCCAAAAGCCTCTGACGATGGGAGAGGGTCAGATGTGACACCTGAGGGGATGGATGGTGGAAGGAAACCGCAAGGCTTCCGCAATCTTCTCCACATGCAAGACTCGACCATAAAGCATAAACCGATGAAGGCCATGACTTCAAAACGCTTCGGTAACGCCTTTGAGCCCTTTCCAGATGATGTTCTCGTGCATCAAGCCTGCCCAGGAAATAAATGACACGGGGAAGAAGAACATCATCCCCCTCCGCGGAAAGTCTTGAGTCAAGCTCATTCCATATATCCCGAGTCCGCTCAAGGTCTCCATGAGAAAAAAACCAGAGTCCCGAAAGCCAGAGCGAAAGCTCTCCCGACGGCAGGGAACGGACTGGCCCGGGAGGCAACCAGAGAGGATCAAAGACTCCCTCGCCCGAGGCGATGGAATTGCGCAGGGAAGCATTGGCAAGGGATCGGGCCGCGATAGAGAGCGGGTATCGGGAAAGGAATTGATGAATGCAGTCCTGTCTTGCCCTGCGCGAATTCTCTGCAGAACATTCGGCCGACCATAAGGAAGACAGGAGTTTTGGCCCTTTGACTGCCTTGCCCTTTTCGATAAGAGACAGGGCCTCATCCCTTCCCGACTCGGAAAGAAGACCCGAAACGGCAAAGAGGATGGCCCGGTCACGGAAAGGGAATGAGGGGTTTGTTCCGAGATACGCCGTTGCTTCCGTCAAAACCGTTTGAGTCTCACCCATGGAAGAAAGAGTTGCCCATCGCTTTATCAACAACTCCCCCATCGGCGTTCCTTGCGGCAGACGCTGAAGGGAAAGCCCTGCTTCAGGAGAGAGCGGATGATCACGATAGATGATTTTCCATATCCTGAGAGCTCGCTTCGGATGGCCACGATGGAGCTCCGAGAGGGACTGACGCCATAACGCCTGAGCTGATCGGGAACCGTCACCCCCTTCCGGATGAAAATAATCCGAATTGGGAAACATGGCCTTAAGCCGCCGGGAAAGGGGTTGCCCCGAATACTTTTTCCCCATCGGCCCCTGATAAGCTCTCCAGAAAACCAGGTCGGAATTTCTGCCCGCATGACTCAGAACTTTCCTGATTGTCGCGTCCGACAAGGAGGCTGGAGGGTTCAGGTATTCTTCGAGAAGGTCATATTGCCTGAGTCGTTGACGTGACAGCCCCTTCACCTCCGGAGATGAAATCCTCCCGATATCCTCCTTGGCTTTCTTCTCATTTCCCGAAGACAGGTCCCTGATGACCCGGACCATGGGATCCACAGGCGTCGAAGATTGCCCTGTCACCTCCGCGAAG
>JAKAYF010000054.1 GCA_021816465.1 Nitrospirota bacterium
ATGTCAAGTCCTCCGGGCGCCAAGGGATCCGGGGAAGAAATCTTCAACGCATTTCGGGACAGTTTCACCTGGTCCTCATGTTGCTCAGAAGCTTTCAGGCCAACAAAGCGACCACCCCCCCGGACACGCATCTTCTTTCGGAATGGATGAAAAACATGGAGGACTTGACATCCTGCAGGACAGCCGGGGAATCGGCTTCACCCAACTGTCTCCCGGGTGTGCAGGCGCACTTGTCGACCTTCCTGTCCCATATCGAAAAAGAAAGAGGAAACATTTCAGCCGAACTTCTGGGAGTCGAACACCGGCAGTCCGCACTTGAGTACTGGGATACCATCCTCTACTGGCTGACAACCATATCCGGGCTGTTGTTCATGGCACTTGGCTGGAGAAATGTTCTCAGGCAGGTCGGAAGCCCCATCCACGATGTCACGGACTATCTTGAGAGCTACCAGGAACACGCATCGTCACAACACTCCTATGGTCCATCCCTTTTCGAAATTCGGGAAATCAGGATTCTGAAAGAATCGATGACCAATGTTCATAACGATTTTTTGACAGGAATTCTCGCAAGACATGCCATCATGGGTGTTCTATCAAGAGAGATAGAAGCAGCCAGGCGTTCGGGAAACCCCCTGGCTGTCGCGATTTTCGACGTCGATTTCTTTAAGAAGGTCAATGACCAGTACGGGCACCCGGCTGGAGACAGGGCTTTGCAGCACGTTGTCGCAATGATCAGCCAATCGATCAGGAAGAGTGACTGGTTCGGCCGTTGGGGTGGCGAGGAGTTTCTTCTGGTGTGTCCGAACCTCCCCAAAAAGGACGCATGGGCAAGACTTGACCAGATTCGGGAAACCATCCGGAAGCCTCTGGAACTATCCCCTTCGGTTTCCATCATTCTCACGGCCAGCGTCGGAGTTGCCATTTTTCCCGAATCCCCCGACCTTGAAACACTGATGTCTTCTGCAGACAAGGCCCTCTATACCGCCAAGGAGTCAGGAAGGAACCGGGTCGTTTTACTCGAGTGAGCTCTCGACAGGAGAGGGAATTCCCTCCAGAAAACTCTCCATCGTTTCGGGATAATCCTCTTTCTTTCCGATTCGGACGGTGATTTTCAAATCCGGCGTGGCAAGAACAGAAACGACCGGCAACGACGAACGGACCTCAGATGGAAGCGTTGTCAGGTCAAGGATGACATGCTCCACAGAAAGCCCCATCAGGGTATCCGGCAGAAAAGGAAGCCTCTCTCCCCCCCTTCCCTTTTCGTAGGGAATAATCAGTATTCCGTTGGGAACAGGCGTATCGGCCGGATAGAACAGGAAATGCTCCGGATAGGGCTTGAGGTTTTTCATGTAGGGAGAAAGCCCTTTCGAGATCATTCCGCTATGCCATATGTCGAGCCATGAGAGAAACCCGGAGAGTTTTCGGTCGCCAACCGGGAAAAACGAGATCCACAATGGCGTATCGGGGGTAAAGAGGGAATGCAAAAGCTGCCGGGAGACCCCGTCAGGTTCAAACAGGCCTTTCGTTATGGAAACGGGAACAGGAAGGTCGACGGGAGGGTCTTTGTCCTGCCCCGGAGAATCCCCTTCCATGGCTCAGGATCCCGCATCTTCCCGGTTGGGAACGGGAGCCATGGCTTTTTCAGAGCGGTGCTCCATACCGATCCTGTGAAGGATCCCGTTGATAAAGGCAACCGCTTCAGGCTCACAATACTGGTGGGCCATCTCAAGGGCCTCATCGATGCTGACCCTGAACGGAACATCCTTCTCATAGAGAATTTCATAGGCCCCGATGCGCAATATGTTCCGTTCGACCTTGGCCATCCGGTCGATGGTCCAGCCTGAGGCGGTGTCGGCGATCAGGCCATCGAGAACCGGCTGATTTTCCTGGATGCCCAAAAGAAGCCGATCGCGGAAATCCCGGCTTTTATGATCGAGAGAATCCTTCGCAGGAAAGACATCCACGGGAGATAAGACATTTCCATCAGCATACTCCCTGGAAAAAAGCGCCTCGAGAACCATGACCCTCGCATCCCTGAGCGCATTTCTCCGGGAACGGCCCATCGACTGTGCGTTCTTTTTTATGCCCTTGTCCGTCAATGGCTCACCGATCCAGCTTGTTCAGAAAGGCCGGACATGAAAAGAGCGCAAACGGCCGCATCGACCCCTTTGTGGCCAGCCTTGCCTCCAACCCTGTCGAGAGCTTCCATCAGGGTATTCGTCGTCAGGACGCCAAATACAACAGGAACACCGTGAAGCTGGGACTGGTTCATGACCCCTGAAGTCACACCGGAAACGACCGCATCGTAATGGCCTGTTTCACCACGGATGACGCATCCGAGCGCAATGGCCGCCACATGGCGCTTTTCCGGAAGGACAACCGAGAGGATATAGGGAATCTCCATCGCTCCGGGAACCCGGTAAAGATCGACAGTCAGACCTGTACCACCTTTCCGTTCGAGTTCGGACAGGCAGCCCTCCAGAAGACGGTCTGTGACGATGCTGTTGAAATCCGAGACAACAACAAGGATCCGGGAAACGGCATCCTTGGGTGGCACATTGGGCAAATGGCGGACAAGATTCAATTTCGCTCCTATAGTTGGCTCAGAAGATGACCGAGCTTATCCCGCTTGGTCGTCAGATAGACGCGGTTTTTCTCCCGTGGAGCAATCTCGAGTGGGACCCGTGCAACAACTTCGAGACCATAACCGGCAATTCCGACGATCTTTCTTGGGTTGTTTGTAATCAGGCGAAGCTTTTTCACTCCAAGGATATGAAGAATCTGCGCCCCAATCCCATAATCCCTCAGATCATCCTTGAAACCGAGCTTGATGTTCGCCTCGACCGTATCGTATCCCTGTTCCTGAAGTTTGTAGGCCCTGATCTTGTTGGCAAGGCCGATACCGCGCCCCTCCTGGTTCATGTACAAAAGGATCCCGTTGCCCTCGGCCTCGATCATCCGGAGAGATTCCTGCAGCTGCGGACCGCAATCGCATCTCAGCGAGTGGAAGATATCCCCGGTGAGACAGCTTGAATGAACCCGGACAAGGATGGGTTTTTCCGGATCGATGACCCCCTTGACCAAAGCAAAATGGGGGCCCTGATCGACCATGTCCTCGAAAACCACTGCGCGGAAATGACCATATTCCGTTGGAAGATCCGCTTCGGCAACCTGGCAGACCAGCTTTTCCTGGCGAACCCTGTAGGCAATCAGGTCTCTCACTGTCGCGATGGGGATATTGTGCTCCTTCGAGACGATCTCAAGATCGGGAAACCGCGCCATCGTCCCGTCTTCATTGAGGATCTCGCAAATCACTCCGACGGGAATCACACCGGCAAGACGGGCCAGGTCAACGGAGCCCTCGGTCTGCCCGGCCCGCTTCAGGACTCCCCCTTCCTTGGCACGGATCGGAAAGATATGTCCGGGACGGACAAGGTCTCCGGGAAGCGCATCCGGATTGGCAATCTTCTGGATGGTGAGGGAGCGGTCATGGGCGGAAATACCTGTCGTGATTCCGTCTCTCGCATCGACACTGATCGTGAAATCCGTACCGTAAGTGGCTTCGTTGATGGCAGCCATCGGATCCAGATGAAGCTTTTCAGCCTTCTCCTGGGTCAGGGTGACACAGATCAGTCCCCGGCCGTACTTCGCCATGAAATTGATTGCCTCGGGGGTTGCAAACTCAGCAGCGATGACAAAATCGCCCTCGTTTTCACGGTCTTCGTCATCGCTCAGGATGATCATGCGACCGTGCTTGATGTGGTCAATCGCTTCCTCAATAGAAATCGTTGGCAACGATTATCCTCCTTGTTTCCGATTGGTCGGCAGGACATGTCTCTCTGAAAAAATGTCCTGGAATATGGCCTAGTTCCCCTTGAACTGGTTGGTCACCGGAACTCGCCAGTCTTTACCAAATGCTCGCAGGGATATTTTAACACCGGGAGGTGACTGTCGTCTCTTGTATTCGCTTCCAACGATCAGGCGCAGGATCTTTGCCACCGTCACCGGATCGTGTCCGCGCGCAACAATCTCCGCATATCCCATATCTTCCTCAACGTAGGCACGCATGATCGGGTCGAGAATCTCGTATGGCGGAAGAGAATCGGAATCTTTTTGGTTTGGCCTGAGCTCCGCCGTCGGTTCTTTGAGAAGAATTCTCTGGGGAATCCGTCCGGGCTTCGAAAGATTGACCCGGGTGGCCAGATCGTAGACAAGTGTTTTGGGAACATCCTTAAGAACCGCGAAACCTCCGGCCATATCGCCATAGAGGGTCATGTATCCCACACTCATCTCCGACTTGTTTCCGGTGGTCAAAACCATCCAGTGGAACTTGTTGGAAAGAGCCATCATCCAGAGCCCCCGGATCCTGGCCTGGAGATTTTCCTCCGTGGTGTCAGCGGGAAGAGCCCCGAAAAGAGGCTGCAAGGTATCAAGCATGGCCCCATAGATCTGGGAGATGTTCAATGTCTGGATCTTGATCCCAAGATTGGTTGAAAGGGCGAAAACATCCTCGAAACTCTCCTGGGATGTAAACTGGGAAGGCATGAAGAGACCATGCACATTTTCTTCGCCCAAAGCATCGACGGCAATCGCTGCAACCAAAGCCGAATCGACTCCCCCGGAAAGCCCGACCAGAACCTCCTTGAAGCGGTTCTTTTGGACATAGTCCCTCACCCCAAGGCAAAGAGCCTGGTAAATTTCATCTTCCGCATCGAGCGGAAGAGTTTTTTTGGGCCTCTTGAGCGGAGATCTTTCAAGAACAGGGTTGGATGCCCTTTTGACGGTGTCCCTGATCTCCCAGATGGAGACCGGAGCATCCCATAGAGGATCACTCTGTGATGGCAGACGCTTGTCCTTGCGACGCCTTGGATCGTGAAGCCTGACCCGAAACACATGGTCCAGGTCGACTTCGCAGATCATGAAATCCTCCTGAAAGGCCTTTCCCCGGGCCTCGATCTCCCCTTCAGGACCGATCAGGAGGCTCTGTCCGTCAAAAACGAGCTCATCCTGACCTCCGACCGTATTGATATAGGCGATATAGGTGGTATTGTCCGCAGCCCTCGTCTGGAGCATCCTTTCCCGAACCTCCCTTTTTCCTGCATAAAAGGGAGAGGCCGAGAGATTGACGATGATCTCGGCATCCCCGTAGAGAGCCTGATGATAAAGAGGCCCCTTGGGATACCAGATATCTTCGCAGATATTGATCCCTATCCGCATTCCCCGAAAAAGGATGACAGGGTTCTCGGTCCCTTCCTGAAAGGTCCTGTTTTCATCGAATACGCCATAGTTTGGAAGATACTGCTTGTGGTAGACTCCATGGATTTTGCCGTTGTAGAGAATCGCGGCAGCGTTGTAGATGTCGTCCTTGCGGTCGACAAATCCGACCACGACCATCAGGTCCGTTGCAAGCGGAAGAAGCGAGTCGAGTGCTTCCCTGTTTTTCTCTATGAAAGACGGTCGAAGAAGAAGGTCTTCAGGAGGATAACCCGTGATGGCAAGCTCAGGAAACGCAATGATATCGACATGTTCGGATCTGGCATGCTCTATAAGCTGACGGATCTTTGCAAGATTCCCTTCAATATCCCCGACCGTCGGGTTCATCTGGGCAAGTCCAATTCTGAGTCTTCTCATTGAATCTCCTGTCTTGTGTCTTTTTTCCAGTTTTGACCAGGATTGCTCGGGAGATCTTTTCTCTACGGGAGCTTTTTTCCCGCAGAGCCCTTTCCACTGGAAAGGATCGCTCCGACAAGCTTTTCCGCATCAGGTGAGAGCCAGTCCCGCGGACCGGTCAATCGACCGATCAGATATCCCCGTGAATCGATCAGATAGGTCTGGGGAATTCCCAGGCCAAAATACCGGGAGTCGATTCTCCCTTTTCTGCCCAGCAGTACCGGATAGGAAACCGGGACCTTCTTCATGAACTCTGTCACATGACCGATTCTTCTGTCCATAGCGACAGAAACAACCCGGACACCGGATCCGGACCACTTTCTGGAAAAAGCGTCGAGTGAAGGGATTTCTTTTCGGCAGGGAACACACCATGTCGCCCAGAAATTCAGGACGACAAGATCGCCCTTGTAGTCCGAGAGGTGATGCATGACACCGGATGTATTCGGAGCAGCAAGATCCGGCGCAAGGATCCTGTCGTCAAAAACCTGAAGACCCATCGCCTGGGCAAGAGCATCCGGAATCGTCCGGGTCGCGTCCGGGACTTCAGCGCTGTTTGCAAATGACGGCCCTCCGAAAGTGAAAAGAAACGGGAGGATCATCAGTGCAACGGCCGTTTTTTTTAAAAATCGGCGCATCATCATTTCATGAACTCCTTCCGGGAACACCAGTGGAGGGATCTTCTGGCGGTCACTTCCCCCTCATGTCTATTTGTGTGTACAAAAATATTCCGGCCGCAACGGAAAGGTTCAGGGAATCAATCTGCCCTTTCATCGGAAGACGGACCTTCCAGTCGGAAATCTTGAGCACCGGCCGGGAGGCCCCCTTTTCTTCTGATCCGATCACAACAACCAGAGGGTCCGGGAAACGGGTTCCATAGACAGCCTCCCCCTCGAGGGAAAGGGCTGCGATACCATAGCCAGCCTTCTTGAGAGCCAGAATGGTATTCGCAGGATTCCCGCATCGGACAAGAGGAAGCGTGAACATCGCTCCGGCAGAAGCCTTGGCACAAACCGCAGACAATGGAGCCACCCGTCTTTTTGGCATCAGGACCCCCTTGACTCCGGCCGCATCGCATGTCCGGAGAAGCGCGCCCAGGTTCCTGGGATCGAGAACCCCGTCAACCATGACCAGGGGAGACGGAGGACAGAGAGCGTCAAAACCTCCAAGGAACGTATCGAGGTCCAGCATCTCCACAGGTTCAAGAAGCGCGACAACACCCTGGTGGACCAGATCCCCTGAAATGCGGTCAAAAGCCTCCCTCCCAAGGAAATCGACCGCAATGGCGAGAGACCTGGCCTTGGCCACAATCTCCATCCTTCGCTGGTCCGGCTTGTGATCGTCCTTGAGGTAAAGCCGGGCCACCCTCTTGGGGTCATGCCTCAGGATCTCAAGTACCGCTCTCAGACCTCCAACAAGTGGAGGTCCGGCTATATCCTCCTGATCCGTGGCAGACCTCCCGGATTGTCCATCAGTTCATATCCGGCCTGTCTCAGACGATCACGGATCTCATCGGCCTTCTGGAAATTTTTTGCAGCCCTGGCTTCCTCCCTCTTTCGGATCATCGCTTCGGCTTCGGCAACAGACAGGGCCATATTTGAAGACCCCTTCTCACCTTTGCCGAAAACCCATTCTTCGGAGGGAACCTCAAGAATTCCGAAAATTTCCCTGACCGTCAAAAGAAGCCTCAAGGCGCCGGAAAGATCCGATTCGGAAGGATCCCCTCCCGCATCGAGCATGGGATTCAGGGAGGTCTTTGTTTCATGGAGGATCCGGAGGGCAACGGCGGTATCCATATCGTTCGACAGGGCCTTCAGGAACCGGCCTGACGGTCCGGAAAACAATGGGCCCGGCACAATCCCCCTGGACTTTGCCACCTTCTCAAGACGGATCTGGAACTCATGAAGGCTGTCCAGGGAAGCCTTTGCATGGCCAAGAGACTCCTCCGAAATATCCACCGGGGAACGGTAATGGGTCGAGAGGAAAAAGATCCGGAGCCATTCAGCCGTAACGGGGTCCTTGAAAGGAGATGTCTCAAAAAAAGAGGCTATCCGGAAGCTGTTCCCGAGAGACTTCGCCATCTTCGCATCGTTGATGGTGACAAAGCCGTTGTGGATCCATGTCGTGACAAATGTCTTTCCGGTTGCAGCTTCGCTCTGGGCCCGTTCATTTTCATGGTGGGGAAAGAGAAGGTCCAGTCCCCCTCCATGGATATCGAACGACTCCCCAAGCTCATGAAGGCTCATCGCCGAACATTCAATATGCCACCCTGGCCGCCCGGCGCCAAAAGGAGCATCGTAACTGGGCTCCCCCTCTTTCACAGCTTTCCAGAGAGCAAAATCAAGCGGATCCTCCTTGCCTTCATCCGACTCAACCCGCGCTCCGGACCTGAGCTCGGCAATCTGCTGGTGGGACAGCTCTCCATAAGCCGAATAGCTTCTGACCCGGAAATAGACGCTCCCATCCTTGATATAGGCATGCCCCTTGTCGATCAGCGTCTGGATCAGCTCGATCATATGGTCGAGATAAAGTGTCGCACGCGGTTCAACCGATGGAGGAAGAATTTTCAGGCGATTCATGTCGGAGTGAAAAGAATCGATGTAGGTAGAGGTGATCTCCCCAATCGTCCGGTTTGAATCATGGGCTTTTTTGATGATCTTGTCGTCGATGTCGGTAATATTTCGAACATAGCGGACCTGATAGCCAAGAGTCAGAAGCATCCGGTTCACCGTATCGAAAACAATCTGGCTTCTTGCATGACCCAGATGGCAGTCGTCATAGACAGTCACTCCGCAGACATACATCGAGACCTTGCCCGGCTCAAGGGTTTTAATGGGTTCGTTCTTGCCGGTCAGGGAATTTAAAAAGGATGGGGTCAAAAACATGTGGTTCTCTCCATTGTCGTTTCATTTTCAAATACGTAGCAAAACAGCATGGCCTCCGGGATCCTGCGGTAAAACTCCAGCAGGGAAGTATCTTTTCCGGAAAAATCGACATGTATGATCTTTTTCCCCCGGGAAATCGCCTCGAACATCGAATAGTCCCGGGCAATCTTGATATGGGGAAGCCCCAGGTCGCAAACAGCAACAGAAAGTTCCTCCGCAATCGAGGGATTTTCCTCAAAAATTGAAATTCTGAGGGTCAGCTCAGACAAAATGAGCAAAAAATAAGGGTCCGTTGGCGCAACGAGAAGAACCTGATCCCCCTTCTGGATCCCGGACTCCACAAGAATCTTTGAAACCTCAAAAACAGAAGGAGCGGGCCTCCCGGCAAAGCCTCCCGCTCTTTCTTCTCCGTAGAGGGATTCGACAGGAATTTCCGGGAAGAGAGATTCCCGGGGATTTTTCAGGATCGCAGAAAAAAGACGGGGATCGGCCCTCGGAAAAGCCCGGGACAGCTCGGAAACGACGTTGTTCCTGTATTCTCTTGACTGATGGGCTGTCATCAAGTCAGCCTCACGGGGCAGTCCCCGGCCGCACCGCGTCCATCACAGGGCTCCCCTCCCGGGAGCCGACCCGTTGTCCGGACTGGCAGGATTGGCTGCATCTTTCATGGAACCGTCCTGCTCCCACGCCGCAATCGTTTCCATCGACGGAAAATGAGTCAGGTCCAGGTGAAGCGGCGTAACGGAGACATACCCATGGTCGATCGCATGAAGGTCAGAGTGGGGATCGGGCTCATAATCCCTCGAATTCAGGCCAATCCAGAAATACGGGCGCCCTCTCGGATCTTCCTTGCGGATGATATTGTTTTCATTCAGGATCCTCTTGCCCAGGTGGGTGACCCTTATTCCGGAAAGGTTTTCCCTCGAACGGTTCGGAATATTGACAGAATACAGCACCTGCGGATCAGAAGGACGTTCCAGCATTTTTCCAATCAGATGGCGGGCAACATGATAGGCCGTGTCAAGCTGGAAAGCCATTCCTTCCGCTTCGGGACTTTCAAGCGAGAAAGCCATTGAAAGGGACCCGAGGAGAGAACCTTCGAAAGCGGCAGACACCGTCCCTGAATAAGTGACATCGTCGGCAAGATTTGATCCGTGATTGATGCCGGAAAGGACAAGATCGGGCTTTCTCGGCAATATGACAAAGCGGGCAAGATTGATGCAGTCGGTGGGCGTTCCATTGACGGCATAATGGTTGGCCCGTCGCATGGTATAGCGCAGGGGCTGGTGAAGTGTCAGGGCATGGGATGCGGCAGACCGCTCCTGGTCCGGGGCAACCACGACGATCTGTCCGAACCCTTCCGCAGCTTCTTCCAGGACACGAATCCCGTCCGAATCGATACCGTCATCGTTTGAAATCAGGATCAGGGGTTCTTTTTCTGAAAAAGTCAATTGATATCCTAATGTTGGGAAAGGCCATCCGGTCCGGGTCAAGAAACATTATGATACCCGGCACCCGTATCTGCAATGGGCCGTGAAAGGGATCAGAGCGGGAAGGAAACACTGGAGAAAGGATCCTCCGGCCAAAAACTTCCGCCGCAAATAGAAAACGCTGCAAATAAAAAAGAGGAGCCCCAGAAAAATGGAACTCCTCCAAAATTGGTCGGGGCGAAAGGATTTGAACCTTCGACCACTCCCACCCCAAGGGAGTGCGCTACCGGGCTGCGCTACGCCCCGATTTCGTTATCATTTCTTTCCATGACCTGAAGTGCCTTGCGCACTTCGGTCAGCAGATCCCAGAGAAGAACCGCCGACTGCTCCCCTTTGCCGTTCATGAGAAGTTCCCTGGCTCCTTCAAGAGAACGTCCCTCATTCCTGACCAGCTGAGCAATGCGTCCCAGAAACCGGACATCTTCTTCCGTATATTCCCTTTGACCTCCGGGGGTCTTCATGGGGGAAAGAAGAGGTATGACGCTTTCCCAGTAACGGAGTGTCGAGGGAGAAACGCCCAGCATCCTGGAAACCTCGCCGATCCGGAACTTTTTCTGGGGGCGGGAAACCATTGGATTCCCTCGCGACTACTTTTTGAAAAAAGACCGGCTAGGGTGGAACAGAACCGTATGATGCTCCGGAATCGGGACAGGCTCGCCTGTCCGGGGATTTCTGCCGGGCCTTGCCTTGATTTTTCGAACGATAAATGTCCCGAAGCCTGAAATCTTGACATCTTCGCCACGCTCAAGCGAACTTGCGATTTCTTCAAGAAAAAAATCAAAGATCTTGCCCACAGAGCGGGCCGTAAGCTCCTGATTTTCACCATCTTCAAGAACATGTCGAACGATATCTGATCTTTTCATTGCCCATCCCTTCCTAAAAAATGACCCCTAATCATAGTCAACACCCATTTCCGTGTCAATATCAGGCAGGCTGCCCGTTCCGTGACAAACGCCCCTCTTTGAATCCCTGATGAATCGGACAAGCTCCCGGACAAGAGGACTGGAATCGGTTTCAAGGCGGATCAGGGCCTCTTTCTCCATCCTGCGATGTCCGAACAGGATCCGGAAGGCCCTTTTGAGGCTGGCCCGCTCCTCCGCCGATACCCCTGCCCTCTTGAGTCCGACCCTGTTCAGGGAGCGGACGGTGTGGGTTCCGTCCATGATACAAAAAGGAGGCACATCGCGGCTGGTACGGGATCCCCCTCTGAGAAGGGCAAGCCTTCCGATCCGAACAAACTGGTGAACAAGAACGCCTCCCGACACAAAGGCCTGGTCCCCGACATGAACATGTCCCGCCAGGAGGGCTCCGTTTGCCAGAATGACACGATTCCCGATCTCGACATCATGGGCCACATGGGATAGGCCCATCAGGAGATTGTGGTCCCCGATCACCGTCCTGAGACCGGACCGGGATCCCCGATGAATCGTCACATACTCCCGGATTTCGTTGTCTGACCCGATATGTGTCCATGTTTCCTCTCCATGGTAGGAGAGGTCCTGGGGGGCATGTCCAATCACTGCTCCCATATGAACAATATTGTTGCGCCCCATGACAACCCATGGCCCGACAGAAACACGTTCCATAAGAACCGTCCCCGGACCAATGGAAGCCGGACCCTTGATGGAGCACCACGGGCCGATCCGGACCCCTGGTGAGAGCTCCACACCATCGCCGACAATCGCCGTAGGGTGAACTTCGGCCAGAGGCCAGAGTGAATTTTCAGCGGATTCATTCATCACTTTGGCAGTACTCCCGATTTCAAGAGCCAGTAGTCGATACTGTCTTTGAGTGCCATCAAGCTTGCACTGATCACATTTTCCGAAACACCGACCGTTCCCCAAAGTTCCGTGCCGACCCCGGACTGAATCAGGACCCTGACCCCCGAACTCGTCCCGCGATCCCCTGTCAGCACCCTCACCTTGTAGTCGACAAGCCTGATTTTCGAGACTTCCGGATAGAACGGGGTCAGGGCTTTCCGGAGAACCAGGTCAAGGGCATTGACGGGTCCATTGCCCAATGCCGCCGTATGCTCGTGGCTCTCTCCGACACGAATGCGCATGGTCGCCTCGGAAAGCCCGCCGTGATGCGAAGACTGCTGGTCCATGAGAATATGGAAAAATTCGATCGTAAAAAAAGGCTGCATGGTTCCCATGGCCGAACGCATCAAAAGCTCGAACGAAGCTTCGGCACCCTCAAACTGAAATCCCTGATGCTCAAGCTCTTTCAGGCGATGAAGAATCTTTTCCGCTTCCGGGCTTTCCCCATCCATCGATATTCCGTATTGACGGGCTTTTTCAATCAGGTTGCTCTTGCCCGAATGCTCGGAAAGGAGAATTCTCTGCCTGTTTCCCACGGAAGCCGGATCGATATGTTCGTAAGCCCGGCTGTTTTTCCGGATGGCATGAACATGGACACCCCCCTTGTGGGCAAATGCCGACTCTCCCACAAAAGGAAGATTCTTGGGAAGAGGACGATTCTGAAGCTCAAAAAGAAGGGATGCCAGGTGCTTGAGGCGTGACAATGACTCGGGCGTCGAGACATCAATGCCCATCTTGAGAGAGAGGTTGGCCATGACAGAGAGCAGGTTGGCATTTCCGCAACGTTCTCCGATCCCGTTGATCGTTCCATGGATCTGGCGGGCCCCGAGCCTGACGGCACTGAGACTGTTGGCCACCGCCATCTCGCAGTCATTGTGTGCATGAATTCCCAGTGCAGTGGAAACAGCCTTTTTTGTCTCGCTGAAAATTTCGGAAGTTTCCCATGGAAGGGTTCCTCCGTTGGTATCACACAGGACAATCCAGTCGGCACCGGCATCGGAAGCAGCCCTGATCGTATCGATCGCAAAGTCGGGAGCATCCTTGTACCCATCAAAAAAATGCTCCGCATCGTAAACGACTTCCCGCCCATGATCTTTTAGGAAGGCCACACTTTCCCTGATCATTTCGAGATTCTTGGCCGCTGAGACGTTCAGAACCTCCTTCACATGGAGGGACCAGGACTTTCCGAAAATCGTCACAACAGGCGTCTCTGACGCCAGGAGGGCTTTTAAAACCGGATCTTCGGAGGTCCTGTTGTGCGCTTTTCTCGTTGAACCAAAAGCGGCCATCTTGCTTCTCGACAGGGGAATTTCCTTGATTCTGCGAAAAAACTCTATGTCTTTCGGGTTGGCTCCGGGCCATCCCCCCTCAATATAGTCGACGCCAAGAAGATCGAGCTCAACGGCGATGCGGATCTTGTCCTCGATGGTAAACTGAATATCTTCAGACTGGCTTCCATCCCGCAAGGTTGTATCGTACAGGGTCACGGCCAGTTTTTGATCTTCCCTGTCGCCCTGATGGGGGATAGTCTCTCCAGAGCTCTTCTGGCGTGCATCCGTTTTATCAGTACTCAAGGCAGAATACCTCCTCTTAGGCGTTCTTTGCCAAGAGGAGGATGAATGCCTCTTGACTCATTGTGTAATTTAGTTAAAAAATTCACAACATGAGAAAAACATTCAAGTATCGGTTGTATCCGACCCGCAAACAGGAAGCTCTTCTGAATCGACAATTGGAAGAG
>JAKAYF010000102.1 GCA_021816465.1 Nitrospirota bacterium
GTCGAATGCCTGGGCCCAGTAATAAACCTCCTCGTCGATGCCAAGATCTGCCGGCAACCATTGTACGAGTCGTCCGCTGAACCGGTGAATCTCCGACAGCAGGAGATCGGCCCCGGAGAGCGTTTTCGTCGCTTCCTCCAGCGATGATGCGTCCAGTGTGGTCAAAATGGCCCGGATTTTTTTTGAAAGTTGAGGTGCAAAGGAGGGGGGCACGAGCTCTGAAAGGACCTGCAGTGTATCCCGCAACCCCTGGAAAGCGCTCGAAGACAGAACTGGCCGATCCTTTAACTCCTCCAAGCCTGCCTGAAAGGTTAAAAGGCATCCTGCGAGATTGCCGCTGTCCACAGAAGAAACATATTGCGGAGTGAGGGGTTTTAGTGTTCTGGTGTCATACCAGTTGTAAAAATGGCCCCGGTAGCGCTCAAGCTTTTCCATGGAAGAGAGAATGTTATTGGAGCGCAGAAGAAATTCTCCGGCGGAAATATAGCCGAAATCATGCGCTGCCAGATGGGCCAGTAGGGACATGCCGATATTTGTTGGCGAAGTTCGGCTTGCAATGACCGGGGAGGGATATTCCTGAAAATTGTCCGGGGGTAGCCAGTTATCTTCTGGCGATACGAAGTCAGCAAAAAAGCGCCACGTTCGACGGGCTGCAGCGCGGATGAACACCTGCTCGGCAAGAGTCAAATCCGTTACGGGAGGAGGTATTGGCCTGCTGATCCACCAGGCAAGTGCCGGGGATGTCATCCACAAGATCAGAATGGGCGAACAGAAGAACAAAGCCTCCGGTTTTCCCCTCAGCAGGAAAGCCAGTATCAGGGCGAATGAGGGGCCGACCCACATCTCCCTGAAAAAATCGGGAAGTGATTGCCGGCCATTGCGGCTTGTATAGGATTGCAGGTGCCAGAGCATTAATCCGCGCTGGCTAAACAGCATCCTTATGGTGGAGTACAAGATGGCATCAAGACAGATCAGCGCATCGTAGGGTAAAAAAAACAGCGTGATCAACGCGAGCAGGATAAGACGCCCGGCGGATCTTCCTGTCAGATTCAGATGGAGCATCCATGGACGCTCATGGGGCTTTCTGATGAGTTCGATGGCGGCAACCAGGGAGTTTGGCAAAAACACCACACCCACAACCAGCAATGTCCAAAAGGTCGAGGGTCCCGGTCCAAACAGCCAACCCCCTGAGAGAAAGGCAAGAAGCGATGGCGGGACGAGACTCCGGCGAAGGTTGTCGAAGATCTTCCAGATCGACAGGGCATTGAGGGGGTTTGTCTGTCGTTTCGACTTTGATTCGTCAACAGAAGGAGGTCCCGGAACGGAGGGAAGAAGCCAGCCGGCAATCTGCCAGTCGCCACGAATCCATCTGTGCCTTCGGCTGGCGTCGGTCATGAAACTGGCGGGAAGATCTTCAATGAACTCGATATCGGTCACCAGCGCCGAACGGGCATAGCCGCTTTCGAGAAGATCGTGGCTGAGAACAAGATTTTCCGGAAAGCGTCCGTCGACAGCCTTCCGAAAAGCATCCACATCGTAGATGCCTTTTCCGATGAACGCGCCTTCCCCGAAAATATCCTGATAGATATCCGAAACCTCCCTGGTGTAGGGATCGATTCCGGACTCCCCCGAAAACAGTTCGGTAAACAGTGACCGTCCCGCACTGGTCAGGCTGTTCGACGCGCGAGGCTGCAAGATGGCATAGCCTTCGACAATGCGTCCCTTGAGTGGGTCGTAGACCGCCTGATTGAGAGGATGCGCGATAGTCGCTATCAATGGTCGTGCCGTATCGCGGGGCAATTGGGTATCGGTGTCCAGGGTAATGACATATCTGATCGAAGGGAGGATGCCCTGATCTCCGACGACCTCCGAAAAAGCGGAGTTTCCCTCTCCCCTCAAAAAAGAATTGAAGTTTTCGAGTTTCCCGCGTTTGCGCTCATATCCCATCCAGACCTGTTCTGACTGATTCCACACCCGTGGCCGATGGAAGAGGTAGAAAATGCATGCGCGATCTTCCAGATAACGCTCATTGAGCGCGTGAATGCCTTCGACCGCACGGGAGAGCAGGGCGTCGTCTTCTGGCAGGGTTCGCTCGGGCGAATCGTGAAAATCCGTCAGCAACGCAAAGAAGAGGTTCGGGTCGCGATTTCCGAGATATCGGATTTCCAGGGCTTCGAGAAGATCATCAATCTCCCGGGAGGTGCTCAGCAATGTCGGGACAACCACCATCGTGCGGCAGTCGGAAGGAATCCCTTTGGAAAAATCCAGTCTCGGCAACGAGCGCGGCGTCAGGAAAAGAGGGACGATCTGGTTCACCAGCGAAACAGCCAGGGAGGAAAATCCGATTGCACCGGTTATTCCAAAGAACCAGCCTTGCCATATGGGAAAACCTGCATCGCCAACATGAAAAAACATGAGGAATGTCGCAAGGGCGGTGAAGCTCAGGACGGGGGTCAGGTAAACGATCAGGCGATGATGCCGGTTTGCCCGTCTGGCCCTCATTCTCCATGAGGGACGACAACCGACGGAGAGCTCGAGCTGATCTCGTCCGCGGTCGACCAGATAGTATCCGACATGGGCAGTTCGGTCATTGGATCCCATTTTTTGTTCAGCGGACCTGGCCAGGACAATCGCTTCGCGTGCAACGTCCTGCTCGCCTGGAGCGCTGTTCTTCGCCACATCTTCAATGGCATGCCGGTAGCGGTCCCGGGTGGCAAAATCCTGGCAAGCGTACGTTCCTTGCGGATCTTCGCGCAAGACCTGTTCAATGGCGCTTAGAGACTCGACATAATTTCTCCAGTCCATTGATGCAATAAAACGAAGACTGGCGATACTGTTTGCCATGGAAATCTGGTTGGCGGCAGCTTTTTGCGCATCCACGGCGGATA
>JAKAYF010000055.1 GCA_021816465.1 Nitrospirota bacterium
TCTCAAGGGATTCAACGGCCGGACAATGGTTGGAAAGAGCCAAAAGGAACGATTCGGAAAATGGGCGTTTGACCAGTTGAGACGCTTTATCACCTACAAGGCTGTTCTGGAAGGCGTTCCCGTGGTTTTGGTCGATCCACGAAACACCTCCCGCACATGCTCTGTGTGTGGACATTGCGAAAAAGACAACCGAACGTCTCAAGAGCAATTCTCCTGTTTGACCTGTAAATACACCGAACATGCGGACATCAATGCCGCACGGAACATTCGCTTCAAGGCCGCAATCAATCGGCCTATCGCAGTCTGAATCGAACGCTTGAACTTTACCCCCCCCACTACAGCCTCGGCTTGGTGGCGGGTCGTTGATTACTATCTCATTCCCCAATGGAATTGGGCGTTACGATAAACCCCGCAAATATGTCTCTTATGAAAGACATATTGCGTTGCGTCTATTGTTGACATCTGGATGGCTTTTTTTAAATTGTTGGTATAATAACCAACATGAATGAAGCGCATCTTCTTTACCGGAACCGAAAAGTCTTTTCGAATGGAGCGATTATCGAGATAGTCATTTGGAAACTTGATCGTCCGGATCCGGACCGGAGCCATGGGTTCAAATATCGACTTTTCTATGGAAGGAAGGGCCAGAGAATCGTCGGTTACGATAACGGGAAGGGAAAAGGGGATCATCGGCATTACCGGGATCGGGAAGAACCGTATGTGTTCACAACGGTGGATCGCCTCATCGAGGACTTCAATACCGATGTGAAGCAGGAGGAACAACAATGAGAAAAGTCGTCATTCAGGTAGAAAATCTTGAAAAAGGATTGAATCGGTTCAAAACCGCTTGGGAAACCGGAGAGCCCCAGGGGGAGTTCGTGACCTTCGATTCGGTGGAGGTTCTCTTGAAAACGATCACCACCAAACGATGGGAACTCTTGCGCGTTCTGCAAAAGAACGGCCCGATGGGCATTCGGCCCTTGGCCCGTCTTCTGGGTCGGGACGTTAAGAATGTTCATTCCGATATCCAGCCACTTAAGGAAATCGGTCTGATCGAAGATCACGAAAACGGGGTCTGGGTTCCCTTCGACCAGATTGAATCCCATATCGTCCTGGCTTCTGTGGCCTGATTTCTGGCGGCCACGGAGTTGTGAATGCCAGTCAAAAAGGTGACCACCCCAAGGTGGTCAAATCTGGAAGGGGGTTCCCGTGGTTCTGATTGATCCACGAAACACCTCCCGCACATGCTCTGTGTGTGGACATTGCGAAAAAAACAACCGAAAGTCTCAAGAGTATTTCTCCTGTTTGATCTGTAAACACACCGAACATGCGGACATCAATGCCGCACGGAACATTCGCTTCAAGGCCGCAATCAATCGGCCTATCGCAGTCTGAATGGAACGCTTGAACTTTAAACCCCCCACTACAGCCTCGGCTTGGTGGCCGGTAGTTGACGGAAGAAATCGTGAGAGGTGATCCTTTCGACCAGAAAATAATCGTTATTGGTGGATAAGCTATCGATCCACAAGAAAAATGAGGAGTTGTTGAGCCGTCATCCCAATGGGACCATTCCTTTTACACCGACTGCTGTATCCTGGCTCAATCAAGTCGAGATCCAGTTTGGCATCCTGAACCGGAAAGCCTTGACGGGTGCCAGCTTTACGAATGGGAAAACCTGATCAAGGCGCTGGAGGCCTTCATGGCTGCACCAATCAGCATGCGGCTTTGTTCGTCTGGAGGAAACGAGAGGTCAAGGGTGCCAACTGAAAAATCCAATGACGAAAGATGAAATCAATCGCTAATATTCATAATGGCCAGTGTTGGTGTTTTTTGCTCTTTTTTTCGGGGAATGGATATCCTGAAAATTTTTGGAAATGGTTTCGGACAGGGCCTTGGGAATTCCACTCAGCTTTGCCAATTCTCCCCACTGTTGAACAGCTGATCCAACCTCTTGAATCACATTTGTCATTTCCGACATGGAAAGACCAAATTCCTCTCCGAGGCTAACGATATTTTGCCATTCAGGTTTTTTGCACTCACCCATGACAGAAGTCGAGTGTTCTCCTGCTGGCCCCGCCGAATACAACAGGTCGTAGGCGGGAGAAACGTGCCACGTTCCATGGATGTCCATCATAAAAGAGAAATTTCTCGCATGGTCGTCACGATTATGGGTAGCAATATTAAAAACCATTTGTCTAAACAAGGAGAGGATGTTTCTTTTGTCTCCGGTCAACCTGAGAGCTACAGACAGCAAGTGTTTGTAATCGCAAACGGAATGGCCTGGCTCCATGCCAAGCAAACCACCAAGAGTGTGTTGGTGGAGTCTGTCACCAAATGTTTTCCGATCAGAGGAAACACCCTGTACACGGTCAAATCTTTGTATGCAGAAAGCCTTTTGTTTACCCACCTGTAGCAATCTTGTTTCCGGGATAGTGATCCGAGCCAATCTGGCCATGCAGGAATACGCATATTCTGTTTCGCATTCATAACGACCAAGAATCTCGGACTTTACAGGAAATTTCAGAATACAGGGAACATATCCTGCTGGCATATCTTCTGTCCCTGAGATAACGCGGTCATTCTCATCGATCCCTGCCAGAATTTTTGGCCGAGCCCCGCCAGGAGATCCCCCCAGTTTGGCCAATTTTGGCAGTACTTCCACTGCCTTGCCCTCATTGATTTGCTCCACCCCGGCCAGAAGAGAACCGAGATCGAGTGTGTCTGTGTCACGGTCCGTTTCAGTCAGATCTGGAGAATATACGAGCGCTCCCATACCTCTGCTGCCGATAAGCGCCAGACGGTCAAGCGGGCCCACTTCTGAAGGACTAATCCCTCTTTCACCAAGAAAACGATCAACGACCAGCCGGCCCCAGCCATCAGAAAGGGATTCTGCCAAGACGAAAGGCAACCCTTGCGAATATCTTCCGATTGGAGCAAATGTCGGTTGCTCCATGAGAGGGAGAGTCAAGGGGGAGATTTGCAAGCCGCTTTTAACAAAATCTTTGGAGAACTGAAAGGCTACACGGCCATTGAGCATTGCCAACAGCCCGACAGCCATGTCGCATCCAGGAGAGAATCTCAGAGAAACGGAAACTTTTTGGAGCTTTTTGAATGAAGGCATTCAGTGTCCTTTATGACGAACGCGCTTTCGGACAGGAGTCGTTCGGAGAGTGAACAGATCCGGAATCTCTTTCGTCTCGAATGCGGTGGCCAGTTCGTCGATCTTTTTCAATGCAAAAGCCAATTTGACAAGATTTTTAATGGATATGTGTCCTGACTGCTCAAATCTCTTGAGTGTCCCTTCCGGGACTCCTGAGCGGTCTGCCAGATCCACTTGAGTGAATCCCATCTGGATTCTGCGGGTTTGCATATCTTTTGCTATTTTCAGGAGAACGTCTTTTTCCGTGAGTAAAACCGGAAACTCCGTGTTCATGCTTTCCTCTAATATTTACAGATCAAATTTGAGTCATTAAATGAATTTCAATCAGTTTACTACCCATATTTTAGTCGTATATGTAAACCAAATCAATGCTGGTGTCTGTGGCTGAGGGATCTTTGTTGAGACAGACATGGTTCTGAAAACACCATAGTGGTCAGTATTCGTTTAATCCCTGGAATCCATTTTTTCTTTCCTCCTGATTTCCGGATGGTCTTTTATCGCGAGAAGACATGAAGAAACTTTGCATAAGGAGGAGATAGTGACAACGAAATCAGTTGACGACCCTTTGGACTCCTCTGCGCGCAAGCCACGGAACAATCAGGTGAAGATGCCCAGACGGTTAAAAGACTTCCGTTCCCCATCGCGAAGGCGTGTGGAAGGAAGATAAAAACCTTCAGCGCTTGCTGAGCCACTCGACCGCTGCGAAGGAACTGGCAGTGGCTCGAATGTGGGAGAATCCAGAAGGAAAAACCCCGGAGGACAGAAGAAAAGATGATAGGTCGCCAACAAGGGAAGGTGGAGCAGTCATGCTCTGTCCTTACCCGACTTTTTTTATTCCAATGCCGTTCCGAGTGACGACTTTGACATGGTCGTGCAAGACAAGCCGACATACTTGATCTTGTCCCAAAACGGGACTATTATTTTGGAATGCGCATCATTGCCATTTCAACGCTAAGATCCTTCTGGGAGAACAATCCGGCTTATCAGGATGCAAAAGAACCTGCGTTGGCATGGTATCGGGTTGCTCTCAAGTCCGACTGGGCGACTCCAGCGGAAGTAAAGAGGGATTTTGGCAATGCCAGCGTCCTCCACGACGGTCGCGTGGTGTTCAACATCGCTGGAAACAAATATCGACTAGTGCTCTGGATCAACTACCCTTATCGGGTGGGCTATGTGCGATTCATTGGAACGCATGCTCAATACGACGAGATAGATGTCCAGAGCATTTGAAGGAGAGAAGGATGGATATTAAACCCATCAAGACGGATCAGGATTACCGAGGGGCACTCGCCGAAGTTGAGTCCCTGATGACGGCCGATGCCGACACCGCGGAAGGTGAGAGGCTCGACATTCTGACGACACTGATCGAGTCCTACGAGCAAAAACATTTACCGCTGGATATGCCCGATCCAGTCGAGGCGATCAAGTTCAGCATGGATCAGAAGGGGTTGACTCCGAAGGATCTTGAGCCAATGATCGGTCGGCTCAACCGAGTCTACGAAGTTCTCAACCACACCCGGCCTCTGACTTTGCGAATGATCAGAAATTTGCACAGAAACCTGGGTATCCCTGCCGAAAGTCTGATCAGAGCGCCATCGGACATCCATGTCGCCTGACATCCGGGACTCCCCGGGATCATGTCCACGACCTTGATCCCATGCATCGTCCGCATCCCTATCGCGGAGGAAACGGCGGAACCGAACTCTTATGGCTTCAGACCTGACCGGTCCACGGCCGATGCCATCGGGCAGTGTTTCGTTCTGCTGTCTCAAAGAGCATCACCTCAATGGATTCTGGAAGGCGACATCAAGAGCTGTTTCGACACGATCAGTCACCCATGGTTGCTCGACCATATCCCTGTGGAGAAGGTCGTCCTCCAAAAGTGGCTGGGGGCGGGGTACATCGACAAACGAACTTTCTTTCCCTCCATGGAAGGAACCCCGCAAGGGGATATTGCTTCTCCAACCATGACCAACATGGTCCTAGACGGACTGGAAGAGATCCTTAAGGATCCTCCTTTTTCTCCCAGTTGTCTTGTCCATATTGTGAAATATGCCGACGACTCCATCATCACCGGGAGCTCGAAAGATCTCCCTCAATACGAAGTCAATCCTGTTGTGGAAACATTCCTGCAGGAACGAGGTCTGCTCCTCTCGCAAGAGAAGACGCGTGTCGTGCATATCCGGGTAGGGTTCGACTTCTTTTCTTGGGCCAAAATGTCCGGGAATATGGAGACAAACTCCTGATCAACCTGCCGGGAACAACGTCAGCTCCTTTTTGGACAAGGTCCGAAATATTCTGAAGTTTGCCCAATCAAAAAACCAGACATGGCTGATCCAAACACTGAATCCGGTCATCCGGGGATGGGCCAATTATTATCGGCACATCGTGGCAAAAACGACCTTCGGAAAAATCGATGATATCCTCTGGAGCCTGCTGTGGACCTGGCTCAAGAGAAGACATCCCGAAAAAGGACGGCGCTGGATCGATCATCAATACTTTCAGCGTCGGGGACTCAGAAACTTGGGCTTTACGCTTCCGAAAGGCAGACTGGAGCTTGTTGAAGGCTTCAAGACGCCCATCCGGAGACATGTTAAGATCAAAGGTCAGGCTCATCCGTCCAATCCCAAATGGACGGACTATCTCAATGAACGGAAAACACGTTCGAAACTTCAGAGAGAGTGGGACCGAATTTATGGTCCATGCACAGCGTGGTAGCGAGAATACCGGGCTCCGGTGAGATCCGGGGCTTTCAATGACTTGAGCTTGCTGCGGGGAAACTCGCACGGCGAGTTCTCAGAGGGCGGGGAGCCGGTGACGGCTTCTTGCTACCCGACATGAAGCGCGACCTCATCAGAGTCTTAACGACAAAACACCGTTAGAGATTTATAAGATTTCTTTGAAGGTCAAAGACACTGAGCGACCAAGTGAAGCTCATTCTCATTTGAAGCAATTGTGCTTAACAATTACCGCCAGAGGTGGATGACAGGATCGCCAGGTTGAGTCCGGCCTTGGCCCGTACTCCGTTACGGACATGCCGTCCCGAATTGTCCCGTTTGGGTTCCGGCTTCTTCGTAGTGTCTCTCCGTCAAACGAATTTCGGAAAACAGAGGCAAGAACACCCCCGGAGTGTACTGGATCGTCTGGAAAACCCCGGAGGACAGAAGAAAAGCCGTTGAGTCGTTAACAAGGGGAAGTGGAGCAGTCATGCTCTGCCCTTACCCGACTGAGAAAGTAGAGAGAGTTTCAGATACCCTATAAAATGTCATATCATAGTAGGGTATGAAAAAGGTCGTTTTGGATACTTCGGTGATCGTTGCCGCCATGCGAAGTGCGTCTGACGCTGGAAGTGCTCACCTGAGACTGGTTTCTTTACAGAGAATTCGCCCACTCGCTACCATTGCCCTGTTCTTGGAATACGAAGATGTACTTAAACGGCCAGAGAACCGATCGGTCATTGGCATGAGCTTGGATGATATCGACAAATTTCTCTTCGCCCTGGCCAGCGCATGTGAACCGGTAGATGTTCACTTTCGATGGCGTCCACAATTGAAGGATACTGACGATGAAATGGTTTTAGAAGCAGCCACAAATGAGCATGCCGATGCCCTGATGACTTACAATCTGGCCGATTTTCAAAAAGCAACAGAATGCTTTTCTCTGAGAGTCGTTCTTCCAGGTCAGTTTCTCAAGGAGATTTCCCAATGAGCAAGACTCTTATCCTCTAAAAATACCTGTTTCCCTGAAAACGGCAGCGCAACGGCTGGCACATGAAGATGGTGTCTCTCTCAATCAATGGATAGCAGTAGCGCTGGCAGAGAAAGTCGGCTTGGTCGAAACAGCTGCAGAGTTTTTAAAAAAAAGGACGGGGCAATCCAAACCAGAAGATCTTCTGATCTTTTTAGATCGAGCTGCTGACGAACCTCCTTTACAAGGAGATGAGTTGATGACAGGTGCATACAACAGGACCTGATCCGACAGGATCTCTCTTCCAACTTCTGCCATATGGATTTCCCCTTTCCAATTCTTGAGGGGCATCTCCCATAACGGTTGATCAGATGCGCCCCAAACCTCGCTCTTCAGGGCGGGAAAGAATAAGCGCGGACGGCAGAGCCGCCCTTTGTATCGGGTTTTGAGAGGCTTGACATCGCCATGTTAGTGCGGGGTCTTCTTTGTCCCGGTAATTGTCAAGCAATCTGTCGCATTTTTTTGGACTTTTCCTCTTTCAAATTTTGGTCGTTACGAACTGCCTCTTTTTGAGGATTCAAAGTCACTTTTTCGATAGGCGTCCAGTCTCGAGTTTTCCCCGACCATCGTTCGGGGTTTTGCTTTTGGGCTTCCTGGTAAGTTCGGTCCCTTCGAGTCAGAATTTCTCGATCTTTCCCACTATGTCTTTGTGAAGGCGTCACAAACTTGATGGCACTGTGGCGGTGCTCTGCGTTGTACTACCCTGTGAAGGAAGAGACCCATTTCCGGGCTTCTTCCAACGAGTCAAAGGGCTTTTCCACCGGGTCGTCCGGACGGTATTTCAGGGTTTTGAAGAGTGACTCAGAATAGGCGTTGTCAGACTTCCTGAAGGGCGCCCGAATGAGGGGCGAATTCCCAGCATCTGGAGCGTTCCAAGCATTGTTGCTCCCTTCATCGGCGCCCCGTTGTCCGAGTACGGGTTCCTTTCAGCCGGTCCTGTCCACACCCAGCAGTGGGCTCCCAAGTTCCTGGAGAGGGCGTTTTGGGACGGACTGACGAAGAAGAAAGGGAGGAAGGAGACGCTCTCCGGTTCCCGGACGCCCTCCAGATCAAGATCGACATGTCGGAAAAAGATCCTGACGAACGGAACGCCTTCCCCCGGATTTTTCTTCCCAAGGCCGGTCGATGGTCCGTCTCCGTCCAGGCAGAACGAGAGATTCCGGAGCCAACACAAGAACCGCTCCGGAGATCGCACTGGACCTTGGGGTGGCCGACGTTTGCCACGACATCGTCCGGTTTCCGAATCCATCCGGATGCAGAGACTTTTCTGGTCATGAAACGGGCTCCGTTGGGAGCAGAGGAAACTCTCCCGGGAATACCGTGAAGGGTCCATGATGAAGAACTTCCGGAAAGAGAAGCTCCACGTGGCAAAGACCCACGAGAAGATCTCGACTTCGATCGGCGAAACCCAAGACGTCGTCTTTGTCGAGGATCTGAAGATCCGGAACATCTCCCGATCCGACCGGAGGACGGCCGATGCTCCTTGGCAGAACGTCCGGCAGAAGTCCGGACTGAACTGCTCCATCCTCTCTCGCAGGGATGGGGGATCTTCCTGACCATCCTGAACGAAAAGCTGTCCGAAACGGAGGACGTCTGGTCCGGGTTCCCCCCCCGGTACACGAGCCAGACCTGCTCTGCCTGCGGACATGTCTGTCCGGAAAACCGGAAGACGCAGGAGGCGTTCGCCTGCGTGGCCTGCGGTCATCCGGAGAACGCCGACGCCAATGCCGCAAGGAATATTCTCAGGGCTGGGCAAGCCCGCAGCGCCTGTTCGGAAAGGAGGATGTCAAATCATGGAGAAACATCCGGTTAAAATCAGTCCAATCCCGAACCACCAAGATATTAAAAAGAGGAATCCGCCATGCCATTTTCTTTAAACAAGTTTGCCAAGCTGTTAAGTACAATCGATCGCAATGGCGATTTCAAGACCAGTGGAATCATCGAAACATTCTTGCCCCGGCTGATAGTCGAAGGAGTCGGGTCTGTTTCTCTTCCGCTGACACTCGAACAGTCCGGACAAATTTTTTCTGTTTCCGAGCAGGCTCCCTACGGCAAAGGGGGGAAAACGCTGCTCGACACAGCGGTTCGCAACACCCGACAAATCCCCCCGGACCGGATTCGCATCGAGGGCCGGCACTGGGCAGAAACACTACAAAACATTGTCATTCTGGCGGTCGAAGGTCTGGGGGTGAGAGAACCTGTCGCGGCCGAGTTTTACAAGCTGTTGATTTACGATACGGGAGGCTTTTTTCTGGATCATCGCGATACAGAAAAGATCCCTGGCATGTTTGCAACCCTTGTGATCGCCCTTCCTTCCGCTTACACAGGCGGAGAGCTTATCGTGCACCATAAGGGCAAGGCATCCCGAATCGATCTCCAGACCTCGGATCCTTCCGAACTGTCTTTTGCCGCTTTTTATGCCGATTGCGTACACGAAGTCGAACCCGTCACATCGGGATGCCGCCTGACGCTTGTCTACAATCTAAAACGGGTGGGAACGGATCAGCTCCCGACACCTCCCGACTACCAGTCGGAAACAGACAATGTCATAAAATTCCTCAAGGATTGGGTTCACGAAAAGGGAATGCCCGATTCGAGCATTCCGGAAAAGATCATCTATCCACTGGAACATGCCTATACTCCAGCAGAACTTTCCTTCGGATCCCTCAAGGGAACGGATGCGGCAGTGGCTTCTGTCCTGACCCTGGCTGCAGAAAAATCGGGATGCGACCTTCATCTGGCTCTTCTATCCATGGAGGAAAGCGGTTCAGCAAGCTATAACGGCTCCTATCGCTCCAGATGGAAAGAAGATGAGGACGATGAGTCCAACTTTGAAGTGGACGAGGTCTTCGATAGAACCCTCTCCCTTTCCCATTGGCAGCACCCCGAAGGGGTACCCTTCGAAACAGAGAGCCTTCCTTTCGAAGAAAACGAACTATGCCCGGAAAATGCGCTGGACAACCTTGAAGAGTTGGAAGAGTCCTTTCATGAGGCAACGGGAAATGAGGGCGCCTCTTTCGAAAGGAGCTACCAAAGCGCTGCCCTGGTCCTCTGGCCCAGAGATCGAAAGATGTCTGTCATCCATCGGGCAGGTCTGGCAATCTCTATCCCTTTTCTGGATAAACTGATCTGGGAATGGGAAAACGCTCATTCGGGACAGAAATCCCTCCTCGAAAAGCAGGCAGAGGAGCTTTCCGCCCTCATCATCAATTCATGGACTGTCCCGGAACGCCTCAACCCATGGAGTTCTGAGCTAAAACTCACGCCTCGTATGCTGAACCTTCTTTTGCGCTTGGGAAATGAAAACCATATCGTAGCCTTCATTGAACGTCACATGGTCCCTCCCGTTTACGGCCATAAGGACAACGAAGCATTGATCGGAACAATCCGCCTTCTGCCTTCTTCCCGTTTTTCAAGCCTCATGACGAATTTGATCGAGAAAAATGCGGAATCTGCGCTGGAGGCATGTGCCGATCTCTTCAAACGATGGGCCAGATCGGACAACGATCAAGAGCAGAAGATGCCTCTCGAAAAAAGCGCCGAAACCCTGGTCGAGGTTCTGACCGGAAAGAACCCCAAATTCGTGAAAGAAGAAAAGCCTGTTTTCATCGTCAACCTCCTCGAAGCCCTCGAACGGATCGCTCCCCATCTCTCGATCCGTTCATCCCGCTACATCCTGGAAAACCCTGAAACTTACGGTCTGGACGAATCGCTGATTCCCGCTGTTCTTGTTTTTTTGAACTCTAAAGGGAATGAACCGAGTCCTTCCTTTAAAATACTCAGGACCCATTGTCTCGACCGTTTGCGTGAACGGGCAGCCAGTCTCCTTGAGCCCCCAAAGGATTGGGTAAGATTCTCGAAGATTTCCTGCAAATGTCCCGATTGTAAAATCCTCAGGGAATTTCTTGCCGATCCCGATCGCGGCGCCTGGAGTTTTAAAGCCGCTGAAAGTCGCAGGGAGCACATAATAATCTCCATACAAAAAGACCGCCTGGACCTGGATTCGACCACCGAAAAAAATTCTCGCCCCTACACCCTGGTCTGCACGAAAAACTCGGCTTCTTATGAAAAGCTTCTGAAGCAACGAAAGAAAGACCTTGAGAACATTGCTCGGATGGAGGGAGATTAAAGTCGCGGAACCATTAGTCCAATTTCAGATTTTTAAAAAATAATCAAGGCGAGACAATGTCTTGCGAACTATGATTGTTCATTTTGTGTACTGAAACCTGAGGATGGTTCCTGCGCCTTCTCTCTTCGGGACGGCAGCGAGAAACGACCCGGTGGAAATGGCTCTTGCTGCCGAGCTTGTCGAGGATCCCCCTCTATTCCGGCTCGGGTTTCGAGGTCATCCGGACGCGGTGGTCAAAGCCGATATGGGGATCCCGCCCAGTGACGGTGGTCCGGGAAAGGATTCCGGGAAGGGCGCACAGCATTTTCCAGGAGCGGATCTCACCCTTCCCCCGAAGCCGGTGCTCGATGATCGAGAAGAGGAAGCAGGCATTGGATTTATGCAGAAAGAGGACGGATCTTTTTCAAGATTTCTCCTGGATGGATATTGTTCAGTTTTTCCATTGTTTCCTCCACCTGGTAATCCAAGAGTTGGACTTTTTCCGCATTCCCGTCTTTCCATCAGAAATATATGGTCTGGGCAGAAAGTCAAGAGGTTGTTTAGCCTCTTTTAAGTCCTTTTGGTTCAACAACTCCGGCGGCTTCGAAGGCTATTTCGATAAGAGAACTCACGCGGACTTTTTCCCTGGGGGGGATTCCGGCTCCCTGTTCTTTGAGACCGGGGCAAATCTCCCCTCCGGAGACCCATTCTGTGGCTTCCTTCATTCTTGTCCTTTCTCCCCCGAAAGAACGCATTGAAACGTTTGTACGCTGGCCCGTGCAAAAACTCGATTCTCCTTTGGGAGGAATCGGTCGCGCCACTATATCCGGTCTCCCGGAACGCATTCCGTGACCACGATGGATGGGAGTGAGGCGGGCGGGCCTGACAGCCAACGCTTTTGAGGTGATCGAGCCCGGTGAAGGGAAACTTTCACGCCGGGTTCCTCGGGGGCTTGGGAGCTGAAAGGGTCTCCGGCTACCCTACTTGTAGACTCAGCCCCCTTTCAGAAATCAGTCATGAGTTGGGAAGCATAAAATGCCCGAATCGGAGATTTTATGGTTTTTTATAGGAATATATTATCGTTCGGACACATTATCGTTCCAATTTTCGAGCAAAATTCGACTTGGGAGTCTCTTCCAGATCTTCCATTGTTATCGATCAAAGGATGTTTCCTGAAGGAAATTCCTTCTTTGGCATTGGAAATCTCTTGGAGATTTCCAAAAACTCGGGAATGCCAGATGAGAAAAGCAACCATAAAATGGCCAAGGCTCAAAAATACAAACATAAAGTGTCCGAGGAATCTTCCGCTTATCGAATATGATTTTTTGTTTTTATGGAGCATAAGAATATACTTGGCCCGTGCAACAAAACAGAGCACTTTCCAAGGCTGAAAAAACACACAGGAAAAAAGGGGGCTTGAATCGAACCGACATCGCCCGGTCCACACGGAGCCAGGGAGGAGGGACCGATCTTCCACGGAAGACTGTTCGCGAGGCTCTTGGTTTCGTAATTGGGGAGATCACTCAGACCGTTCTGGATGGCAAGGTGGTCAATCTGACGGGGTTTGGGACATTCGAGATATGGAAGAGAGCGGATCGTACGGGCCAAACCCAAGACCTGCGAGCCTCTTCTCATCAAGAGCCATCGGGTGGTGGTCTTTCGTCCGGCCCGGCCTTTCTGGGGGCAAGGGGACAGATAAGGAAGATCCGGTCTAAAAGTGTCAGTTGGAGTCTAAGACCCTTGAGGGAGAGGGTCAAATAATGCGAAAAAGGACCTTATTCTGACGCGTTTTGCACCCTGTGCCTTACGTCAGGATGGGGTATACCCAAAAAAGACACGAATCGAATCATGCGTCTGTTCCAGGAGTAGCGGCCTTCCATATCCTTGGCTTTCCCCCTTCCTAGCCTCTTCTCATCACGTTTTTTGAGGTTGGAACGGACCCAAAAACGGGGTATAATGGCAACATGCCTGCGTTGCGGTAAGAAGGAGGTTCCGATGAAAACGACCAGTCTC
>JAKAYF010000004.1 GCA_021816465.1 Nitrospirota bacterium
AAGGAGATCTCCCGCGTCAGGCGTTCCTGGACTGCGGCCAGTGTCTTGTCGACCATCTGCTCCCTTCGGGAACGGACTTCCATAAAATGCTCCGGAACCAGTTTCCCCGAAGCAAATTCAAGAGCTCGGTGCTCACAGTCGGGGCCGATCCAGGGGGCCTCAAGAATCTCCTGGATCTTTTCTTTGTCTGCAGGGCGAAGAGGCTCTAGATCGAGATGGGGTGCCCATCCCGCATGGCGCACGGATCCGTCAGGATCCATCTCCACAAACTGAAGACGACGAGAGACAACTCGTTCGGGATCGGAACCCTCCCGAACCGCATGATCCAAAATCAGCAGAAGACGGGGGGTTCCCCCGGAATCATTCGGGTCCACCAGAATCGTTCCCTGCTTCAGGGTATTCCGGTACTCTTCGAGGACAAGATCGGTCACCGACTGCATGAGAGGATGGCCGGGATGAAGAAGTGTGGCCATCGGGGTCTCCGCCTTCGACGGGAGACAAATGAATTGTTTTTCGAAGGTGACCCGCTCGTATCTTCTTGTGATGGGTCCTAAATAGCGAGAGTCCCGGCCCGCAATCAACCGGTCCCGATCCCGGATCCTGCCCGGAACATGGGTGATCTCGTAGCGACCGGTCTCCCGGGGACGGAGATCTCCTCCGAACAGCCCAAAGGCCTTCGAAAAAAAGGAGCGGATAAAATAGGGCTGGAGTTTCCGGGCCTCGGCCTTTTCCATCTCCTCCCGGATGGAAAACAAATCCTCCATGCGCATGACCTTTTCCGACAGGGCGTTTCTCTGGATGATCTCCCTGAGATGATCGGTATCAAGTGCGCCCTCGACCTTTTCATGGAGTTTCGCCTGGACGGAAGGGTCCTCCCCATAACGAATCGCATCGATTAAAAGATCCCTGAGACTCCTCTCCTCGAACACCTCTCCAAGAACATCGAAGACCCGGCCTCCCAAGGCTTTTCGTTCAACCTCGATCTTGTCGAAGAGGCGCTGGAACACATCACCCTCCCGAGTTTCGGAGGCCACCATGTTCCACAGGTGGCAGACTTCAGTCTGCCCGATCCGGTGGATACGTCCAAAACGTTGCTCAAGTCGGTTCGGATTCCAGGGAAGATCATAGTTGACCATCAGGTGGGCATTCTGGAGGTTGACGCCTTCTCCTGCAGCATCGGTTGCCACCAGAATACGCACATCCGGATCGTTCCGGAAAAGCTCCTGAACCTTGTGCCGTTCTTCTCGCCGCACTCCCCCATGAATGACGGCGACCGCATCGGGTCTCCCAAGAAGCCCGGCAATCCGATCTTTGAGATAGGTCAACGTGTCTTTGTATTCGGTGAAAATGATCAGCTTTCGCTGACGCCCTCTGTCGTCCTTCATTTCCGGAGTATTCTGAAGAAGGGTTGAAAGCTCGTCCCATTTCCGGTCCTGTCCAGATCGGACGATGGAGCGAGCTGCGTCCTCCAGCTCCTCGAGAATCCGGATTTCCTCTTCTTTTTCGGCAATCGTCCCGGAGGCAGTGACCTGAGAGACGACCTGATCTTCCCATTCCTCGTATTCTCCGGAGGTCCTCTCCTCGTCCGGTTCCTCCGACTCCTTTACAATCAAATCCGATCCGGGAAAGGAGGACAGCCTCTGTCCCCGAAGATTCAATTTTTCTTCTTCAAGGCTCCGGGACAGTTTCTCCCGCCTTCTTTTGAGGGATTGATAGATAGATTCTGGACTGGAGGCCAGGCGCCGTTGCAGAGAGGTGAGAGCAAATCCGACGGTGGTCTTTCGCGCGTTTTCAAGGGTGTCCGCTTTCTGGAACTCCCCTTTTACGTAGGAGGTCACGGAATGATACAGAACGGCTTCGGCATCGGAGAGGCGGTAATTGGCAGTCGACGCCCTCCGTTCAGGGAAGAGACGTGTGCCATCGAATTTGAGCAAATCCTCCTTCACCATCCGTCGCATGAGATCGATGACATCAACCTTGTGCGTCCCATCCCGGAACTTGCCATAGAAGCGGTCGGAGTCGAGAAGCGACAGAAAGAGCTGGAAGTCTTCCTCTTTCCCGTTGTGAGGGGTCGCGGTCATCAGAAGCAGATGCCGGGTCTGGGAGCCCAGAAGTTCGCCCAGCTTGAAGCGGTCCGTTTTTTTGACTTCGCTTCCATAATAATGGGCCGAGAGCTTGTGGGCCTCATCAAAGACCACGAGATCCCAGGAGGTCTGTTTCAGTTTATCCTGAAGATTGGGATTTCTGGCAAGCTGATCGAGTCTTGCGATCAGAAGGTCTTTTTCCTCGAAGAGGTTTCCCCCTCTGGACTGGTTGTCCTGTTCCCGGCTGAAAATGGAAAAAGAGAGGCCGAACTTTTCATCCATCTCCTCCTGCCACTGTTCAACGAGGCTCCCCGGAGCCACGATCAGAACCCGCCGGGCATCGGCCCGAATCAGAAGTTCGGAAATGAGAAGTCCCGCCATAATGGTCTTGCCGGCTCCCGGATCGTCTGCCAGGACAAATCGAAGGGGCTGGCGGGGGAGCATGGCCTCGTAGACTGCCGAGATCTGATGGGGCAGAGGCTCTATATTGGAGGTGTGGACCGCCATCATGGAATCGAACAAATAGGCAAGATTGATGCGAATCGCTTCAGTGGCCAGCTTGAAAGACTCGGGCGAAGCATCGAATCCCCATGGCCGCCCGGATTGGGCAATGGAGAGCCGGGGTTCGTCATTTCGGAAGAGCATCCGCTCCCGCAAGGCGTTATTCCTCGTCCTGTAGACGACATTGACCGAATCGGATCCCATGAAGGTCACGGATTCAACCGTCACAATCTGATCGGGTTCAATTCCCTGTACATGGGCTTTAATGCCAATTTCTTCGAGTTTCACCGGACCGCCTCTCCTCTATTCAAATACTGTTTACAGAATATACTCAGATCCATCGTATCCCTCTGCTGGAGCCAATATGTCCTTCTCTATTATCCACAACGACGAAGAAGCGATCACTGACTCCTACCAACCAATCAGTTCGGTTAAGGATCACAAATGCCTCAACCCAATGGGCTCCGTGATACATGGTTGATTCCCACCGGATTCCATGAAAATCAGAGGAATAGAAGTCACCTCGTAGGGCGTCTCTCTCAGCAGCCTCTTGGCCGGTATTCACTATGCGCCATCTTACGACATATTCTTTGTCTGAAAATGAGAGACCAGTGCCGTTCAATGCTTGAAAACAGATATTCCGATTCGGATCAAGAATATCCCCCGAAACAAGTTTTCGGGAAGGTTGTCTATCATTTCGTCTAGCATACTCCCAGGCGCTGATCGTGACGCCTAATCGGGACGAGGAAAACTGCCATGGCGGACGTTTCACATGAGACAGATCCTTAGGAATTTGACTGAGCACTCCGGCACCCTTCCGTATGACTGCTTCCACAAAGTCCTGATCCTCAGTATTCTTTGCCACGAGTGAAACACCCGATGTCATTTTCTTCGCCAATTCACTCTTTGCGAAATCCTCTCCGAAGACACGTTGCCATTTGCCAATACTTTCGCCTCGATCGTCTTCTGTGTAGGCATCGTCAATCCAGATGCGGTATTGGTTGATTTTTCTGCGGAAGTTTTCGTACTTGTCCTGATCCCAGTGCCTATTGAAGTTCTCTTCAGGTAAAACTGGATTCGATATCGTGGGCATATCTGGACGCACTTGGAGCCAGTCATCAAGTCGTCCGATGAGAACTTTCAGCGTGGTCGGAACATCAGAAAATGGTAACGAAAGAAAACTGCCCAGAACGGATGTTCTCTCTCCCAACAAGGTCGTGAGAAGAACCGACTTTACCGAAAAAGTGCCTTTTATATCCCGCAGGTATTTTATAAGCCGGATGACCTTATGCAAGTGATTGCTACCCGTGATCGAATTCTTGTTGGACAACCAATTCGTATAGGCATGGGGAGCGGTCGGCTCAAACTTGTTCTCATTGCGATTGCAGACCTTATAGCTTTTATTTGAAAGGAAATTCTGCTCAACAATGACAGGCACAACATCAAGGGAGAAGTCTCCGGAATAATCGATCATAATGCATCGAGTGTGCCGGGATACCTTATCTTGGTAGGTTCCATGACTTCGGAACACCGCATACAAATCCGCGATATACTCCGCTGGATCCCAGCCACCTTTGGGATCCAGAAACATCACGAGATCCGCATCGAACCCCTTATCAGGTTGAGGCTTGATGATTGTCTTGTGAGCCCAAGAGCCCTGTGCAGAAAACGAGCGAATGTTTGCCCCATAGTCGCTTTCCTTCAAAAAAGACTTGATTGTCTCAACCCGTTGTCCCAGAGTATTGATGCGCGACTGGTTGAGATTGACAGTATCTCGGAGAAAATCATTGAAGTGTTCAATTAGCTTCATGATGGGCTTCCAGTGCCGTTATAGTGTCTGGCCAACGAATAGATGGGAATGAATTTTTCAGCGGGATGCTTAAAAAAAATGCTTCGTAATAGGGGAAAACTCTCCCTGGCTTTGATATGACCGAGGCCCTTCAGATCTGGAATATGGCTTGTATCATCCATCCTAAACTTGCCACTTGGCACCATGTGGTCAATACGGTGTATGACTTGCCTTTCATGAATATCGCCCGTGAGAATCTTGGCCATGCCCATAGCGCCATGTGACTGGCCATCCATGAAGAGGTTGATCGCTTTTAAGCCGAGCGGGCCGATGCCGACCCACTTCGGTATGATATAAACCTCCTGAAGGCAGCCCAAACTCAGAACATGGAGTTCAGGCGGACGCCACTTCAGCAATCCAATCGCCTCGGTCACCGCCAAGGCGATTGGATTGCTGGCCCAAACTCCTCCGTCGATAAGACCAGTTCCTGTTGCGGTGATATGCTGCTGAAAATAGGTGGGAGCGGCCGAAGTGGCGAGCGCAGCGTCGAGAGCCAGAGCCTTATAATCCGTCCGAAGTCGCTCATGATGAGCTGTTTTATAAATATAGACGCTCTGCGCTACCGGACTCCAAGCCGGGATAATGAGGCGAGTCCGGGCCTCCCCGAGCCTCCGATTCCCCAGCACTTCAGTCAGAGCGTCCCTGAGTTCGTCCGAGTCGTACTTGTTCCGATACAAGCGCTGGATACTCCGAACTGCTTTCATCACGAAGCTACCCATCCCACTATGTTTCTGCCCGAATATGTCCGGCCCCTTTTCCTCATAAAAGCGCAACAAGTCGGTCGCGGGTATCCCCAATGCCAAGGCAATCGCAAGAATGCCGCCCGTCGACGTTCCCGCGATCAGATCAAAATAATCTCCGATTGGATGATCGAGGTGCTGCTCGATTTCGGCAAGAAAGGCGATGGGAAACGTACCAAGGATGCCGCCTCCGTCAATGCTAAGAATCCGACGTCCAAAAGGGGGATCGTTTTTTTGAGATGATACTGTGTTTTGATCCATAGGGCCGTTCCAGCCTCAACAATCGCGATTACATTAAAGACAGTTCAACCGTTCCTCTTTTTTCTTGATGAAGGAGAAGGACAAAAAATAAGGTACGCCCCATGCCCACGGAATCGCAATGATTGACCTACGTTTGAAGACCTACTCATTGCAACTCCTTTGCGCCAATATTCTGGGAGCGCACAAAAAGAGCGTTGAAGTCCTCTTCCCGAAGTTTTCCCTCTTCGCGATATTTTTTAATTACCCGATAGGGATTGTAGATGATCACATAGTTGAAAGGGCCAGATGCCCCCAATAATTCAAAATTTGATTCTCGACCTGCAGATACTCGGCAAAGGATCTCCTCGTTTTGTCAGAATCGCTGGGTGCAGCCGGCAGGAGAGGAAAGAACCCTTGGGTCTTCTTTTTCCAAATATTGCATTGATCCTTCCAGCAATAGTACCAATCACCACCCGACCTTTGCCACGTGACACGCTTTTTCTTCTTCCCGATACTGTAAATTTTCGCTCCAGTCTTTGCCGTGCTCCGGGATTTCCCGGATCGTTTTAACTCCTTCCTTTTCGAAGATCCCCTTGAGCTCTTCGGCTAGTTTTTCCCCGCCCGGATCATTATCGACAGCAACAACAATTTCAATTTCATGCTTCGACGCCACTCGCGCAATCACACCCAGTTTTGATTTTTGGGAATCCGACAGCGCTCCGGCAATACTGACATAATCCGAGCCATGATTCGGATGCATTTGTGCATGGGACAGACAGTCAATGCCTGACTCGCAGATTATGATTCGCTTCGACTTCCCACCCAGTCCATGCGAATACCATAGTCCTCTTTCTCCACCGGGCGAGAATCTGGTGGAATCCAAATTCCCGATCTCATACCCTGTGAGTCCATTGTGATGGTGAGGGAAGATCGCATGGCCGCCGGAGTCCGTCAGGACTTCTCCTGAAAATCTGGGATCCGAAAGAATCTTTGCCGAAATCTTTCGATCTTTCATCAGAGATGAATTCGGCTCCCGACTCATTCCCGCAACATCCCTCATGATCTTCTGCTGGTCAGATGTGGACGGAAAAGGCCGGGCATACTCTTCCTTGCGTCCGGCTTCAAGCCATGACCTCAACTCTTTGCGAATCTGGAAGAGATTCGTCCCCGTCCGACGCTTCACAAAATCGATGACAGATCCCGAATCCTTTTGATCGTGAACATTGAAATAGACTCCTTGGTTATCAGAAATGTTCGTTGCCACAACAATTCTGTCGCCGTCCAGAGCTTTCAGGATCAGGCTATTTTTGCTTGATCCATTCTCTTTCCCATACCCTCTTGTCCTAGCAAACTCTGCCAGGTTGATCTCCCGCTTGAACCTTTCCATTTCCGCATCGATCTTTTGCGCGGCCCAATCCTTTATCCGCCCGATATTTCGGCCAATACTGTCGACAAGTCTGTCAACACTCTGTCTAACTTTTTCAATTCCGTCTCGAATACGTCGATCCGACTGTTCAAAAGCTCGAATTGCCGATCTCTCTCTTTCAATAATCTCTCTTGATCTTCTACAAACCTCCCGAACTCTTCCATCAGGACCCTCTCCACTTCCGTCATGAGCTACCTCCCCACGATCTGATACTGTTCCGTTCCGTCTGCCGTCTTGAAAGTCTGTCCCCATCCGAGACCGGGGCGCATCTGCAACCAGATCCCCCCCGTCTTGTCGGTGACGATCGAGAGTCCGTTCGCCCTCTGGATTGATTCTTCCAATGTCGAAAGCCGCATGTTTTCTATCGCCAGGGACACTTTCGACTGGTCCAGTGCCGATTTCGTATCCGTGACCGCTGACAAGAGATACCACAAGATCAGCAAGAGGACTCCGGCCACGATCAACGTCCCGGCCGAGATCCCGGCCAAGGTCCAGGTCCATCTCTTTATCACCATTTCTTCGATATCGCTTCTGATTGTATTCGCTGATTTTTTTGAGTTGCTCTTCAAATTCAAGACGACATTCTCGACTTCTTGCTGGATCATGAGTCGATCCTTCTCTTTCTTTTCCTTCAGCCTGGTCGCCAGATCCTTCGAGTTTTTCGGTACGGAAGCCTGTTTCATAAATCACTCCTTTCAACCGGATTTTCTGTCCGGACGCTTTGTCTTTGATAGATACATAATCTTGCCCCTGACGATTGATCTCGAATCCCGCCTCTTTCAACGACTCGATCACCCCCACCCGATCGCTGATCAGACCAGCTTCGATCCGTTGGGTCAGGTACTCTGTGATGAGCCGCTTCGGATCATCGGATTCTTCGACACCCTTCCTCAGATTCTCCGCTTCGATGAACGCCCGATGCCCGGGCTGGAGCAGTCTCGCTCTCTGCGGATCGTCTGGGCGGGCCCAGCCGTTCTCATAATTCCACGCATCTCTTAACAGGTCATACCGCTTCTGCCATCCCGGGGGGGCCGGGTTGTAGCTCTTCCCCGTTTCGAGGTCCACTCGGGCGCAGAGGATGTGAAGGGCTATCCTGTTTCCGGGTTCATCGTGGAGAATCGCAGTGTACGCAAGCCGGGATTCGTCCATCCCGGGACCCATCGCCGTCCGGAAGTCGTCCAAACAATGGTCAATTTGCTCCGGCGTTGGCCGATCTTCCGGAGCAAACCCGATCACCGCGGACGAATACCGATAACGCGTCGACAGGCTATCTGCCACCATCGCCATCTGGCATGGATCGCCCCGAAGAACTGTCTCTCTGCGGCCTTCTTTTGGCTCAGTCAGATACTTGACCGCTTTTTGCGCCGATCCGGTTCCATGGCGCAGGAATTTAATGTGTGCCATCGAGAACTTCTTTTATGTCACGCTCGATCGCCGCCAGATGAACCAGGATCTCGATCCCGGTCAGGCTTCTTCCATTCACCTTTCGGGCGATCTGGTTGAGATTGTTCCCAATCCTTGCGATCTGGCGGATCAAGTCCCGGTCGGCGACCGGAACAGTCCTACGCTTTGGAACGGACAGTGGAGGATGCAGGAGTGGCTTGCCCAGCCTCTGCCGAATGAAATCCGCCAGGGACAGTCCTTCCTCTTTTGCCATGGCCTGCCAGGCAACCCGCTCCTCCGGGTAGGCCATGATGTGGATCCATGCTGTGCGCTTCTTCCGTCCCTCTGGCACTGGATTTTGTTCTCTCCCCTTCTCTGGCATCGCCTTCCATCCTTGTTTTTAGCAGGGTTCCAAGGGGAGCACCCCTTGGACAGCCCCATTAGCGATAGCTAGTGGGTAGGCTGGCTTAAAGGCATTTGGAGCGAATCAAAAAAATATTTCGAATACATGGAGAGGAATAGAAACCCGATCTTTACCGATCTCTCCGCATTCGAAAATCATCAAATCAAATAGCGTATTCTAACCCTTGCGATCGGACTTTAAGGATCTGTAGCATCAAGCCGCACCTCCGGTAAAACGGAGAGAGGCACGCGACTCAATCCAAGCATCTACTTCAGATTTTAGCCAACCGGAGGATCTTGACCCCAATTTCAATGGCTTCGGGAAATCGTTCCGTTGGACCATGTTGTACACACTCGACCGACTAATCCCGACAATTTCAACGACCTGATGGATTTTAAGAATTTTTTCATCCTTTTCCATCCATTTCCCCCTTTGTTAGAAGTTGATTTTTCTCTGAGAGAAGGATAGAATCCTTCTCTCCTAAACACATTGCTAATTACACTGTATAACTTGTTAAACCGAACATTACACTATAATTTATATTTGTGTCAAGAAAATTGAATATTTTTTTGGGAGGGAGAAAAACATGAAAAAAGAACTTGATCTTCAGCTATTTAAGAATCTTATCCATGCAAAAGGACTCACACCGCACAGGCTGGCATTGAACATCGGTATCGAGCCCAGTAACTTCAGTCGTTTTCTGACCGGAAAAACAGGAATGCTGAGCCACGAGAATCTCTTGCGGGTTAGCGATACGATCGGATTTGATCTCGAGACACACTCGCTCAAACCAGGGATTCATCGATTTCAATCAAAATCGAATACTATTGAAGATATGGATCGAATTGAAGCTACAATTCGATCACTTCTATCCGGAGGAGTGACTGGAATTCCGCTTAAACCAGTTGGAATGTTTGAGGGTTTTACGCGATTTGACTATGTACTGATTCCACATCTTCAAAGAGATATAAGAGTCGTCTTGTCCATCAAAACACTTTCTGCAAAAGCTATATTTTCAGCCGAACGGGGTCTTAGACTTGGGGGGCTTGGGGCAGGGTCAAAATGGCGGGGAGGCGCAGTAAGCGATCAATGCCCATCTGATTCCGTTCTCGTCCTTCCATCTCCCTTGATTGAACGGATCGTTGTCGATAAATCACTCACGATTGAGTCCCTCGATGAAATCTTGGGGGTCTCTTCCGATCTTACCGAATGGACTTGGGAAATGGTGAATTCCGGCCTGGAAGCCAAAGGCATTACGCCGCGAGAGACGGCCAAAAAATTGGGACTTATATAACGATTTGATAAGGAAGGTTATTGTCATATTTTGCCGAGGAACAGCGAAAAGTATTTTGATATTACGGGAGCAGTCCCCTTTCAGCAGAATATTCTTCTACAACCAAGTTCCAATCGCCAAATTATGAATCTCAGGGTGTGAATTTCGGGGTAGTGCAACCTGCCTTTGTTTAACTTACTGTCGAACGGGCTCTTCGATCCTTACTAATCCACGCTTCAAAGCTAATCTTTCTTGAAATTCAGCCGGGATAGAATCCCAGTGTTCCACTAACAAATCGGTTAGTTGCCGACCATTGATAAGACCAATGTGAGGAAAACCTGCTTCTGCGGCCACATCGGAAGCTGAAGTTTGAAATTCGGCAGTTGTAATAAATGCTCCTTGCCCCCCAAATGGGATTGCCACGCGAAGTTGCTTGACCAAGTTCCCATTTATTTTTGTTCCAAGTTTATATCTTTTAGCTTGAACATAAACTTTAACCTTTGCAAGATTGGAAACATTCAACTCTCCAATCGCATCAACCCCGCCGTCTCCAGACTTTCCTGTAACTTCAGATCCTTCAAATCCCAATGCCGTTAGCAAATGACTGACAAGGACCTCAAATTCCTTGTCATCGAGTTCAAGAACCCTTTCAAGAACAACCCGGTAAGGATCATAAGGTGAGACTCTTGAAACCGAAACAAGATCACTTCTATTTATACCCCAAAAAAACTCATCTTTGCTTGAAATTGAAAAAACAGTAAGAGAGGATCTGATAGTATTTTGAAAGGGAACAGAAAATTGATTCCTTTTTAATACTTTAGTTTCCCACTTTACCCTTCTTCTATGGCGGTATGGGCATCCATCATCATTGGAGTAATAGAAATAAGAAGGATTATCCAAAAGACAGCCATAGTGGAGTAATTCGGTGTTGGAATCCGGTGTTACAACATAATCACCAGTTTTCATTTCCAAGAGGAAACGGGCAATTTGACCAACCTGTTGCCCGATTACAATGTTACTAATATCTTCAGGGTGTTCTTTTCTATAGAGAGGGAATAGTTCTTCTTTTGAATGAATATTTGAAAGATCAGTGTTATCAATCCATCCGATGGCAGCATAGTCGCCCTTCAGAAAATTTTTAACGTACCGACCAAACTCAGCACGAACACACCATAGATTACTCATAAGCATCCCTTTGATAGGTTTTTTCAGTAAGGATCGGTTACTCATTTACTCAAGACAGTACTGTGTGATCGGTAGAAGTTCTGTCAGACTCATCCATTCGCCTTTTTCGGCTGGAAGGGAAGAATGACCGTCCCCTCCCGCAACTGATCCAGATAATCCGCCCAAGACTGCATCATCTTCCGGCGTTCAGGCATGTGTTGTGCGTAATTGTAGGCCGCCCGTATCTCATCCCTTTCCGCGTGGGCCAATTGCCTCTCGATAGCATCCCGGTTCCAACCTTGTTCATTCAAGAGAGTGCTTGCCATGCTCCGAAAACCGTGCCCGGTCATCTGATCGCCGGAATACCCCATTCGACGAAGAGCTGCGAGAACAGCATTCTCGCTCATGGGACGGTCCAATGATCGGGGGGAAGGAAAGAGATACCGACCTTCTCCCGTCAGAGGTTGTAGCTCCTGAAGGATCTCAATGGCTTGCTTGGAAAGAGGAACGACATGTTTCTCCCGCATCTTCATCTTTTCGCCCGGAATGCTCCATTCGACCTTGTCAAAGTTGATCTCCTTCCATTCGGCACGCCTCAATTCTCCCGGACGCACGAATACCAGCGGAGCCAGCCTGAGGGCACACCGAACGATCAAGCCACCTTCGTAGGCGTCAATGGCCCGGAGAAGACCGCCTATTTCCTTCGGATCAGTAATGGAAGCGTGGTGCTTTGCTTTAGTCGGTGGGATGGCCCCCCGCAAATCGCCGGTCGGGTCCCGTTCCGCTCTTCCAGTAGCAACCGCATACCGAAACACCTGTCCGCAATTCTGGGAGGCCCGGTGCGCTGTCTCTACCGCTCCCCGCTCTTCGATTCTCCTGAGGACGGAAAGGAGTTCGGGAGCTTTGACCTCACCAATGGGACGTTTGCCAATCCACGGGAAGATATCCCGTTCCAGTCTCCGGATGATCCTCTCTCCATGGGAAGGGGACCAGGAGGATGAAAACTTCTGGAACCATTCCCGAGCAATTGTCTCAAAGGTGTCGGCTCCGGACGCACTCTCCTTCTGGGCCTTTTTCGCCTGAGAGGGATTAATGCCATCACGGAGCATCTTCCGGGCTTTCTCCCGATGCTCTCTGGCCTCTCTCAACGACACTTCAGGATAAACACCGAACGATATCTGCTTCTGCTTTCCCTCGAACCGATAACTGAACCGCCACCCACGACATCCGTTCGGGTTGACCAACAAAAACATTCCCCCACCATCTGAAAGTTTCTGTGGTTTCGCTTTGGGCTTTGTATTTTTGATCAAGGTATCGGTCAGCATGTCGCCTCCAAATCCCAGTAGACAAGGAAAATCCATTCGTGTTGGTAGCGCACTCTATTACTCGAGCCTCTACCATCGAGACTACCAACAAGTTTTCAGGCTGTCAACGGATTCCTTTGGACTCTACGGGACGTGAAGACATGAAAAAAGCCCGGTTTTACGCGGGCTTAATCACTTTACTGGACTTTCCTGGATGGTACAAAATCATCAAATGGTGGAGGCGGCGGGAATCGAACCCGCGTCCGGAAACAGTCCGCGAAGAATCACTACATGCTTAGCCCTTTTTTTTGTCTGGCCACTAGAGGGAGAAAGGACACACCCTTTTCGCCGCGAGCCTGGATTGGTGTCGCTAGCGGAACCCAGGCAGGTTCCGGAAGCCATCCTGTCATCTCGACGCCTCCGGACCAGGACAGGCACTGGTACCGGTAGACGCTAGCTCACCTGACTTTTAAATCAGGCAGCAAGTGCCATTTCGTTGTTGGCAGTTGTGTTGTTTCCCGGATGATTTACGAGGAGCCAGGAGTCCTCGGCATGCGATTCTTGCTTTCTCATCCCCGTCGAATCCAGTGCGCCCCCGGATAACCGGAGATAACCGGATAAAAGTATCAGAGCCGCTGAATAAGGATGGTGCAAAGATGCATTATACCACCCCACTGGTCTGTTCGCCAAGCATCATGCAAGTCCCTCAGGAAGGGCCCCTTTTTGAACTTCTAAATGCCCGCTCAATATCCCGATGGGCTTCGCGCTCCCTGATGGCTTCCCTCTTGTCTCCCTGTGTCTTTCCCTTGGCCAGGGCAATCTCGGCCTTGAAGCGTCCAGCCGAAGTCACGTAGATCCTGGTCAGAATAATCGTATACCCCTTGATCTTGACCAGACCCATAATCCGCTTGATCTGCTTTTTATGGAGAAGAAGCTTGCGTTTTCTAAGCGGCTCATGGTTTAGAAAGCTTCCGGCTGAATAAGGACCGATATGGAGCTGATGGACAAAGGCCTCCATATCGTCAATACGAACGAATGCATCCCCCAGATTTGATCGCCCTTCACGAAGTGCCTTGACCTCCGTACCCAGAAGCACAAGCCCCGCCTCAAACCTTTCAAGAATCTCGTACTGGAACCCGGCTCTTCTATTATTGGCAACTGTTTTGCCTGATGGAGCTTTAGGGGGAGTCGCCACTGAAAGGCCTCCTCGTTGTCTCCATTACTTTTTGGACGGTTTCTTCGAAGATTTTGCTCCTCTCGGGTCTTTCCATTCCTTTTCCACCATCCCTTCAAGAAGATGGACGAGAAGACGAATGCCAACACCGACATTTCCCTTGGGTTTATAAGGCTCGTCGGATTCCACCCATGCCGTTCCGGCGATATCCAGATGAAGCCATGGACAGTCGTCGACAAAGTTTGAAAGAAACGCCGCAGCGGTAATCGTTCCCGCACCGCGCCCACCCACATTCTGCATGTCGGCAATCGGGCTTTTGATCTGCTCGTAGTACTCTTCAAACAGAGGAAGTTCCCATCCTCTTTCTCCGGAGATTTCTCCCGCCTCAAGCGCTCTTCCCACAAGGTCCCGATTGTTGCCCAGCACACCGATGGCATGAGAGCCAAGGGCCACGGTAACAGCACCGGTCAAGGTCGCAAGGTCAATCGTCAACTCCGGCTGAAATGTCTTGATTCCCCAGGAAAGGGCATCCGCCAGAATGAGCCGACCTTCCGCATCGGTATTGATCACCTCTATCGTTTTTCCGTTAAAAGCGGTCAAAACATCGCCTGGCTTGTTAGCGGTTCCACTGGGCATATTTTCGGTCGCAGGCATGATCCCGACAATATGAAGGGGAATATCAAGATCGGCGCAGGCCATCATCGTTCCCAAAACAGCGGCACCACCCGACATGTCACCCTTCATCGCCTCCATCTTCTCAGCTGGCTTCAAGGAAATGCCACCCGAATCAAAAGTCAGGGTTTTCCCAACGAGAAGAACAGGCTTTTTATTGATGGGCTTCTTAGGCTTGTACTCAAGACGGATCAGACGGGCAGGCTCGAGGGAACCCTTGGCAACCCCCGCCAGAGCACCAAGACCCATCTGCGAAATCGTCTGGAAATCATAGCTGACAAAAGAGATCTTCCTGGCAGCCGCTTCCTTTGCCGCAGTCTCCGATATCATCGATGGAGTGGCTACATTCGCAGGATGATTGCCCAGATCGCGGGCCAGATAAACGCCCCTGACAACCGCCCTCGCAACGGAAATCCCCCGGCACTGCTTTTTCTCGGACTCCTTGGAGGAAGAAATCCAGAGTGCTTCAAGTGGCTGGGCCTGCACTTTCGGCTCTCCCTTGTCTTTACCTGTTGTTTTGTAGATATCAAACCGATAAAGGGCCAGAAGAGTCCCCTCGACAACCGCTTCAGATGCCAGGGCAGCATCTTTCAAGGCGCCGGAAAGAGTTGAAAGAAGCGTTTTGATCCGGCGCTTGGAAGCAGCCTTGGCAACCTGTCCCGATACCCGGCGAAGGCCCTCGTTCGTCAGCGACTCCTTATTCCCCAACCCGGCCAGGATAAGATGCTGCGGCGACATTTTTCCAAGAGTCGGGAGGATCATCACATCCCCGCGTTCTCCCCGGAAGGCACCATCATCCAGGATTCTGGAAAGCTCCCCCGAAAGAGCTGCATCGATCTTCTTTTTCAGATCCCCGACAACCCGACCATCATCAAAAACACCAACAACAAGCCCCATTGCCGGGTGAACCAGAGGATCCCCCGTCATCGTTTCAATCTTGACCAATTCAGGATCCACGCAGACACCCCTTCCCTAACCTTGTAAAAGGTTTAAAAGAACATTATTGTCGTTTTTTCCAATACCCGGACAGGGTCCATTATCTCTCCACCGTTCCCGGCACGCAAGGGAGACTCAAAATCATGACTGAAGATATTCTATCGGATCGGAGACCCCCGCCCCGGAAAATCCCCTGAGCCTGAGAAGACAGCTGTCGCAATGGCCGCAAGGCTTTGTAACCCCCTGGTAGCAGGACCATGTATGGACAAAAGGAACACCAAGACGAAGCCCTTCCTGGACGATCCTCGATTTTCGAAATGTAATGACCGGTGTCACGATACTGATATCCGTCCCCGGCTTCGTTCCCTGGCGAATCGCCTCGGTAAAGGCATCGTAAAAAACCCGGCGGCAGTCAGGATAACCGGAGGAGTCCTCCTCAACAGCACCGATATAAATACGGCTGGCCCCCCTGATCTCGGCAAGGGAAGTGGCCGTTGCCAGAAAATGGGCGTTCCTGAAGGGAACATAGGTCACCGGAATCCCCTCCCTGTCCAGGGCACCTTCCGGGATAGAAATCGAACGGTCTGTCAGGGCAGAACCTCCAAAGGAAGACAGGGAAGGAAGATCCGTCACCTGGAAGTCCGAGACCTTCCAGAATTTGCAAAGGGCCCGAAAAGCCTCCTCTTCCCGCTCTTGAGCCCTTGCACCGTAACGAATGTGCAAAAAAGAGACCTGTTCATTTTCTGACAGGGCGATGGCAGCGGTAACAGCACTGTCCATCCCTCCGCTGAGAAGAACAACCGCACGCGAAGGCGTTATCTTTGACATGTCACCTCCTTGTCAAAATAAGTGATCCGGAAAAGGTGCGACCATCAGACCCCTTTTGCCTTCGGATCGAACAGAATCTTGTGAAGCTGGATCTGTATCCTGATGCGCCGTCGCGACTCAAGTACCCAGCGTCCAAGATCCTTTGGATCAACCATGTCAAAAACCGGCGACACCGTTACGGGAATCTCCCCGGGCAGCTGCCACTCGTCGAGCCTTGAAACCACCCAGTCAAAATCTTCCCGGCTCTGGCATACCGCCTTGATCTCATCATGGGCCACAAGATCCCGGAAATGATCCGGGTTCATCCATTGGCTCATCCCTGAGCCCGGAGGCTTGATGTCCATGATGACATGACAGGATCTGTCCAGACCGGCCGGAACGGGAAATCCCCCGGAGGTTTCGATCAGGACCTCATATCCCTCTTTCCGGAGAAGGTTCGCGAGATCCACAAGGTCGGGCTGGGCAAAAGGCTCCCCTCCGGTAATCTCGACAAGACGCGTATCCGCCTTCCTCGTCTCAAGAAGAATCTCGTCGACCGTCATCTCCGTTCCCCCATAAAAAGAATAGGTCGTGTCGCACCACGTACACCGAAGAGGACAACCCGAGGTCCGGATAAAAAAACAGGGCCACCCCGCAAAAAGGGACTCTCCCTGGATCGATCGAAACAGTTCAGTGATCTTCAACCCGAGGCTCCGGATCCCGGAGAAGCGCCTGTCTGCTGACCACCAGAGGCATGGCTGTCCATCTTTTTTTTAAGCTCCATGATTTTGCTATTGATCAGCGCCGGATTCGGATAAGTGGAAAGAAGGACGGTCAACAGATCCAGCGCCTTCTGGTACTGCCCGTCCTTCTCGTCAATCGAGGCGAGGTTCAGGCGGGCAACAGAAGCAAACGTGCTGTCGGGATATCTTTTCAAAAATGCGGTCAGCCTGATGGATGCGCCCGAGCTGTTTCCAAGAAATGACTCCATGAGCCCAAGCTTGTAACGCGCTTTTTCCCCCGTAAATCCGTCCGGAACAGCCCGGACGACCTTTTTGTAGAATTTTGAGGCATCCAGATAATTTTCCCGATGCTCGTAGATTCTGGCCATCAAAAGGTAGACCCTCCCCTGAAATTCACTGTCGAGGGAGTCCGAATCAATTTTTTCAAGGATCTCAAGCGCCTGGTCAGACCGGCTCAAGCGGTCAAGGTCGCGGGCCAGAAAAAAAGAAACCTTTTGGCGGATCGCGCCTCCCTGAAGATTTTCCAGGGCTTTCATATAGTCCTGGGAGGCCTGGAGCGGATCGTTCTGGTAGAGATCATCCATCCTTCCCAGGCGAAAATAAGCCTTGCCCCTGATCCTCGCAATCGGACTTTTTGCGATCGCTTCGGAGAAATCCTCCCGGGCTCCGGCAAGATCCAGATGTTCAAGGGCAATCATTCCCTGGTCGTATTTCTGTTCCGCCCGGTTTTTGCTGCAACCACCCTGAACAACCAACAACACCAGAAACACTGCCCAGGACAGCCTGGGCAGACAAGAATCAGGTCGAGGGAGTCCCATCTTCCATTTCTCCCCTGAGCGGCGCCAGGGATGCACACTGGATTTCATCTTCCGCCTGAAGGTTCAAAAGCTTCACACCCTGAGCGGTCCTTCCGGTCAACCGGATGGCCGATGTCTCGATCCTGAGAGCCTGACCTTTCTGGGTGATCAGAAAAACATCCTCAGACCCCGTTACCTTGATCACCGAAACAACAGGGCCGGTCTTTTCAGCTGCCTTCAGAATCCGGACACCCTGTCCTCCCCGGCCCTGGATACGGAAATCCTTGCCTGTATCAACACGTTTTCCGTATCCCCTTGCAGTAATGACCGCAACAAAGTCATCCTCCCCAATCGTCTCCGCTCCGACAACAAGGTCGTTCGGGGCCAGCTTGATTCCCTTCACGCCTGAAGCCGTCCTCCCCATGCTCCGGAACCCCTTGTCAGGATCATCCATCGGAATGAGGATCCCCTTGCCACCCTTTGTCGCAATAAGAATGTCCGTTCCTGGTTCACCAACCATCACCTGGGCCAGACGGTCCCCTTCCTCAAGGGAAATTGCAATAATTCCGCTTTGACGGATCTGGCCATAATGAATCAGCTGGGTACGCTTGATCTTGCCTTTCTCGGTGACAAAAATCAGACTTTTCTCTTCTCCAAAGGATCGGATGGAAAGAAGCTGGGTCACTTTCTCTTCAGGGGCAAGCGCGAGAAGGGAACGAATGCTCTTTCCCCTGGTCGCCCTCTGTCCTTCCGGAATCTCGTGGACCTTAAGACGGTAGACCTTTCCGATATCGGTGAAGAAGAGGATCGTCTCGTGCATGGTTGGAGCAAGTGTCGCAATCACGGCATCGTCATCCTTGAGGGTGACTCCGATTCGTCCCTTTCCTCCCCTGTTCTGGGTCGGATAGGCATCTTTTGAAAGCCGCTTGATATATCCCTGGAATGTAAGATTGACGTAACAGGGATCATCAGGAATGAGCGACTCAAAGTCGATCTCGCCTTCATCCGGAACAATCCTGGTCCGTCTGTCATCCCCGAATTTTTCACGGAGTTCGACAAACTCCTCTCTCACGACGCCCATCAGAACATCCCGGGAACCAAGAATCCTTTCGAGTTCAAGAATGATCTTGCGAACCTCTTCATATTCGGCCTCGATCTTGTCACGTTCGAGTGCGGTGAGACGCTGCAGTCGCATGTCGAGAATGGCGCGGGCCTGAATCTCGGAAAAAGAGTAGGAGTTCATGAGCCCCTCCCGGGCGGTCTCCGGGGAGTCCGATCCACGGATCAGGGCAATAATCTGGTCCATCAGGTCGATAGCCCGCTTCAACCCTTCGAGGATATGGAACCTCTCGCGCGCTTTCCTCAAGCGGTACAAGGTCCGTTTGGTCACAACATCCTGACGGAAATCCAGAAAATGCCGGAGAGCCTCCATCAGGGAAAGAGTCACAGGCCGCTGGTTGACGATCGCAACAAAATTGACTCCAAAAGAGCTCTGGAGAGCGGTCATCGAGTAGAGGCGATTGATGATGACCTGTGGATTTCCGTCCCTTTTCAGGTCGAGGACAATACGCATTCCTTCACGATTCGACTCATCCCTGATATCGGCGATCCCGTCGAGCTCCTTGTCGCGGACCAACGCGGCGATTTTTTCAATCAGACGGGTTTTGTTGACCATATAGGGAATTTCGCTGATCACGATCGCCTGGCGATCCGCCCTGGTACTTTCCTCAACATCCACCACACCGCGCATGACCACGGATCCGCGACCGGTGCGGAAGGCTTCCTCGATCCCGGATCGGCCCATGATCAGACCACCTGTCGGAAAATCCGGACCGGTAACGATGCGAAGCAGATCTTCCGTTGAAAAGGACGGGTTGTCGATCATCTCAAGGAGTGCATTGATGATTTCACGGCTGTTATGGGGCGGGATGTTTGTCGCCATCCCAACGGCAATGCCGGAAGACCCGTTTAAAAGCAAAAGAGGGAGCCTGGCCGGAAGAACCTTTGGTTCTTCCAGAGACTCGTCATAGTTGGGACCAAAAGCGACCGTTTCTTCCGAAAGTTCGGACATCATCTCCTCGGAGATGGCCTTCAGCCGAATTTCCGTATACCTCATGGCTGCGGGGGAATCTCCGTCGATCGAGCCGAAATTCCCCTGGCCGTCGATCAATGGATAGCGAAGGGTAAACGGCTGGACAAGCCTGACAGCTGTGTCATAAACCGCCGTATCTCCATGAGGATGGTACTTGCCGATAACATCGCCAACGATACGGGCAGATTTTTTATAGGCTCCGCCAGAACGAACACCCATTTCGTGCATGGCAAAAAGAACCCTTCTCTGGACAGGCTTCAGTCCGTCCCTGATATCGGGCAACGCTCTGCCGACAATAACGCTCATGGAATAGTTCAGATAGGCGGTCCGGATTTCCGTATCAATGGCAATCGCCTGCTCAAAAGGAATCATGGCCAAGAAAGTTACTCCTTCAGGGAGAATGAAACGTCATCAAACATCGTGGATCGATCAGATATCCAGATTGGATACATCAAGAGCAAACCGTTCAATAAATTCTCGTCTGGGGGCCACCGCTTCACCCATCAGGGTTGTAAAGATCCTGTCAGCCTCGACGTAGTCGGGAATGGATACTCTCAACAGAGTGCGCCTTGCCGGGTCCATGGTGGTCTCCCAAAGCTGCTCCGGGTTCATCTCGCCCAACCCTTTATACCGCTGGAGAGACATCTTCGAACGGACTGGCATCTTGATATGCTCAAGAACCTCCTTTGGCGTGAAAAAGGAGAAAACCTCTCCCGTCGACCGGTCTCTTGCACGAAAAACGCCGTCAGGAGGAAGAAGTCCGGACAAGGTCAGGATCCTGAGAGATTTTTTTCCCGAAGCCAGCTGGGCCAGAAGATGAGGGTCAAGGGTCAGCCTGGACTCATATCCCAGACTTCTGGTGGTGAAGAAAATCTTCCACCATGGCTCCCCCTCTTCAGGGGCCTCAAAACCGAGCTCCCCGCTCAGCTCCCCCGTCGGCTCCACTTTTTTATAGTTGGCCACGGCGAAATCCAGAAGGGACCGGGCCGCCTCTTCCGACTTCAGGACATCGACATGGATTCCCGGAAAAAGGCCAAGGACACGAATCAGGGGAGCATGCCCATAACGCTGGGCATAACCGGAAACCTCCGACTCGAAGTTTGTCAGAACAAGCAGCTTGGCGACAGCCGCCGGGCCTTCAAGCCATTCCCCTGTCTGAGGATCCTGAAAGTCGGACTTCGCACAGGCAAGTTCAAAAGTATACTCCTCAAGCGCCTGGTCATTTAAAAGATATCTTTCCTGACGTCCGATCGAAACCTTGTAAAGCGGCGGCTGGGCGATAAAAACATGGCTGCCTTCGATCAAGAGATTCATGTGCCGGAAAAAGAACGTCAGGAGAAGTGTCCGTATATGGGCTCCGTCAACGTCAGCGTCCGTCATGATGATGATTTTGTGGTAACGAAGATTCTTCTGGGAATACTCCTCGTTTCCAAGACCGCAACCAACGGCTGTGATCAACGCCCGAACCTCGTCATGAGTCACAAAACGCTCAGCTCCTCCGGCTTTCTCGACATTCAGGATTTTTCCTTTCAGGGGCAAAATCGCCTGAAACTTTCGGTCTCTTCCCTGCTTGGCAGAGCCACCGGCGGAGTCTCCTTCAACAATGTAGAGCTCGCATTTCGCAGGATCGCTTTCCTGACAATCCGCAAGTTTCCCCGGAAGGTTGGATCCTTCGAGAACGTTTTTCCTTTTTGCAAGCTCTTTGGCCTTTCTCGCCGCTTCCCTGGCCATGGCCGTCTGGATTGCCTTGTCAGCGATCTTTTTGGCAATCTGGGGAAATTCCTCAAACCGTTCCTGCATCTCCTCGGCCAAAAAGGTTTCCATGGCTCCGGACACCCAGGAGGACCCCAGCTTGGCCTTGGTCTGCCCCTCAAACTGCGGATCGGGAATGCGGACACTGACAACGGCGGTCAGCCCTTCCCTGATATCCTCTCCGCGAAGCTCCTCCCCCTTGTTCAGCTGCTTGTCCTTGATAAAACGGTTGATGACCCTTGTCAGGGCTGTCCGGAATCCCTTGATATGGGTGCCACCCTCCTTGGTAAAAATATTGTTCGCAAAACCGAGGATCGTTTCGTTGTCCGTTGTCTCCTGATACTGGAAGGCAACCTCGAACTGGGCTCCGGAGGGAAGTTCTCGACGGAAAAAAAGGACCTCATGGATGGTTTTCTTGTTCTCATTTAAAAACTCATTGTAGGACTTGATCCCGCCTTCAAAATGGAAAGTCTCTTCCCGGAGAGACTCTTCCTCCCGAAGAACGATGGTCAGGATCGGGTTCAGGAAGGCCAGCTCCCGGAAGCGGTGGGCAAGCGTGTCAAAGAGAAATGTGTCCGTCTCCATGATGGAAAGGTCTGGCCAGAAACGGATCGATGTTCCCCTCAGGGCGGTCGTTCCGACAACCGAAAGAGGGGCATCGGGAACACCCTGATGGTAGACTTGGCGGTGAAGTCTCCCCTCCTGATAAATCTCAAGCTCGAGCCTCCTGGAAAGGGCATTCACGACAGACACGCCGACGCCGTGAAGTCCTCCCGAGACCTTGTAGAGGCTGTTGTTGAACTTTCCTCCCGCATGAAGAACGGTCAGAACGACTTCTGCCGCCGATCTTTTTTGTTCGGCATGGATTCCGGTGGGAATGCCCCGGCCATTATCCATGACCGTGACCGAATGGTCGGCATGGATCGTAATATCGATGCGATTGCAAAATCCTGCGAGAGCCTCGTCGACGGAGTTGTCAACAAGTTCATACACGAGATGATGAAGACCGTCGATGCCCGTGCTTCCGATATACATGCCCGGCCTTACACGAACCGCCTCAAGTCCTTCAAGGACCCGGATCTGTTCAGCTCCGTAGGCGATCACTTCTTCTTCTGGTGCCACAATACCCCCTGTTTCTTGCTGTTGCAGCTAACGTGCCCTGTTAGAGAAAATCACCCCATGGGCATTAACACATACCGGGAATGCGGATCCTCGAGCGCTCTCCATATGACCGGCATTGAATCCTTTGCCCCGAACTCCTTGCCGTAACGAACGTCGAACCGGATCGTTTCCCCTGATGTCACAGACAGAAGAACTCTCAGAAAATCGATCTTGAAAACAAGAGATCCTGGCTCCCCCTTGATAAAGGCCGGGAGAGTTTCGGTCGACTCACCGACCTCCTCGTTCATGGTCCTCAGGACCAAAAACCGGTCATTCCACTCAAAAATCACTTCGGGCTTCTTGTCGGAAACGACCGAAACCCTTTTAAGAGCACTGTCCAGCGACTCCCGGGCAATCTCGACTCCCACAGTGAATTCCTGCGGGAAGGCCTCCTTGTAGTTCGGATATGGCGTCGCCAGAAGCCTTGCGAAATAATAGAAGCGCCCCCAACGGAAAGTGACATATTTGGGATTCAGGACGATTTCAATCGACATGTTCGGATCTTTCGAATCAAGTTCAAGGACGTGGGCAAGTTCCTGAAGATTTCTCTTTTTCAGGATAAACCGGCTTTCCGACTGCCCCGTCACCGAACCGCCGGCATCTTCTCCCAACGGAATAACTCCATGGTGAAGGCGATGGCCATCGGTACTGACCATATTCAGAATGGGCTGTCCCTTGTCTCCCAGCTCCCGGGTCAAAAGAATACCATTTAATGGCTTGCCCTCCTCTTCGGACGCAAACGGCAGGCTTTTTTTCAGCTGACCGAGAAAATCTCCCAGCGGGACAAGGAATGAGTATTCAGCGGTGATCTCCGGAAAAACATTAAACTCTTCCGGGTTGATTCCCTTAAGACTGCTCTGGATGCGCTCACGTTCGATACGCGTGAGACCGGAAGGATCCCTGGTAATGGTCAAATCGCCCGGAGGCAACTGACGAATCAAATTGAAAAGCGTCTTTCCCGGAACAGTGGTCTTGCCAGGCGACAAAACCCTTGCAGGCAACTCGAAACGTCCTCCCGTCTGGGTATCCGAGGCATACAGGGTCACAACGTCACCCTGTGCATCGAGTAAAACCTGGGAGCCGACAAGAGCTGCGTTTTTGCGGTCAGTCAGCGCGGCAATCCTTTGGACCCCGTCAAGAAATGTCTCCTGATCAACGATAATTTCCATTATTTCCTGTCTCCATGGATGGTTGTCACAAATCCCTGCTGTTCTATCTGTGGAGCAGTCTAGCTCCTGTTCTCAAGCCTCTTTTTAATCTGCTCTATCTCATTCATCGTCTGGGGATCGGATTCAAGGGCATCTTCAATATTCTTGCAGGAATGAATGATGGTGGAATGGTCCCGGCCACCAAGCTCCCTCCCGATTTCCGGGTAGGACTTATGGCCGATATCCCGGATCAGATAAGCCGCCATATGCCTGGCAACCACCATGGAGCGGGTTCTTTTTCGCGACCGGATATCTTTTGCCGTAACGCCGTAAAAACCTGCCACTTCGGCAAGGATTCTTTCAACATCGGCGAGATCCTTCGTCGTAGGAAGAATATCGGACAAGAGCTTTCTGGCCACTTCAATGGTGATGGGCCTCCCCATCAGGTTTCCCCAGGCTCCCAGCCGAATCATCGCTCCTTCAAGTTCCCGGATATTGGTCTTGACCGTATTCGCCAGAAAAAAAACGACCTCCTCAGGAAGACTCAACCCCTCCTGAGTCATCTTGTCCCTCAATATCGCTATTTTCGTCTCGAAATCAGGAATCTGTATGTCAGCAATCAGCCCCCAGCTAAAACGCGACTTCAGACGATCCTCAAGTGTTGCAATTTCACTGGGCATGCAATCGCTCGAGAGAATAATCTGTTTTCCATTTTCAAATAATGCATTGAACGTATAAAAAAACTCTTCCTGTGTCCTTTCTTTGCCTGAAAGAAACTGGATATCATCAACAATCAGGACATCAATCTTGCGATATCGTTCCCGAAACTCATTCATTTTCGAAAATTTGAGTGCCGTGACCATTTCATTAAGGAACGACTCTGTTGTGATATAAAGGATTTTCAGGGAAGGAAAACGGGATTTCATCTGATTTCCGATTGCGGAAACAAGATGGGTTTTTCCAAGGCCGACCCCACCGAAAACATAAAAGGGGTTATAGGTGTTGGAAGGATTGTTCGCGATGGCTGTGGCCGCAGCGTGAGCAAACTGGTTGCACATCCCGACGACATAGTTTGAAAAAGTATAGCGGGGGCTCAGATGTGTCTCCCAGGCGGCTGACTGCTCCGGAGACATGGCCAGGACACCGGATGAAACCTTCGGCTTGGCTTCTGGCGGCGTTTCTCTGGTTTTCCTTTTCTTGGGTGAAGTCTTGACCGGAGAGAGAACATCAACGGTCAGAACGACCCGGTCATTATCCAGAACCTCCTTCATCACCTGAACAATTTCGGACAGGTACCGCTCCTCAACCATTCTCTGGACAAAAGACGATCCGACAAACAGGGTGTAAACATCCCCCGATCCTGAAAGGGATGCTCCCTCGAAAAGATCCAGAACCCCATCCAGATCTCGCGACTGCTCTTCCGGACCCAACTCGCGAAATCTGTTGAGAACCCTCTGAAGAAGGACTGCGTCCATCTCTTCTTCGTCCTTTATTTTAGGCAAGGATCAAAAGTCTTTCCACAGTTCATTCACACCTGTTGAAAAAGTTTTATATGCAATGGCAAATGATCATCCGGGAAAAGCCGACGACTGGGAGGGAATAGATCCTGGTTCCGGAAAATACGGGGAGAAAATCTACCTCGGCACTATCCACAAAAAAACCAGAAAAACGAGAGAACGAACCTGCTGCCCCCTGTCTTTGAAACCAATCGTCTATTTGTGGATCAAACGTGGACAACCTCAAGAACTTCCTGTGCATAACCTGCATATAACCGGACGCCACGATCCTAGCAGATCCCTAATCCACAATTCAAGAAATGTATCCCAAAGGTTATCCCCAGAATAAAAAAACATTATTTTATTTTCCGTATAAATACTTAAAAGACATGTCCACAAAAAAACCCTTCTCTACTCCTTACTTCTGACCTAAAACAAAAAAACAATACAAAAAATCTATTTCTAAAAAAGCGCTTCCTCCATTCTTCCCCGAAAAGGACTCTCTCGTTTTCTCCCAAAACCCCCAATAAACTCCCGAGATAACTTGACCCTCAGTGAAGGTATCCCATAGAATAGTCTTTTAACTTTGGAAAAAACTTTCCATTTTTCTATGGAAACGGCCTTCTGTGCCCAATTACCGTCCATGTGAAATCTGTTCACACGATGCCTAAGGAGAATCCCAATGAAGATGAGCGGAGCCGAAATGCTCCTCGAATCCCTCAAGAGGGAACATGTACAACATATTTTCGGCTACCCCGGAGGCGTTGTCCTTCCGATCTTTGATGCGTTGTTCAAGGATCCATCCCTCCAGGTAGTCCTGACACGCCATGAACAAGGGGCAGTCCACGCGGCTGAAGGCTATGCCCGCTCGACCAACAAGGTCGGAGTTGTCCTTGTCACATCGGGGCCCGGTGCCACAAACACAGTGACAGGGCTTGCCGATGCAAACATGGATTCGATCCCCCTTGTCGTCATTACCGGCCAGGTCCCAACCAAAATGATCGGAAACGACGCTTTCCAGGAAGCAGACATTGTCGGTATCAGCCGATCCTGTACAAAACATAATTTTCTGGTAAGAAGGATCCAGGATCTCCCAAGAATCATAAAAGAAGCCTTCTATATCGCCAGAACAGGACGTCCGGGCCCGGTACTCGTGGATCTTCCGAAAGACGTTATCGTCGACAAGGGAGACTTTATCTATCCCGACAGCGTCTCGATACGTTCATACAATCCGACCATGCAGGGCAACAGATGGCAGATCCGCAAGGCGGCCCAGGCCATATCCAAAGCCAAGCGTCCTGTTATCTACGCCGGCGGTGGAATCATTTCATCCGATGCCACCAAAGAACTCCTGGATCTCGTGACCCTGACCAACATCCCAACAACGCTCACTCTCATGGGTCTTGGAGCACTGTCAGGAACTCATCCGAGATTTATGGGAATGCTCGGAATGCATGGAACTTATGCCGCCAATATGGCAATCCACCACTGTGACCTCTTGATTGCTGTCGGTGTCCGCTTCGATGATCGTGTCACAGGAAAAATTTCCGAATTTTCTCCCCATTCGAAAGTCATCCATATTGATATCGATCCAACATCGATCAGAAAAAACTTTCATGTGGACATTCCCATCGTCGGCGATGCCAAAAATATCCTGAAAGACCTTATTGAAGAAATAAAGGAAATCAACAAACCAGAACCTCCTTCAAAAGATAAACTGATCGATACATGGATCGAACAGGTTGACGAATGGGAGAAAGAACATCCCCTCACCTATGAGCACGATACCGATGTCATCAAGCCCCAGTATGTCATTGAAAAGGTTTACCAGTTTACACAGGGAGACTGCATCGTCTCGACAGATGTCGGTCAACATCAGATGTGGACCGCCCAGTTTTTCAAGTTCATCAAGCCAAACACCTGGCTGACATCAGGTGGACTCGGCACAATGGGTTACGGATTTCCCGCCGCAATAGGGGCACAAAAAGCCCATCCTGACAAAAGAGTCATCGCCATCACCGGCGAAGGAAGCTTCATGATGAACATTCAGGAGCTGGCGACGGTTGCTTCCCTCGATATTCCTGTAAAAATTGTCATTTTAAACAACAAATATCTGGGAATGGTTCGCCAGTGGCAGGAATTCTTTTACGGAGGCAGATACTCTTCCTCCTTCATCGGCCAGAGTCCCGATTTTGTAAAACTTGCTGAAGCGTTTGGCATAGTCGGTTTAAAGGCGTCAAGACACGATGAGGTTGAAAACGTTATTCTCGATGGATTCTCAAGACGTGGACCTGTCCTGATGGAATTCCACGTGGACCCAGAAGAAAATGTCTTTCCAATGGTTCCCGCGGGCGGATCTAATATCGAAATGATCTTTGAAGCCCCCGAACACAGGGATGATCGAAAAAAACGGGATTCCATCCTGACGGCATAAGGCGGGAAAACATGAGCGAAATACAAAAACACTTTATTCAGGTTGTCGTTGAAAACAAGTTTGGCGTTCTATCCCGGGTAGCAGGTCTTTTCAGCGCGAGAGGATTTAATATCGACAGCCTGTCTGTCGCCCCCGGGATTGATCCCACCGTAAGCCAGATGACGATAGAAACACAGGGTGATGATCACGTTGTCGAACAGATTGTCAAACAACTGAATAAACTTATCGATGTCATCAAGGTTGTCGACCTCTCGGAGTTTTCTTTTCTGTGCAGGGAAACTCTCTTGATCAGGGTCAATACTGCCCGTCCCGGAGACCGGGAAGAGGCTTTCAGGATTTCCGAGATTTTCAGGGCAAGAATTGTCGATTCTTCTCCGGCAACCTACACGATAGAAGTAACCGGAGATACGGAAAAGATAGAAGCGATCCTCAACTTCCTGAAACCTCTTGGAATAAAGGAAATCATCCGTTCCGGCAAAATCGCAATTGCACGGGAAGAACAGCATGGAGGCCACCGGCCTTCGAAGCACAGTATCGAAGGAGAGTATTCCCACCATAGATAGAACGTCTTTCCTCTCTCGGAATCACCACGAACAATGACCATTACAAGGAGACTCTTTTGAACAAGAAAATTTCTTATGATTCCGACTTGAACCTGAAACTGATCCAGGGAAAAAAAGTAGCGATTATCGGCTTTGGAAGCCAGGGACATGCCCACGCCCTCAATCTTCGGGAATCCGGGGTTTCCGTCGAGGTCGGTCTGCGGCCCGGAGCTTCCTGGACCAAGGCTGAAGGGTTCGGATTCAAGCCGCTGACCGTGTCAGAAGCTGTGAAGAAAGCCGACTTTGTCATGGTCCTTCTTCCGGATGAGCTTCAGGGAGATATCTACCGTGAGGAAATCAGACCCCACCTGAGACCGGGGATGGCCTTGGCTTTTGGGCATGGATTCAACATCCATTTTGGGCAAATCAATCCTCCAAAAGATGTCGATGTCATGCTGATCGCACCAAAAGGCCCTGGACATCTTGTCCGGTCCGAGTACCAGAAAGGATCAGGGGTTCCTGCTCTTATCGCCATTCATCAGGATGCAACCAAAACGGCCAAGGACCTGGCTCTTTCCTATGCAGGAGCCATTGGTGGAGGACGACCGGGAATCTTTGAAACATCATTCCGGGAAGAGACCGAGACGGACCTTTTTGGAGAACAGGTTGTACTGTGCGGCGGTTTGACGGCCCTTATCACGGCAGGATTTGAAACATTGACGGAAGCCGGATACGCTCCTGAAATGGCTTATTTTGAATGTCTTCACGAGGTCAAGCTCATCGTCGACCTGATTTATGAAGGCGGTATCTCAAATATGCGATATTCGATCAGCAATACCGCAGAATATGGTGATCTGACCCGTGGTCCCAGAATCATCACTGCAGAAACAAAGGCCGAGATGAAACGGATCCTCCATGAAATCCAGTCCGGGCAATTTGCCAAAGAATTCATTCTGGAAAACAAGGCAGGAAGACCCGTTTTCCAGGCTCTTGAAAGAGCAGGCCAGAATCATCCCATCGAAAAAGTGGGCAATGAAATTCGTTCCATGATGCCATGGATTGGAAAGAGCCGTCTGGTTGATCAGGCAAAAAACTAGATGAAGGTTTCTCCTGGTCATTTCTCTGGTCCCATTGCAAAGGAAGGTTTTCCCTTTGTCCTGATTTCCCTGGGAGTCGTTGCAGGTGCCGTTTACTTTTTGGGGCCTGCGGGAGGAATCCTGACGGTTCTCCCTGTTTTTGTCATTAATTTTTTCAGAAACCCTGCAAGGCAGGTTCCCGCTGGAGAAAGAACCATTGTTTCTCCGGCGGATGGAAAAATCGTTCGCGTTGAACATGATCACAACGGACGGATGCAAGTTTCCATCTTCATGAACGTCTTTGATGTCCATCTGAATAGAATTCCGATCAAGGGAACCATCAAGGGCATTTCCTATCATCCCGGAAAATTCCTGAACGCGGACATGGACAAGGCATCGCTTGAAAACGAGAGAAATACACTTGTCATTGAAACGTCCGGAAAACGGGAAATTCGTATGACCCAGGTTGCGGGTCTTGTGGCACGAAGAATTGTCTGTTACGCCGAAATCAATGATGTCCTGGAAAGTGGTATGATTTTTGGCCTGATCAGATTCGGTTCAAGAGTGGATCTCGATCTTCCGGGAGATTCGGAAATCAAGGTTTCCATGGGAGAGAGGGTTAGAGGAGGGGAGTCTGTCATTGGATACATATCCTCATGACGAAGAAGGGAATGCGGGAACAAGAACGCGTTCCCGGGGAATCTATATTCTTCCGAATCTTTTTACCACGGGAAACCTCTTTTTTGGTTTTCTGGCGATTCTGGCAAGCTTTCAGCACGACTTCAAAAAGGCCGCCTTTTCCATCCTGATTTCTTCGGTTTTTGACAATCTTGACGGAAAAGTCGCCAGACTCGCCAGAGCGACAAGCCAGTTCGGCGTTGAGTATGACAGCCTTGCCGATCTTGTCTCCTTTGGCGTTGCTCCAGCTTTTCTGGTCCTTAATGCCAATCTTGAAGGATACCATCGGCTCGGTTTGATGGCGGCCTTTCTTTTTGCCGCCTGTGGAGCACTTCGGCTGGCCAGGTTCAATGTCATCACGTCCAAGGTTTCGTCCCGTTATTTCATAGGACTTCCGATTCCGGCCGGGGCCCTTTTTATTGCCTCCGCCGAGATTGTTTCCACCGGTCCCCTTTCACAGGTGATCCCTTTTTCCCCGATGTTTTTTCTCGTATCGACCTATCTTGTTTCAATCCTGATGGTGAGTCCCATCCCCTACAGGAGTTTCAAGGAGGTTCGCTTCCTGAAAAAACCGCAGCATACGTTTGTTTCCGTACTGCTCGTGTCTCTCCTTTTTGTGCTCTACCCGAAACAGTCTTTTTTCCTGGTTATCCTGACCTATGTTCTTCTGGGGCCGTCGGAGTTTATTCTTTTCCGGTTTTTTATGAAAAAACCACAGATCATGGATTCCCTGCCCAATCCTCCTGCACAGCCAACAAGCAGGTCGCTCAAAGCCCGACTGATGTCGGACCGGTTTAGTCACCCCAAAAAACATTAGAAGCAAATCATAACCAAATCTTTCACCTGAAATCGGAATCAGGGAGGAAATAGCAATGGCCAGCCAGATTGTTCGTATTTTCGATACAACCCTCAGGGATGGAGAGCAGAGTCCGGGAGCATCGATGCAAAAAGAAGAAAAGCTTCTTGTTGCCCGGCAACTCGCCCGTCTTGGTGTGGATGTGATCGAAGCGGGTTTTCCTGTTGCCAGCCCGGATGATTTTTCTGCGGTGGCGGCTATTTCAAAAGAGATCCAGGACGGTCCTGTCATCTGCGCCCTTGCCAGGGCAATAGATCGTGACATCACTGTGGCTGCCGAAGCCCTTTCCGGGGCTTCACGTGGCCGCATTCACACCTTTATTGCGACCAGTGCCCTTCATATGGAAAAGAAACTCAAGATGTCGCAGGACCAGGTCCTGAAAAATATTTTCAGGGCGGTCTCATTGGCCAAGGGACATGGCTATGAAGTGGAATTTTCGGCTGAGGATGCAACCCGGTCTGAACCGGACTTCCTTTTAAAAGCGGTGACCTGTGCCATTGAGGCGGGAGCCACGATCATCAACCTTCCTGATACGGTCGGGTATGCCGTTCCCTCCCAGATATCGGAGATGTTCGGACATTTGATCTCAAGGGTTCCGGGAGCTGGCGCGGTTGTTTTTTCCTGCCACTGCCATGATGATCTTGGCCTGTCGGTTGCAAACTCCCTGGCAGCCATCGAGGCCGGAGCCCGACAGGTCGAGTGTACGATCAACGGAATTGGAGAGCGGGCCGGAAATGCCGCTCTTGAAGAGATTGTTATGGCACTGAAGGTCAGAAAACACCATTTTGGAGTCGAGACGACCATCCGGACAGAGGAATTCACAAAAACGAGCCGTCTGGTCTCAACCGTTACAGGAATGATGGTCCAGCCCAACAAGGCGATCGTTGGAGAAAATGCTTTTGCCCACGAGTCCGGAATCCATCAGGATGGCTATCTGAAAGATAAAAATACTTACGAAATCATGGGAAGGGAACAGGTCGGTGCGAGTGCCGGAGGTCTGATTCTGGGAAAACATTCCGGACGCCACGCCCTGAAGGATCGTCTTTTGTCCATGGGATATTCCTTTGGAGAAGAAGATCTGAACGAGATCTACGACCGGTTCAAGAAGCTTGCCGACCAAAAAAAAGAAATTTTCGAAGAGGATATTGAAACGCTGATTGTTTCGACCGGCCGGAAAACGACGTTCCGCTTTGTCCTGAAACGGCTTCATTTAAGTGGCGGAACCGAGATTCCTCCAACGGCAACGATCGTTCTCGATGTTGACGGACATGAGCACCGGATGGCCGGTCTGGGAGATGGCCCTGTCGATGCCATTTACCGGACCATTGCGAAGATGACCGGAACGACGGCAAGACTTGTTTCCTATGCCGTAAAAGCTATTACCGGAGGTACGGACGCCCAGGGAGAAGTTACCGTCAGGCTTGAAGATGGAGGCATTCTCTCTGTCGGACGAGGTTCCGATACCGATATTCTGGTCGCTTCAGCCAAGGCATACCTGTCGGCCTTGAACCGGCTTGATCGAAAGAAAGGCCAGGATCTTAAAACAGAGGGTGAGGTCTCCCGGCCTGTTCTTTGATCCCGGTCTTGTGTTCCGGTTCTGAGAGCCCCGGCATTTGAGCCGGGAATCAGTCACCCTGGAATCATTGTGCAAACGGGATCGATGATCCCTGTTGTAAACAGCATTTCGGAGAAATGGCATGAGTGAGGTTAAAAAGCATCAGATTCTACTTCTTCCCGGTGATGGCATCGGCCCCGAAGTTACCGTTCCCGTAAGGGATCTGGTTTCCGAAATTAATCGGTCGGAGGCGACCTCCCAGAAGAAAATCCATATCGAGCTGGTTGAGGGACTGATCGGCGGGTCTGCAACGGACGCGACCGGGAAACCTCTTCCGGAAGAGACCCTTCGGCTTGCCGATTCCTGCGATGCGGTTCTTCTGGCCGCTGTTGGCGGGCCCAAGTATGATCTTCTTCCCTATGAGCTCCGGCCGGAGCGCGCGCTTCTCGGGATAAGGGAGCATCTGGGCGCTTTCGCCAACCTTCGCCCGGCCCGGCTTTTTCCGGAGCTTGTGGATGCATCCACCCTGAAGCCGGAAGTCATCTCGGACCTTGATCTCATGGTCGTTCGCGAGCTTACCGGCGGAATCTATTTCGGAAAGCCCAGGGGAATCGTTGAGGAAAATGGTGTTCGGAGAGGAATCAATACCGAAAGCTATACTGAACCGGAAATCGAGCGGGTTGCCCGGGTTGCGTTCGAACTGGCCAGAAAAAGAAGCCACCGGGTTACCTCCGTCGACAAGGCCAATGTCCTTGAAAGCTCGGTTCTCTGGAGAGAGGTGGTCATCCGGGTCCACAAGGACTACCCCGATGTGTCGCTTGATCACATGTATGTCGACAATGCGGCCATGCAGCTTGTCCGGAAGCCCAAACAGTTCGATGTCATCGTCACGGGCAATCTGTTTGGGGATATTCTCTCGGATGAGGCCTCCCAGCTCACAGGCTCCATCGGAATGCTGGCTTCCGCCTCCATTGGAGGAAAGACCGGACTGTATGAACCTATTCATGGCTCAGCCCCGGATATTGCCGGAAAGAATATCGCAAACCCGATGGCGATGATTCTTTCCCTGGCGCTTCTGTTCCGTTACTCTCTCGACCGGGAGGATCTGGCCCAGAGAATTGAGCGTTCTGTTTCTTCCGTTCTGGCCCAGGGATTCCGCACCGCGGACATTGCCCAGGTCAAGGGACAGATTTTGGGAACTCGTGAAATGGGTGAAAAGATCATCAGGGAATACTCCAGAGTCTAGGTATTGAAAAGGATTGGCTGTGAAGAAGATCAAGGATTTGTGCGTAGGTATTTTTGGAGCTACGGGCGCTGTCGGGAAAGAGATGGTTTCCATCCTGGAAGAAAGGGATTTTCCGGTCGGGGAGCTTCGGCTGTTTGCAACAGAGCGCTCTGCCGGGGAAAAGATCTCTTTCAGGGGACGCTCCATAACGGTTTCTTCTTTTGATGATCCGGAGAAAGCCACCGGAATCGATATTGCCTTGTTGTCCGCAGGGGCCACTCCGAGCCTCGAGATCTCTCCACTTCTCAGGGACAAGGGAATTCTGGTCATCGACAACAGTTCGGCCTTCAGGATGGATCCGGCTGTCCCGCTTGTTGTTCCGGAGATCAACCCCTCAAGAATTCCCGCCTATCCGGCAGGAGCCATTATCGCCAATCCCAACTGCGCGACAATCCAGATGCTTCTGGCGATCAAGCCGCTTATCGATGCTGCTGGAGCGAAAAGGGTTGTCGTTACGACTTTTCAGTCTGTGTCAGGGACAGGAAAAGACGCCATGGAGGAACTGGCGTCCCAACTTTCCCTGATTCTAAACGGCAGGATCAGCGATGTTGTCCCGACGGTCTATCCTCACCAGATTGCCTTCAATGTCCTTCCGCACATTGATTCATTTCTTCCGGACGGTTACACGAAAGAGGAAGAAAAAATGGTGAATGAAACCCGGAAGATTCTGGAGATGGATCATCTCAGGATCACCGCAACAACGGTGAGGGTTCCTGTCATGATCGGACACAGCGAGGCGGTCAATATCGAGCTGGAACGGGATCTCTCTCCCGAGACAGCCAGGAAAATTCTTCAAAAGACCCGGGGCGTCAAGGTTTTGGACAACCCCCTGGACTGCGAGTATCCGCTTCCCATGAATGTGGCCGGTCAGGATGATGTCTATGTCGGTCGTATCCGGCGGGATTTTTCTGTCGACCATGGCTTGAACCTGTGGGTTGTCGGGGATAATCTAAGAAAGGGGGCAGCGTTGAATGCTGTCCAGATCGCAGAGTGTTCCCTGGGCATCTCCGGAAGAAACAGGAAAAAAGATGAATAACCTCTCTCCTGCAAGAGAAAACAGCACAACCGTCGTTCAGGATCCTGTCGTGGCCGATCTTGTTGCCCGGATCCAGAAGCTGAAACAGGAACGGGGTGCGGTCATCCTTGCCCATAATTATCAGGTTGGCGATGTTCAGGATGTGGCGGATCTGGTGGGCGACTCCCTGGAGCTTGCCCGATGGGCAGCTTCAGGGTCGGCTCCGGTCATCCTGTTTTGCGGCGTCCATTTTATGGCGGAGACAGCCAAGATTTTGAACCCCACCCGACGGGTCATCGTTCCGGATCTCAATGCGGGATGTCCGATGGCGGACATGATTACCCCGGAAGAGGTCGACCGCTTGAGAGCCGAAAACCCCGGAGCGGTCGTTGTCACCTATGTGAACTCCCCGGCGGCGGTCAAGGCAAAAAGCGATATCTGCTGTACATCGGCAAATGCGGTCAAGGTTGTGAACTCGATCTCCAAAGACGTTCCGATCATCTTTATTCCCGATCAGTTTCTGGGCGACTTTGTCCAGCGGCAGACAGGCAGGGATTTGATCCTTTTCAGGGGATTTTGTCCGACTCACATGAGAATCATGGCAAAGGACATTCATCAGGCAAAAAAGGAGAATCCCGACGCGCTGGTTCTTGCCCATCCTGAATGTCAGCCAGATGTTGCAATGATTGCCGATGTCGTGACTTCCACCTCGAAGATGGCGACTGAGGTGAGGAACTATCCTGGGGAGACGGTGATTGTCGGCACTGAAACGGGGATGATCCACCGTCTTCAGAAGGAGAATCCCGGGAAGACCTTTGTCGCGGCCTGCGCGACCTGTGATTGTGCCAATATGAAGGTCAACTCCCTCGAAAAGATTCTCTGGGCACTTGAAGACATGTCCCCGGAAATTGAGATCCCTGAAGAGGTCAGGATTCCTGCTCGTCAGGCACTTCAAAGAATGCTGGACATTGCCTAGCCCAACACGCCTCTTTGTGTTGCTGGGAGGGCTTTTTTTCGTCCTGGCGGGTTTGTCGGAACTGTGGTCGAGGTGGGGGAGAAAGTCCGGCCTCCCCCTTCCTGGACGACTTCCAGGAGACATCGAAGTTCATCGTCCCGGATTCCATTTGTACTTTCCTTTGATGACGAGCCTGCTCCTGTCGGTCGGGATATCCCTTCTGTTATTCCTTTTCTCCTGGATTTCCCGAAAGTTCTGATTGTGTTCCTGACGCTGTCTGGCACTGGGGCCCAAATTCTCCGGCTTCAAGATCTGCGAGAGCTTTTTTGAGAGCATCTTTCAGTTCAGGCAAATTTTTGGCGTTGTTCCGGATGGCTCCAAGAATATTTTCAAGCTTTGCAAGCCGGGAGAGCTCCCGGTCCTCTGTCGCCATCCGGTCAAGCTCCCGGTAAAAATCGGGGTAGACAGGCTCGATGGATTCCCGCAGAAGGGCCAGACCTTCGAGAAGCTCCGGCGGCATGACCGGATTGAAGGTCGCTATCAGGAAAAATCCTCCTTCAAACAAAATGACCAAATCCCCCTGTTTCGTCAGGGGAATGATCTTTTCAACCGTTTTGCCCCGGGCTTCGGCCGGGGATGAGAGCAGTCCAGGACAGCTTCTGGCGAATTCATTTTTTTTCCGGTTAAGTTTCCACTTATCGTCGATCTGCATTTCTTTCTCCATATCTCTGTTTTTTGGGTGGTCCTGGCCTTAAGTGCTTTTCTCCAGCATATTCATGGTCAAGCGGATCAGCAAATCCTTGTCGTTCGGATCTGATTGCGCCACAAGCAAAGCCAGTGCGGCCATGCCGACATCGTTGATGACCTGGCTTTCGTCTTTCCGGATCAAACGTCCATTCCTATTTAAAAAATCCAGAAAAAGCAGGGAACCGCTCCGTTTGTTTCCATCTGAATGGGTATTAGTATATATTTTTTTCTTTGGAACTTTGAGTCTCGCTTGAGTCTTCAGGGTGTTTTTGTGTGAGGATCATCTGCCCGGCTTCAGCATTCAGGCCATTGGGGAGGGGATGCTCCTTTTCCCGGACTGTTTCGGCCGGTAGAAGGTAGCGGGAGAAATCGATCTTTCAGAGAAAGGAAAATGCCACATAAGGACGGCATCTTGATCCGTCCTGGCATAAACGTGATGAGAATCCGGCATATTGATCATGTAGCCATCCCTGTATCAGACCTGTCCCGATCGATCAAATGGTATGGGGAAGTTCTCGGTTTGACCCGCCGATACGAGAAGGAGTGGGGGGACTATCCTGCCATGATGTGTGCCGGGGAGACCTGTGTTGCCCTGATCCATCCGCCCTTATCCCTTCCGCTTCCACCGGCACCGGGAACGGACCCGGATCGTCACCTGGCCTTTAATGTCGACCGTGAAGGGTTCGATGAGGCCGTGAGGGAGATCTCTGCACGGGGGATTCCTTTTACGACCGACGATCACGTGATTTCCCTTTCGATTTATTTTTTCGACCCTGACGGCCACTGGATCGAGATCACCACCTTCGATCTGCCGCCAGGACGGCAACGCGGGGATCTTCCCCGCCCGTTTTGAGACCCGCTTTTTTCAGTTGGAAAGGACTTCCTTGAGACATTTTGTTCTAACCATGTCCTGTCCCGATGCTTGCGGCATTATCTCTGCCGTGAGCGGATTCCTTGCCGACCATGGAGGCTGGATCGATGAGGCCAGCTATCATTCAGATCCGTCGACTCAATGGTTTTTCATGCGTCAGGCGATCAGGGCCGATAGCCTGGACTTCGATCCGGAGGATTTTTCCGCCCTCTTTTCTCCCATTGCCGATCGCTTTTCGATCAAGTGGCGTATCTGGGATACAGGCAGGAAAAAACGGGTTGTGGTCCTTGCAAGCAGGGAGGATCACTGCGTAAACGAACTCGTTCACCGGGCCTCGACGGGAGATGGTCCGTTCGAAATAGTCTCCATCCTTTCAAACCATGAAAACCTGCGTTCATTTGTTGAGTGGAACCGGATCCCCTTTCACCATGTTCCGGTCGACCCCAAAGCTCCTCATGAACATTTTTCCGAGATAGGACGCCTTTTTTCAGAATACAGGGGAGATGTAATGGTCCTTGCCCGATACATGAGGATTCTCCCTGAATCGATCTGCCAGGAGTTTTCTGGACGCATCCTGAACATTCATCACAGCTTTCTCCCGTCTTTTGCCGGAGCCCGCCCCTATCATCAGGCTTTTTTGAGGGGCGTCAAGCTTATCGGGGCTACCTGTCATTATGTGACGGCCGAACTTGATGCCGGACCGATCATCGAACAGGATGTCATCCGGATCGACCATGGCGATTCTCCGGAGGAGATGGCCCGTCTGGGGCGGGATATCGAAAAGCTGGTTCTGGCCAGGGGGCTTCGATATCATGCCGAAGACCGGGTGCTGGTCCACGACAACAGGACGATTGTTTTTCATTAACGGCGACGCATGCTCTGCCAGACCACAAGGAGACAAACGAAATGTCCGAAATTATCCGCGCAACATATGCCATCGCTTCGAACGATCTTCCCGGCGCAGCAGCCCTTATCGCGCGGGAAATGAGTGTGGGTGTGAAAAAAACCCGTTACGAGAACAAAAAGACGGGTGGATTCATGGCAACGGTGGATACGATCAAAAAAGAGGGAACGCGGGGAATCATCACGATTGATGTTCCCTCCGCCAATATCAGCACCATCTACGGTCTTCTCCTGTCGATTGCGGGTGAGATCAGTTGTCTCAAGATCCTCAAATCCATAGAGCTTGTGGACTTCGAACTCCCTCCGGCCCTGGCCGATCGTCTCCCGGGCCCGGCATTTGGCCTTTCAGGGATCAGAAAGCGAAGAGGAAATCTTGACCGTCCACTCTTTATAACGGTGATCAAGCCTTCCCAGGGGCTCACTCCGGAGGAGTATGCCCATATTGCCTATGAAAGCCTTGTTGGAGGGATGGATGCGATCAAAAGCGATGAACTCCTTCAGGAGTCTGACAAGGACTGGACCGCCCGATTTGAAGCCGCCGTCGCCGCGGCAAGGCGCGCCGAGAAAGAAACGGGAGAGCCCAAGAGTGTGATGATGCATCCGGTGGACAGCCCGATCAGGATGGCCTCCCGATTTTCCCGGGGAGCCGATATGGGCTGTGATCTGGCCATGCTGTCTCCTGCGGCGTCAGGTTTTCCCATGCTTGAGGAGATTGCCCGGATGGAGCGGTTCCCTATCATGGCCCATATGGCCATGAGCGGATGGCTCTGGCAGAAAAACGGAATGAGTGTCCGTGCCTGGTCCAAATTCATGCGACTTGCCGGGGCCGATATTGTTCTCTACCCGGCACTCAAGGGCACGCTCAAGGCGACCCGACCGGAGCTTCTTGAAGTGATGGATGCGGTCAAGACGCCGATGGGAACCAGGAAGGAAAGCATGATCGCGGTCGGTGGCGGAATGCATGCAGGGACCATGAAGGTTCACTATGACCTTTTTGGACCGAATTTTGCCTATCTGTGCGGTGGTGGTGTTTGTGGACACCCGGATGGAGCGAGGGCCGGCGGAAAATCGATCCGGCAGGCATGGGATGCGATCAGCCAGGGAATCCCCCTGTCCCGCTACAGAAAGAGTCATCCGGAGCTTGATGCGGCGCTTACCGCGTTCTCCCGATACGTCTAGATGCTCTCATTCGGGGTTCTTTCTGGGCGTTGGGCCGTTTAAAAATAAAACCGCGACAAACAAAAGGGCAGAAGCCCCATAAAATGTCCCGGTAACAGGCTCTTTTAACAAAACGATGGAGAGAAAGGCTCCGAGGAAAGGGGAAATCGAAAACCAGGCTCCGGTGGCGGAAACGCCGATAGACCGGATGGACCGGATAAAGAGAATCAGGCTCAGGCCATAACCAAGACCTCCTGTTGCCAGTGCTTCCGCGATGATGGCCATCGTCAAGGGCGGATGGTTCATGAAGAGTCCGAGGGGAAGAAGAAGAAAGGACGATCCCAACCCTTTCCAGAGGGTAATCGTGACGGGATTCCATCCGGATAAAAAGCGCAGGAGGTTGCTGTCCAGCGCCCAGAGTCCTGCTGCGAGAAAAAAGGGAATGGCCCCCGAAAATCCATGACTCCCGCTTCCGGCAGAGGCGAGAGCGCACCCCGCCGCTCCGAGAACTGCTCCTGTGGACAGTCTCAGGTTCAGAGGTTCCCGAAAGATAAGCCATGCCAGAAAAACGGTTACGATGCCTTCGGCATTCATCAGGAGACTTCCGAGGGATGCAGGATAGCGTTTGAGTCCCCAGATCAGGAGAATGGGAGCGGCTCCCCCACCGATCAGGACCGACAAGATGGCGAATCCGACCTCTTTTTGTGTCGGATTGTTCGGGAGGAAAATGCTTCGCCATGGGGAGGTCCTTTTTCTGTCTTTTTCAGGTAAAAGGGAGAGCCTTTGTTCTTTTAGGGTTAAAAGGACCGACGGTATGATGCCAAAAATCGATCCGAGGTAGAATAGGCCGCAAAGAAGAAAGGGTGTCTCCTCCTCGGACAGGAGCTTGGACGGAGGAGTGGAAAGCGCAAAAAGAAACGATGCCAGAATGGCCCACTTGACTGAGCCTTTATGCCCGGCTGGTTTGGAGGTGTGCTTAGTGTCAGGCAATCTGTTTCACTTCTTTGGATGTTTCCTCTTCCCGTTGCTGGTCGTGACTGACCATTTCGTTTTGAGAATTCAGAGCCTCTTTCTCGATTGGCGTCCAGTCCCGGGTTATTGGGGGAACCCCTGTTTCGGGACAAGTCAGGGATCTGTTCGTTGCAAAGAGAAAGGATCCTCTTGTTGAGTCTTTCCTCAAACTCCAACGTGTATTGTTGTCCCATCTCTTCGTCTGTTCTTTTTTCTCAATCATCCCTCAAGAGCGCCGCAAAGTCATGCGGCAACGATCCTGAAACAGGGAGAGGCTGGTTTTGATCTGTCTGTATTTTTTACACCTGACAAAAGAACTGACATCTTTCTTTACAGATTCTTGAGAAGATAGAAATAGGTAAAAGACGTCTTTCTCCATTTATTTTCCATGAGATAAAGCCTTTTTCCGGGAATCTCCGTAATTGATAAATGGTATGAAAATTGCTATAAATTCCAAAATCATTCAGATGTTTGGTTTGATTGATTCAGTCCTTGGAGAATGGCTCCGAGCCCTTTGTGTTCCCCTAAAGTTTTTCAACCCTATCGGAAATGGCTGATTATGACAGTTCAGGACAGGCTGATCCGAATTGAGAAAAGTTTGTCCCTTTCCGGCTGGATTTCACCGGGCGATGTCCGTTTTCTTCTGGATGCGGTGGCCGACCTCAGGGAAAACCTGTCTCCCTCTCAACTTCTTCTTCCTTCTGCCAGCTCCACGCAGAGCCCTGGAACTTTCGACATTCCCGCTGCGTTCTGGTCCGGCTCTTTGGAGTCAGGGAATCCCGACTCCAAACCCTGGAGGGTCAATCAGAGTGTTGAAAGGATCTATCAGGCGTTAGACTCTGGAGAGTTCCGTCTCTACTTCCAGCCCAAGGTCAACATGCGCTTGGGAAAGGTTGTAGGACTTGAAGCCCTGATCCGCTGGGAACACCCTGAGTTTGGACTGATCCCGCCTCTTTCTTTTCTTCCGCAAATCGAAGAAAGCTCCCTGATTATCGATATCGGAGAATGGGTCCTGGACAATGCCCTTTCGCAGATCAACCGATGGCAGAAGATGGGGCAGATGATCCCGGTGAGCATCAACCTTTCGGTTAACCACCTGACCCATCGCGCGTTCCTGATCCGCTTGAAAGACGCTCTTTCCCGGTATCCCGACCTCCCGCCCAATCTGATCGATATCGAAATTGTCGAGTCGGTCGCCATCGGAGATCTGAAAGCCATGTCACAGTTGATGGTGGAGTGCCAGGAAATGGGGGTGACCTTTTCCATCGACGATTTTGGAACAGGGTATTCTTCGCTGCGATACCTCAAGAGACTTCCGAGCAACACCCTGAAGATTGATCAGTCCTTTGTCCTTGGCCTTCTCCATGATTCAGGCGACATGGAGCTGATCAAGGCGGTAATCGCCCTGGCCCAGGTCTTTAACCGGTCGGTGATCGCAGAGGGGGTTGAGTCTCCGGAAGCGGGCGTTGTCCTGATGTGGCTGGGATGTGATCTTGCTCAGGGTTTCTGCATTTCGAAGGCCCTTCCGGGAGATGCGGTCTTTGACTGGATTAAACGCTATCAGCCGGATCCTTCCTGGGCACTCTGGTCCGGGGTCAAGTTCGATCTCTCCGACGTTCCCCTTCTTCTTGCGCAGTATGATCATTCCATCTGGGTCACAAGGATTGTTGACCGCATCCAGCACTCCCGGTCGGGACTTTTTGAGGACGACATGGGCGACCAGGACGTCTGTCGTTTCGGACGCTGGTATGTCGAAGACGGGATGAACAAATACGGGAATTTCGATGGGTTTTCCGAACTTGGAAAATTGCATCACGAGATGCATGTGATCGCGGATGAGGCGATTTTATCCTTGAGTACCGGACAGTGGGATGAGGCCATGGTCTACGGGGAGAGGCTTGTCGCCCTCAAGGATGTTCTTTTTTCGAGACTTGCCAATATTCTGGGCACCATCCGGCTTGCCCACGCCTAAACACCGGCCGCCGTCATCAGACCCCTGATCAGATCCAGCGGTTCGGGGGGACACCCGGGGATATGCAGGTCGACCGGGACGACTTCCGAAACCCCGCCTGCGATCGCATAGCTTCCCCTGAAAATTCCGCCGTCATCTGCGCAACCTCCGACCGAAACGACCAGTTTCGGGGATGGCATCGCTTCATAGGTATCGAGAAGGGCCTGCCTCATATGCAGGGAGACCGGTCCCGTGACCAGAAGCAGGTCTGCATGTCGCGGAGAGGCGACAAATTTGAACCCCAGATGTTCGAGCATGAAGCAGGGGCTTCCGAGCATCCCGATTTCCACTTCGCATCCGTTGCAGGATCCCGCATCGAGATGGCGGATAAAAAGGCTGCGCCCAAAACGGCCGATCCCCCGCTCCAGGAGTTTTCTTGAAATTTCTTTCATTTCCTCAGGAAGTTCTGGCGTTTTTTCAGTGACGATGCCTGTTTTCAGGGTTCTTAAAAGAATATGATGCATGGGCGCTCCGTGTGTCCAACAGGTTGAGTTTACAGGTCGTGGCCGGAATAGCTCGGGTTGAAGGATTTGTTGATCAGCGGGAAATCCGCGACCAGATTTCCTGGAATGGTCATTTCGAGTGCCGGCCACAGAATCCATGAAGGGTCATGGAAGTGGCTGGCTGCGACGATGTCTCCTCCTTCAAGCCTCGACCAGCAGAGGATTTCCCCGCGCCACCCTTCGACGAGACCGATTCCCTCCTTTCCCGACTCCCCGGAGGGAGGCTCCAGAAAGACGTCTCCGGAGGGAAGTTTCAGGAGAATCTCCTGGACAAGTCTTAGCGATTCCTTCACCTCAAAGAATCGGACCGCCACGCGGGCCCTGACATCTCCTCCCGTTTCGAGTGCCTGGGTGAAGCCAGTCTCGTCAAACGGCGGCTCTTTCCAGAGACGTCTCAGATCGAAAGGTTGTCCGCTTGCCCTTCCGACAACTCCGCAAAGACCCATTTTTTGAGCTGTTTCCGGAGGAAGGGTCCCCGTTCCGAAGAATCGGTCCTGAAGACCTCCGTGCTGTTCGAAGATCATCTCGAGGATCTCGACTTCCTGAAGAATCCGGGAGGCTTCGCCGGACATTTCGGCGATGGGAAGGGGGCCTGGATCTTTCCTCACCCCTCCCGGTGAAATGAGATCCATGAGAAGCCGGTGACCGAATACGGACTTGTTCTGCCTCAGGAGATCCTCCTTCAGGATCAGAAACTGGGAAAGCCCGAAGGACAGTCCTGCATCATTGGCCAATGCGCCAAGATCCCCAAGATGGTTCGCGATTCTTTCCCGTTCAAGCAGCAATCCCCGAAGAAACCGCGCCCTTTTGGGGACCTCCATCCCGATGGCCGATTCGATCGACAAGGAATAGGCCAGGGCATGTCCGACCGTTGTATCCCCGGAGACTCTTCCTGCGAGCTTTATCCCCCTGTTCCAGGGGATATTCCGGGAGAGACCGTCGATTCCCCTGTGGCTATATCCCAGACGCTCCTCCATCCTCAGAACCTTTTCGCCAACCACCTGGAAACGGAAATGGCCAGGTTCGATCATTCCGGCATGGACCGGTCCGACAGGTATTTCATGAACACCCATTCCCTCCACCCGGACAAAGGGATAGTCTCCTTCTCCGAAAGTCTCCGGCTGCGCCTTTTGGGTCAGGGGGACCCTTTCCCAGAGACCATGGTCAAGCCATCGACGATGGTCCTGAGCGCCGGAGAAAGAAATTCCCCACAGATCCCGTATGCTTCGTTCCATTCTTGAAGCGACGGGAAAAAACGGGGTGATGGAGGGAAGGTCGGAAATCTTTCCTGAAAGAGAGAGCCGGCCTGTAAAGAGCCTTTCTCCCCTGAAGTAGGAGGAAAAAAGAAGAGAGAGGCTTTCGCTGAAAAATCCCCAGACCGAAACGAGTCTCCCTCCGGTTTCGCTCATTTCCATTGCCAGATGGAGATACCCCTCCCTGTCTGTTTCGATGACTTCAAGAAACGGGCTGCAGGGGGAGCGACTTTCATCCATGGGAAATCTCCTAGCCGATAAACCGTGCGGCACTTTGATACCAGTGAGCGAGAAATGGGGGAATAAAGAGCCCCAGAACAAGCACGAGGGCAAGATGGAGAAAAACCGGAAACAGCGCCGGAGGGTAGGGAAGGGCCATCCTGACGCCTTCTCCAAGGACCATGTTGCCAACCCGGAAAAAAATGACTCCAAAGGCGACGGCAAGGCACAAAAGAAGAATGGGCGTTGTCCAGGGAGCCTGCTTCATGGCGACAGTCAGGACGATGAACTCGCTGGCGAAGACGCCGAATGGAGGCATGCCAAGAATCGCAAAGCTTCCGAGCATGAGTCCCCATCCCAGCCGGGGAACCTTTCTGATGAGACCCCGGATCTCGGACATCTGCTGGGTCTGGTTGATCTGGGCCGCATGCCCTACGGAAAAAAAGATGGAGGACTTTGTCAGGCTGTGGACGGTCATGTGCAAAAGAGCGGCGAAGGTGGCCAATGGCCCTCCCATTCCAAAGGCAAAGGTCGCAATCCCCATGTGTTCAATGGAGGAGTAGGCAAAAAGTCTTTTGACATCCTTCCTCCTGAGCATGGAAAAAACCGCCACAACCATGGTCAGGAGACCAAATCCCATCATCATCTCGCTTGCAAGATTTGAATGGAGCGCTCCGTCGACGAGGACTTTGCATCTGACAAGGGCATACAGCGCGACGTTTAAAAGAAGTCCCGACAGTACCGCCGATATGGGTGTCGGACCTTCCGCATGGGCATCGGGAAGCCAGTTGTGAAGGGGAGCGAGTCCGACCTTGGTCCCGTAACCCACCAGGAGAAAAACAAAAGCAATCTTCAGGACGGTTGGCTCAAGTTCAAACCGGATCTGGAAAAGATGGGTCCATAGAAGGGCCCCTCCCCCCGATCCAAGGATCTTTTCCGCTGCAAAATATAAAAGGATGGTTCCGAAAAGTGCCTGGGAAATCCCCACACCGCAAAGGATGAAGTATTTCCATGCCGCCTCGATGCTGGCCCTTGTCCGGTAGAGGCTGACCAGGAGAACGGTTGCCAGTGTTGCCCCTTCGATTGCGACCCACAAGATGCCCAGGTTATTGCTGGAAAGGGCGAGGAGCATTGTAAAGAGAAAGATCTGGTAGGCGCTGTGATACAGCCGCAGGATTTTGGGTGTGATCTTTCCCTTTTTTTCCTCGATTTTCATATAGGGTCCGGAAAAGATGGCTGTTGTCAGACCCACAAAGGCGGTGAGCGAGATCAGGAAAATATTGAAAGAGTCCACATAGAACGTTTCTTTCAGAGCCAGGACAGGTCCCGATTCCAGAACCTTTTTTGCAAGAAACAGGGAGTCGATAAAGGTCAGGAAGGTCAATCCGGCATTGAGGAGATAGGCCCATGGCTTTTGTCCCAGAAAGGCCAGAATGACCGCTGAAAGGAGCGGTATGGCGAGAACGGAGAGAACCAGCATTATTCTTCGTCCTCCTTGAGCTTTTCAAAATATTTGAGATCAAGGCTTTCAAAGGTCTCGCGTATCTGGAAAAAGAAGATTCCAAAGATGATGGCTCCTATCAGAACATCGAGCGCAATGGCAAGCTCAACGACCATGGGCATTCCATAGGTTGCATTCGTGGCGGAAAACAGGAGTCCGTTTTCCATGGAGAGAAAGCCGATGATCTGGGTCATGGCTTTTTTTCTGGTAATCATCACCAGAAACGACAAAAGGACACAGGCAAGACCGACGCCTATGAGGCTTCTGGTCACGGTGCTTGCCGCTTTAAGGATCGGCTCTGCGAGGGAGAATGAAAAAACCACCACGCCGATGCCGATGATCATGGTGACCGGAACATTGACCAGTGTTTCGATATCTCCGCCGATCTTGAGACGTTGAGAAAGGTCCCTGAGGATCCATGGAAGGAGGATCACCTTGAGGACCAGGGTGAAAAAGGCGGAATAGTAGAGGTTGGATTCTCCGGAGAGAAACGCCACAAGAAAGATGCTCATTGAGAGAAAAAATCCCTGGAAGGCAAAAAGCCGGATCAGGGAAAGAGTGCGCCGCGAGGCAAGCATCGCGAAAGCGACAAGAAGGATGAAGGCTCCGAGAAGATTGACCATTTCTACCCCGAAAGGAGAGTCATGTGCGGGCAACATCTACACCTCCAGGATGAAATGGGAAAGAAAGGCGATCACGGCCAGAAGGTATGCCGCGGCTAAAAACTCGGGGGCCCGGAAAAGCCGGAGTTTGGCAAGCGTTGATTCCAGAATGGCCAGCAATGTCCCCAGGATGAAAAGCTTGAGGACGAGAAAAGCAAATCCGGACAACAATCCTCCGAAGGATGACTCATGGGAGATACCCCACGGGAGGAAGAACGAAATAAGGATGGAGAAATAGAGCAGAAGCTTGATGGAGCTTCCCCATTCCATCAGTGCGAGATGCCTTCCGGAGTATTCGAGGAGCATCGCCTCATGGATCATGGTGAGTTCAAGGTGTGTCGAAGGATTGTCGATGGGCAATCGTGAGTTTTCGGCCAGAATAATCAGGAAGAAGGACGTTGTCGCAAACACGAGGCTGGGATAGAGGGTAAAATGGCGCCCTCCAAGTGTTTCGGCAATGGTGGAAAGTGAGGTGGACCTCGAGATCAGGGATGCCGTAAAAAGGACCATCATCGTCGCGGGTTCGGCAAGAAAGGCGATCATCATCTCACGTCGGGCCCCCATGTCGCCGAAGGGGGTTCCGATATCCATCGCGGAAAGCGCCATGAAAATGCGCGCCAGGGAAAAAATGCCGACAAGGGCGATTGCATCGGCTGCCGGTCCGAAGGGAAGGTCGGTTGTCACAGCGGGAACAAGAGCCGCTGCCAGGCCCATCGAGCCAAAAACGATATAGGGGGTGATCCGGAAAAGAGGTGATGCCCCGGTGGCAAGGACGACTTCTTTTCTCAGTAATTTCAGCAGGTCCCGATACGGCTGGAGGATCCCGGCCGGTCGACGGCTTTGGAGACAGGAGCGGCACAGATTGACCCACCCGAGAAAAATGGGTGCAAAAAAGATGACAGAAGCTGTCTGGAAGAGCTCCCCGAGTCCTTTGAAGAGAAGGTCCGCAATCCACTGGTGCGGGACAGTGCTGGTCTGTGTCATGGGGATTTGACCAGAAAAAGAAGAAACAGGAGCGTCAGAAAACTGTAGGTCAGGTAGACGGAAATCTTTCCGGTCTGGAGCTTTCCGGCAAGAGCGGACATTTTTTCCACGATTTTCTGGATCGGCCTGTAGAACAAAAACCAGCTCTGGTCATCGATTTCTACAAAAAAGATCGGCTTTTCATCGGTTGGCAGAGGAAGATGTCTTGTCATCTTGTAGACCGGAGAAAAGAAATGTCGGATGGGCTGAGAAAAAGAGTCGGCGGTATCCTGCATCCGGGATGTTCTTGCGGGGTAGCCACAGTTCCATGACGCCGACGTGCGCGTTTTTCTGCGGAATAAAATCCGGATCACCAAAAACGTCAGAAGGGTGGTTACGACGATCACGGCAAGAAAGACAATCGGACTGTAGCTTGCCCGTCTTGCAGACTGGGGAACGAGCCAGAGCCATCCGGCGCCGTTTGCGTTTTTTCCAAGCCCGCCGCCGGTCAGGGAGATTGTAATGGTCTCAAGATATCGGACCACGATTGTCGGAAGACAGCCCAACAAAAGACATCCCGAAGCCAGCCAGAGCATCCCAAGTCTTTCAGGAATCGTTGACTCATGGCGTTTGGGCATCGGCGCCGTTCTGGGAACGCCCAGGAATCCAATCCCGTAAACCTTCACAAAACACATTGCCGTCAGGGCGCTGACCAAGGCGAGTCCTGCGGCCGAGAGGGCGACCATGCTCCGTATCCCTCCTGTCTCAAGAAGAGGCACCGATAAGGCTGTCTGGAAGGTCAGCCACTCCGAGACAAATCCATTGAGCGGAGGAATGGCCGAGATGGAAAGAATGGCGACCAGATAGAGGATTGCGGTCTGGGGCATGGACCGGATGAGCCCACCCATCCGGTTCAGATTGGTCTCCCCCGATGCGTGGAGGATGGATCCTGCTCCCAAAAAGAGAAGCCCCTTGAAGACAGCGTGGTTGAGGCTGTGATAAAGGGCTGCAATCAGGCCGAGGGCTCCGGGAACGGGGTGTCCTGTTCCGAAAAAAATGATGGAAAGACCCAGCCCCATGACAATGATCCCGATGTTGTCGATGGACGAATAGGCGAGAAGTCGTTTCAGATCGTTTTGGGTGAGGGCAAAAAGGATTCCGAAAAGGGCCGTGAACAACCCGACTGCAAGAACGACCATCCCCCATTTCCATGACAGGAAGTGGATCCCGATCAGGTCGAACCAGACTCTGACCATTCCGTAGATGGCAACTTTGAGCATGACTCCGCTAAGCAGTGCTGAAATAGGGGACGGAGCGACAGGATGGGCTTCGGGGAGCCAGATGTGAAGGGGAAGGATGCCAGCTTTTGCGCCGAACCCGAAAAAAGCGAGAAAAAAGGCCATCGTCAGGGCAAGCGACGAATGCTGCCCCTTTTCCATCTGCTCGAACGCATATCCGGAAAAATCCTGAAGCCCTCCTCCGGAAGAGAGAATGCCAAATGACAGGAAAAGAGCGAGCGTTCCAATGTGGGCCAGGAGAAGGTAAAGAAATCCGGCCTGGCGGACGACATCCTTTTCGTGGTCGGAAACGACGAGGAAGTAGGATGTCATGGCCATGGATTCCCATGAAAGAAGAAAGAGATAGGAGTCGGAAGACAGAAGCACCAGTGTCATCGATATCAGGAAGAGATGATACTGGAAGAGCAGAAAGCCGATCTCCTTACCATGGTGATCGTCTTTGAAATACCCTGATGAGAAAATGGAGATTCCCAACGAGACGAATCCGATGATCAGAAGAAAGAAGGAGGAAAGGGCATCCTGACGAAGATGAAAGGGGAGCCCCGGAAGTCCCAGGGGAATGGTCTTCGCCTGGGGAGATCCGTCAAGTCCCAAAAATCCGGACATCGTCAACAGGATGCTTCCGGCTGTTCCGGGGAGAAACATCCGGCAGAGATGAAATCCGTGGATGCGGGAGAGGAAAAGCGACAGGATGGCCAGGACAAACCAGAAAGAAATGGCCAAAAGAGAGAGGTCCAATGGAGAAAATGAGAAAATCATCCAGCTCAATCCCTGGACAAGAACACAATCGTATCTTTTGTGTCTGTCCAATAAAAAAAACATTTTCTGTCCAGAAATCCATTGTTTATTTTTCATGGACAACAGGCGGTCGCCTGATTCTAGGCTCACATGCTTTCGTTGATTATGATCCTTTTTAAGCGGTTCTTCAATCCGGTGTTCGGTTTGTTTTGTTGTTTTTGATCGTTTTTTTAACAAAATTCGAAAAAATGAATGGCCTGGTTGCGCCTGGGATGTCGGAGTCCCGGGGGCGTGAAACTCCGGAAATGGTGCATGCTAAAATTTTCGAGTTTGATATACTGGGCTATGGGGATTGATCTTCCCTTTCAGCTTGGGGGTGGCGCCGGAAACAGCCACAGAATCTGTGTCTGGTTCTTTTCGGGCGATGTTTCAGGATGTCTGGCCGGTGTGTTTCCTTCCATTTTCCGGATATGGCCTGATGGGAACAGGGGATCAAGGGGGGTCCGTTGGGTGTGAAAAAAGCCAGTGTACTGGCGATTGTCTTTCTCCTCTTTTTCTGGGGGACCATGGGGCCTGATTTTTCCCGTGTTTCCTTCGCTTCGGATCTTCCGTCCTTTTCCGGTGCGACGGGATGGATCAACAGCCCTCCCCTGAATGATGCCTCCCTTCGGGGAAAAGTGGTCCTGATCGATTTTTGGGAGTATACCTGCGTCAACTGCGTCCGGACCTTTCCGGTCCTCAGGCGCTGGTACCGGACGTACGGGCCGGAAGGGCTGGTCATGATCGGTATTCATACGCCCGAGTTTTCCTTTGCAAAAAAGGAAAACAATGTGGCCCGCGCTGTCAGAAAGTACCGTCTGGACTATCCCGTTGCCATCGACAGTGACAGGAGGCTCTGGGACCGATTTCACAACCACTACTGGCCGGCACAGTATCTCTTCGACCGGAACGGAAAGCTGATTTTTCATACAATCGGTGAAGGCGATGACGAGAGGATGGAGGCCGCTATCCGCCAGGCTATCGGTGCAGGAACGGAGAAGGTCCAAAGTTCTTCCCCGCCGGAATTTCCTGAATCCATGACTCCCGAGCTTTATGCCGGCACCGGACGTCAGGCTCTTTCCCCTCCTCCGGGTTTTGTTCCCGGGAAGCCGTATACCTACCCGGATGGTCCGGTTGTCTCCGACAACATCAATCTTTCCGGGCCCTGGATCTCAACGGAAGAGTTTATTCGGCCGGTCGTTTCCGGTCATCCCAGATTGACCCTTCCTTATCACGCCTCCGGCGTCAGATGCGTTCTCCGCCGCGAAACAGGGACAAAACCCGTAAGGATCTTTGTCTTTCAGGACGGAAAACCCCTTCCGAAGGGAATCTCCGGTGAGGATATCCGTTATGACCGGAAAGGGGATTCCTATCTTCTGCTCCGGGCACCCCGGATGTATACCCTGGTTTCCCACCAGAGTTTTGGTGGTCATACCCTGACGCTGGTACCGGCAGGTTCGGCGGTCAGGATTTATTCCTTTACCTTTGACCCTTCCTGATTGAAGGAGAGTGATGAACGAAAAAGGGTATCGCCTGCTGAAGGTGGACGTTCCTTCCGGAGAAGCCCAGAGTGTTGCGGACTGGCTGGTCAAGAAAACCAAGCTTCCTGTCCTTGAGCAGGAAGTGTCGGGAATCGTCCGCCTGACGGCCTCTCTTGAGCGTCTTGACGGTCTTGAGTCTCTTCTGGTCCGGGAGTCGGTCAAATCCATGGGAGCGATCGAGGCAACCGATGAGATCCTTCCGGGAGAAGACTGGGAGGCGTTGTGGAAAAGCCAGGGATTCCAGAGGTTTATGGTCAATCACTGGCTTTCGGTCATTCCCGAATGGGATCTGGCACCAAAACCGGCGACTCCTTTCATAAGGATCCATCCGCATCTGGCCTTTGGAACCGGACTTCACGAAACGACAGGGAAGTGCCTCTCCCTTCTGGTGGATCACTATCCCAGGGTTCCTGCTGAAGGTGGGAGGGTTCTGGACTTTGGGTCGGGTACGGGGATTCTTGGGATCGCGGCACTTGTTCTCGGGCATGGGGATTTTCTGGTTGCCGTCGACAATGATCCCCTTGCGGTTGAGGCCACATCGGAAAACATCATGCTGAACGGTCTGACCGGGTTTTCCAGAACGGGAGTGTCGCCCGATACTCCGTCGGAGGGTGCCTTCTTTGGAAATGACGGGATGTTCCGTCTGATCATCGCGAATGTGACCGGTGGTGTGCTTCTCCACTGGATTCCGTTCCTGTGGGATCTTCTCGAGCCGGGAGGAGCGATGGTCCTGTCCGGTATCTCGACGCGCGAGCGGAAGAGTGTCGAGGAGATTCTTCCGGCCCCCAGATCTTTTCACAAGGCACGAAAGTTCCATACATTCTGGCTTAGAAAGGCCGACTTTTGATTCAGGACAAGCCAATCTTCCATTCTTCGCCTGCTGTGGACCATTTGAGACGATCGCTCAGGAACAGGATCTGTCTGGCCCTTGATGAGCCGGATATTGTCCGTGCCCGGTCGCTTCTCGGGGCGATCGGGGAAAGGATCGGCATGGTGAAGGTGGGGCCGGTCCTTTTCATGAGGGAGGGGATGAGACTCCTGGATGAGATTTCCGACAGGGGCATTCCTCTCTTTCTGGACCTGAAGTGGCACGATATTCCCAATACCGTTTTTGGTGCGATATCCGGTCTTTCTCTTCCGACGCTCAGTCTGCTGACGGTTCATGCCCAGGGCGGGGAGGCAATGATTCGCGCGGCAAGGGAGGCCTCCGAGAATCTTTCCGGTGTTTCTCCCCTGGTTTTGGCGGTGACGCTGTTGACCCATCTGGATTCCCGCGAGCTGGATCTTTTGGGGATTCCCGACCGACAGGAGAAAGTTCTTGAACTCGGCGGCCTGGCTCTTGCTTCCGGTGCCCATGGGCTTGTCATGGCTCCTGGCGACCTTTTGTCCGCCAGAGGGCGTTTTGGTCCGGCCCCCTATCTGGTGACTCCCGGTATCCGGTGGGAGGGGGGAGCGACATCCGGCCCAAAAGGCAGAAAGGATGACCAGGTGTTGGCGGGAAGTCCCAAAGATGCACTTCTTGGCGGGTCGGACCTTCTGGTCATCGGCCGTCCTTTTTTGAACAGTCCTGACCCCAAAAGGCTGCTTTCAGATCTTCTTGGGCTCTAGGGGCCCAACCTTCACGACTCTTCTCCATTTAACAGGATTTAAGGTCAGCGTCAGAATTGACCATGGCCCATCCTGAAGAGTTTGTTCTGTTCCTGGAATCTTGTTGACAGAAGCTCCATAGAT
>JAKAYF010000103.1 GCA_021816465.1 Nitrospirota bacterium
ACTTCTCTCATGCCACCAGTCCAGGAAATTCAGGCACTCCCCCCAAAAAACCAGCAAACCCAAAAAGCTGTTAGCTTATCTTGCGGAGCCTCATTCGCTCATAGGCCTGGAGATGGCAATAAGCCATCTCCAGAAAGGGCATATGAAGACCTCCGGCATGTCCCCTTCTGATCATGTCCCCGATGATGTGGTCCCCTTCTGTCGGTTTTTTCTGCTCGATGTCCCTGAGCATGGAGGATGTCGCCCTGGAGTTTTTCTTGAGCAGCTGATCACGATAGGAAGAAATGTTCTCTTCCGGGATCTGATGACCGCAAGCAGCTGCTGTACCCTGGCATTCCGCCAGAATCCCCAGAATGAGCCGTTCTCCGCCATCAGTTTCAAGAATCGTTCCGGTATCCGCACGTATCATGGACGTGGCGCCAGCCAGCGTGGAGATAAAAACAAACTTCTCCCACATCTCCTGCTCGATGTCTTGAGAAACTTTTGACTCTATTTTTGCGGATTTGAAAAGATTGCCCAGCTCCAAAATGGCATCCTCCTGTTCAGGAGAGCGTGATCCGACGGTAAAAAAATGGGAGCGGTTCAGATGAGCAATATCGCCTTCATCCGTCATGGTAACGGCAATCTGGGCAACGCCTCCTCCGACATTCCCCTTCCCAAACCGGGAATCGAGCCGGTCAAGATGGGCAAAGCCATTCAGGAAAGGGATCACAAGACTCTTTGCCCCCATCGCCGGCGCGATGGAACCAATGGCCGATTCCAGATCATAAGCCTTTGAGGATAAAAGAATAATATCGAATTTGTCTTTTAACTCTTCCGAAGTCACAAAATCCGCCTGGAGATGAAGATCTCCAAAGGGGCTCCTCAGCCTGAGCCCCCGGCTCATGAGAAGAGATTTTCGTTCCTGTCTTACAAGAAAGGTAATCTCTGCCCCGGCCTCCTGGAGTCTCGCCCCGAGATAGCCACCGACACCCCCAGCTCCCAACACCAATATCCTCATCAGTCGCTTTCCTTTTTGACAAATTTTGTTCCAGTGGGATGAGTTCCCAAAGAGTTCGCGGCAACGATTTCTCCACAACCTCACTCATCATGGTTTTACCCGAATGTCTGGCCATGTTACCCTGAAAACAGTTCGTATGAAACATGCAAGAGATGGCACGGAGCCCTCTCAGACTCTTCCCGTTGCTCTGAAACGGGTCTTGATGAACAAAAAGGAATCGCTTTTGAACTCCGTCTCGATTTTCAGGAAGCAGCACCTTGGCATTGGCTTTGTTGTCGTCTCTGCAGTCTGCTTTGCCATGAAAGGAATTCTGGCAAAGCTGGCCTACCGCGAGGGTGTGGATCCGGATACTCTTCTCACCCTCAGAATGATCGCGGCGCTCCCCTTCTATTGTGCTGGTCTTTTCTGGTTCGCCAAAAACACACCCGGCGAGAAACCTGCCGTCTGGAGTCGGGACTTCCTGTGGATCATTCTTCTGGGGCTTCTGGGATTTGATATCTCAAGCGTTCTCGACTTTGACGGGCTTGCCCTGATCAGTGCCGGAGAAGAGCGTCTTGTGCTGTTTCTCTATCCAACCTTTGTGATTTTTCTCGCCTGGGTCTTTTTAAAGCGCAGGGCCGGTGTCCGGGAAATTCTTGCAAGCGCCCTGGCCTATGCCGGAATTGTGATCGTCACTCATGGATCGACGGGATCTTCTCATGGAGGGTTGACCGGGATTTTGCTCGTTCTGGGCAGCGGGATTTTCTATGCGGTTTACCTTCTCGGGGTTGAGGACCTTGTCAAAAGAGTCAATCCCCTCTGGCTCACATCGGTCGTCATGATTACCGCAACTCTGGCCATCCTGATTCAGTCGATTGCGGTCGGATCCCTCCATATCGGAGAGATCAACGGGAAAGTCCTTGAGATCGGAGTCCTCATGGGGATTTTCTCAACCGCTCTCCCAACTTTTTTGATGTCACAGGGGATTGCCTATATCGGAGCGAGCCGGGCCGCCATCCTGTCTTTTCTGGGTCCGGTGGCGACACTTTTTCTGGCGATGATTTTTCTGGGGGAAAGAGTTTCTGACCAGGAAGCAATGGGTTCGATCATGGTTTTTGCTGGCGTCATCCTGGTTTCAGTAAAAAAACGCCCTTCACCCGACCAGGAACCCGGTCAAGGTGAGACCAGTCTGGCAGAAGAACCTGCCGAAAATGCCTTGGGTTAAACAACCCCACTTTAGGTCACTGCCCGTTAAGCATTTTCTCCTGATCCATCGATCTTCCTGGCCATTGGTCCCTGATCAGGATTTGATCCTTTTCCAGCAGACAGCCTGTCAGCATCCTCTCTCCAAGATGAAGGACAAGCGGGCCATTCTTCTGGCTCACCAGAATGGCTCCGGCCTGATAGGAAGTCCGTCTTTCAAGAGAACACAGGATCCTCTCGCAATTCTTCCGGGCAGTCAGGGGATCTTCTGCCCCCTGGTGGGCTTCCAGCAAACGAATCCCCATGGCCATGGTCAGGATCCCCTCGCCATGTCCGGTCATCGAGATGGCACCCAGCTCGTCATCAGCATAGTATCCGGCCCCTGGAATCGAGCTGTCCCCGATCCTTCCGGGCAACATGTCCCCCATTCCGCCCGTCGACGTCGTCGAGGCAACATGGCCGGCCATATCCCTGACAACCGCTCCGACCGTTCCTCCCCCTGGCGTTCCCATTTTCCGCTCCCAGATCGCCATGGCTTTATCCAAGGGAGGGGAAAGCCTTCCAGGGGTTGATATGTGATGTCTTACACCCCAGCTTTCGGCCAT
>JAKAYF010000005.1 GCA_021816465.1 Nitrospirota bacterium
CTGCCATCTTGTTCGCTGCCAACACCCGAGTTATCGCTGCCGTCAATGTCGTCTTTCCATGATCGACATGGCCGATCGTTCCGATGTTCAGATGGGGCTTGCTTCGATCAAACTTCGCTTTTGCCATAAAAAATGCCTCCAGTTTAGAATAGTTAGCGGAACTACGATTTTTTGTTGAGAGCTCTTTCAAGAAAATAAATGGAGCCCTTGACCGGGATTGAACCGGTGACCTCATCCTTACCAAGGATGTGCTCTGCCAACTGAGCTACAAGGGCATCAATTAGCCCTGAACGTGCTCGATTGTATAATGGAGCGGGAAACGGGGATCGAACCCGCGACATCCAGCTTGGAAGGCTGGCGCTCTACCGCTGAGCTATTCCCGCAGTAAAAACCGTTGGTGGGGAGGGGAGGATTCGAACCTCCGAAGCCGTCTGGCGACAGATTTACAGTCTGTTCCCTTTGTCCACTCGGGAACCTCCCCAAAATATCCCTATTCGCGAAGGATCCCAGAAAATGCTATTCAAAAGAGAACCGCAATTTTTAGAAACCAAGAAAACGGGAAAAAACAAAAGGGGATTATATTGACAGATTCCACCTTTGTCAATAGTAATCTTGGACGAGCAAATAAAGATCCAAAAACATCAAAATCACAAAACCATCGCCCTAAAAATAGCATGATGCAAATATTCGCAGGATAGTGACAATGTCAAATATAAGAAGGCACGGTGGAGCAATATAAACTATTTCATCTTATTAGTCACCTACGGACATAGCCTGACAAAAAGAACCGACAGGAAGGCTTTTTTATCATTCTAGCCAAAAACAACACACACAAATACCCGGTTGTCGGGCAGCTTCATTTTCTATTATTAACGAGCTCTTTATTATTTTTCTTTCAGGAACACTTTTAAGGCACTCATAAAAACATAGAGGGACTTTTGAATTTCAGGATCATTAACCAAGGTCCACAATCCCATTAATCCAACAGGGCTTTTGGGTTTTTCCGGGATCATTCTAATTGCCGTTGAAATACTGTTCTGGTATGCAATCCCCTGGTCGATCAATGTCATGACTCTTTCAAGAAGAGTATCAGTCATCAATCTTCTGAGTGCCACCAGAGCCCCCGCAATTTCCGGCAGAGTGTCTAAGGCACCTGATTCCTTTAGACTGCCCAAAAATTTGGTCAAATCTTCTACAGGTATTAGCCTAAGCTGCTCCAAATGTCCTGTTAGAGTTTCAACCTGAAGAGCCATTCGCTCAACGAAAGAGTCATTCAAGATATCATTTAAAGCCTTGGCCCCCTGAGTCAACTCCAGCAAACTCGCCAGCTTACCTGACTGCTCCATATCTGAAAGAGACTTAAGCAAGGATGCAATCGTTGGATAATGGTTATCGATTTCACGCACCAAGCCCACAATATTGGGATTGGATACTTGGTCCAAAAGCTGAATGGCCTTTTCAACACGTTCAGATAATCGTTCAATCATGCCTTCAGTCTGCAAATCACGGATTGCATTATTCGAAGTCACAGCTTCCTCGATAAGATCCAAACGGTCCAAAATTCGCAATATTTGCGCCCTGACATGTGGATCAGAGAGCCTAGCTGTCAAGACATCTTCCTTAATATCTTCGTTCATATTATCCCCACCCATCTAGAGGATTCCCCTGGCTGTCAACCAATACAATCTATTGTAGGACAACTTCATCCAATGGACAGTGGTCGTCGGTGGGGGGGGAACTGGAGGGGTAGAGTAATTAAAGGAGATGTAACTTGCTTGACTTCTTCCTGTTTCGATAAAGCAAAAAACTTTACCGTCATATAGATGCGTAGCGTCTCCGCCACGGACTACTGATATAATGTTTTCCACTGCTATATCAGCAGAAAAGTGGGCAGTTGATCCAGCCTTTGAAATAGGAAGATTTGTTGTATCCCCTACAACAAAAACATTTTTATAACCTTCCATCTGCAATGTTTGTTTGTTGGTTGGGATCCACCCCCCTTCTCCCAATCCAGAATCGGAAATAACGGGTGCACCGCGATGGGGAGGGATAGAGATCAGTAGATCAAATTCGACAGCAGAACCCTCCAGGCTATGGAGCACTTTTTTTTCTGCGTCAACTTCTTTCATATTAAAAAATGTCTCATACTTGATTCCTCGCTCCTCAAAAACAGGAACTGCCCACTTCGCAACGGCGGGGATCGTATGAACCGCACCTACCGGGTAGGTGTAGTAGATCTCTGTCTTCTCCCTGATGCCTTTTTTTCGCAGATATTCATCAAGCATCAACGTCACTTCAATCGGCGCAACAGGGCATTTATGAGGGACCCCCATCGCAATCACCACTTTTCCACCGTTAAACTCTCTTAAAGCTGTCTGTAACTTTAATGCACCTTCTTCTGTATAGAACCAGTGTCCAGCGTCTGACAAACCAGGAATAAGATCAGGACGAGGAACCGATCCGGTCGCAATAACCAGTACATCATATTCATAGATTTTTCCTGAGACACCCGTCACCCTATTGGCTTTTACATCAATCATTTTAGCTGGATCAATAATAAACCCTATCAAAGGATCCAAGATGGTCCTCTCCGACCGTTTGATCTCTTCATTCCGGACGAGGTCAAATGGCAAGTAGAGCCAACCTGGTTGATAACAATGGGTATCGGTTGTCCCCAAAACGGTGATTGAAACATCCCCAGACTGTATCTCTCTCAGAATTTTGCGAACTATTTGATTAGAAACAATCGACCCAGCAACGCCACCACCCAATACCAAAATCCGCTTTGCCATCAGATCCTCCTGCAAGCTTTATCGTTTTCAGAGTTCATAAGAATACCCTCGATATTACTGGAATAAAATCGCACTTTCTTCCCCACTCCAAAGAGCAGGACAACCCGAAAACCAATTTCTTGCATTCAGACAAAAGCTTTCGGTAGCGGGTTTTCTCACCGATACGGCGTTACCTATTGGTCATTCGAAAACGCAAACTATTGATGCACTCAATACGGAAAAAGCGGAAAATCCAGCTGTCGAGCACGATGAACTTTCCCGCCACTATGTTGGCGTCCTCGTGGGTGGGTGGACTCACGACGGAAAGCCCCTTTTCCACCGAAGATGAGCGAAGTCGTTTGGACCTTTGCGTCTTACTCTCCGTTCCGGAGGCCTTGAGTGCGGACGGTTCTGCCCTGCTTGCCCACCTTGCGGCACGTTGCATGGAAAATATTATAGTATGGGTCGAAAAAAAAGCAAAATGAAAAACTGGTCCAAATGCCTCCTCTTGGCCTACGGACCAAGAATGGGGACGATTCCATTATGCTCAGACAGAAAACAAATATGGTGCGAGAGGCGGGATTTGAACCCGCACGGGGATTACCCGCCAGATCCTAAGTCTGGTGCGTCTGCCATTTCGCCACTCTCGCCAAAGGAACATTGACCAGTTTACTAAAATTTCATCACTATGCAAATGAAATACAGGAATCTGAAAACAATGATAGTCTTCCTTTAAACCATGAAGCCCACAATTTACAAACAAAAGAAAAGCGTTACCCCACATTGCGCTAATCTTGAACAAACGGGAAAATAGTTCCTTCACAGCTTCCCCAGGGAAATTCCTCCGGGTGGAAACGATAGAAACCCACATAACCCACAAAAAGACCAAACAGGAGAATCAAACGATATGATTGTCAAGATTTCGCTCTTTTTCTGGATGGCCAGTATCGTGGGAACAATCTTCCTTCACCCAAAACTGGAACTTCCACTCATGCATTACCACCTGTTAATGATATTGCATTCAGTTTTACTTGGAGTTGTACTCCTCCCACTTCTGCAAAAAGTTTCCAGAGAAACTCCTTTTCAGAAAATTTCATGGACATTGATCATTTCTGGTCTCTCAATTCTTCTGATTGGTTTTTTAACTGCCCCCAGGACAGCGATGGTTAAGGATGGAGGGATTTTTATTACAGCGGGAGTTATCCTGAGCCTGGCTCACCATCTTAAAAACCCATTTTCAGTCCTTTTCTGGCCATCCATTGCGTTGATTGAAACATGTCTTTTGGGTTATAAACTTGGAAAGAGTCTTGACCGGATAGCAGTTGACCCTATCCCGTTCTCAACACTTTCCACACACGCAACAACAGGACTATTCCTAGCCCTGCCCGCCATGATCTTTATTTCCCGTATAAAGGAATCTCCTGATAACAGCTCTAAGATTTATAGCTCAGCTTTCTTTGCCTCAGGGGTTCTCACCTCTTTTTACCTTTATAGTCTCCCTGCACCAACGAAAGGGTGCATCTTCTTGATATTTCTGCTATCAGCTTGGGGATTTTTTTTTCTTGCCACAAAAAACAACAAATTCATCACCATTCTTATAGTACTTTCAATCGTCAGCACTATTTATCTGAACACTGACATACACTTTGAAGGGAGTACGATTGGATTCTTATTTTTTGGCTGGTCCTTGTTTCTCGCAATTCTTGTCTTGAAACCGGTTTCAACGCCACAACTCGTATGGATTACGGTAGGGTCGTTCGTTTTACTGGAAGGACTCCTGTACCAGAATTATCTGATAACCCTTATAGATGGACTGATTTTGACCGGATTGATCCTCAGAGAATTTATAAAGATAACAGCAGAAAAAGAAGAATGTAGAATTTTTAAGAAGTGAGTGTCTTCGGTCCTCCTGAACCGCTTCGAACCACTTTATTTCTGCTTGCAATTACCCAGCAGAAACTTGGCCAGATTCCTGCTTTGCCGAGGACTTATCACACTGTTCTCCATAAGCTTGACTTCGGAAGAGCTCTCCGCTGGATCTTGGTCTGGTCAATCCGACGAGAGAGGATTCCTGGACGCAGTTATACACCCATCATGGGTGGTTCCGGCATCCGGGCAGATCCATTGCCCGATGGATAACAGCATTTTGTCCGACATCTTCCCGCACTGAAGACAAGTCTTGGCCGACGAAAACCACCGTGCCGTGACAAACTCCTCCACTCCACCGGAAGTTTTCTTCTATTCCAGTTGCCGACAGGAATCGAAAAAGATCATGTCTACAATGGAGTAGAACATGAGTTTATCTCCGTAGGATCGGGATCAATTCCTCATTTTAATCAATAGTGGGGACAGAAACCTCCCAAGCTTCCAGATCATAATGATGAGCTTTGGTGATACGACAATCTACAATTTCGCCCACCGATGCTGAGCCACTTAAAACAAGAACCTCTCCATCAATTGAATCAGGTGCCATGGTCGCAATTCTCCCAGAAAGAACCAAGGAAGATTGTTCTGAAGGCCCTTCTATCAACACTGGCATAACTTCGCCAACATAACTTTTATTTTTTTCAAGCGATATTTTTTTTTGCAGAGCCATGACCTGGTTTCTCCGCTGATTCTTTATCTTGGCTGGAACCTGTCCGTCCATTTCATAAGATGGAGTACCATCTTCCTTTGAAAAAGAAAAAACACCCAAATGATCAAATTTGGCCCATTTGACAAAGGATAGTAACTCCTGGAACTCTTCCTCCGTTTCGCCCGGAAACCCAACAATAAAAGTGGTCCGCAACGAAATTCCAGGAACTTTTTCACGAATGCGGGAAACAAGACGCTGGCTGGACTCTAGATTGCCTGGTCGTTCCATTCTCCTGAGCACATTTCCATTAACGTGTTGAAGGGGAATATCAAGGTATTTAACGACTGAAGAAGACTCTCGAATAACATCCAGAAGCCGATCGGTAACAAGTGTTGGATATGCATAGAGAAGCCTGACCCAATTTACCTTTTTTAGACCATCTATCATCTGTAGCAGCTGTGCAAGCCCATCTTTTATTTCAAGATCAGCCCCATATCTCGTTAAGTCCTGAGCAATCAGAGTGATCTCCCTAACCCCTTCATCCCCAAGTCGTCTGACCTCATCGAGGATATCCTCGGGTTTACGACTCACCTGCAATCCCCGCGATAAAGGGATCGAACAAAAAGTGCATGTGTGGTCACAGCCTTCAGAAACTTTGACATAAGCCCTGTGGTGCGGAGTTAATCTTTTTTCCCTGAAAGGTATGGAGTTAGGAGCAATAAGCTGGGCTTCAGCTTTGCTTTGGGAACCATTCCGGGATATATCATCAAGGATTGCGCCCAAGCTGGATTCTTCAAATGTAGAAAGCATCAAATCAACCTCAGGAATCAAATCTGGCAAACTCTCCTTATAGCGTGAGACAAGGCATCCGGTACCAACCAGAAGTTTTGCATTTCCATCCTCTTTATACCTGGACAATTCCAGAAGGGTATCGATTGACTCTTTTCTCGCATCAGTAACAAAGCTGCATGTATTAACCAAAATGATCTCGGCCTTTTCAGCATCAGCCACAATCTGATAGCCCCTTGATTCAAGGTCGTTAATCATGTTTTCTGTATCAACTAAATTTTTGGGGCAACCAAGACTGACAATATTAACGGTCTTTTCTGAAAATTTTTTCGAACCCACTTGCGCCTCATCCCAATTATTCGTTAAGAGTACTGTTCATACTCGATTATATATTCACAAAATAACTCACAAGATCGTCCAGAATACAGTATGAGATTCTAAAATTCATTTTGATCGGATGTATCAGTGTATCTTGTCTCGCAAATCAGGTCCAGCATTACACAGCCCAGGAAAGCAGTTCTAAAAAAAATACAATAACGTATAATGGAAAAATTGGCCCACCAACTTTATTCTGGAGGTATGATGCGCTTTTTGACCGTTTTCCTGATTCTGCTTGTCCTTGGACTGGGATACCTTCTGATCGAAAACAAGGGGAAAGAAAACCAAGTCACTCAATTGGGAAACAACATCGGAATTACTTCTCAGGGACTCTCGGAAGGAAAAAAGAGGGCTTTGGATTCTGTAAAAAGGATCAGGGTTTCCTTGCTGCTGCATTTAATAGAGAACTCTATAGAGATTTCATCAAGAGACCTTCTCGACAAGAATTTTGGCAAAGCAAACGAAGCAATTTCTTCCGCCTTGAGCGACATTAACTCCATCAAGAAACTCAATGGCAATGTTGATGGTCTGGAATCTGTCAAAAGCAGTCTCGAAAAAGCACAAAGCCAAGTAAACTCAATGGACGCCGGAGCGATAAATACGTTGCTTACCGCACAGACGTCCATCCGGTCTATCAGCAATAGACAAAATAGCGCGGAAAAATAAAAATGACCAGTAACTATGGTTAAACAGGCTCGACTCTTTTAAAAATACATTGATAAGGAACATCAGGGTTATTCATAACAATAACCTGAACAAGCTCCCATCCATCATTCCCTACAAAGTTGAGCTGATTTTCCACCTGCTCACGACTGACGCCAACCACTCGATATTCCCAGCGATGACTCACTCCTTGGACCCTTTTTGAACCTCACCATTTAAGGAAGCCAATATCCTTTTTGCCTGGGTCTTTTTCTGATAATTTCTACGCAGCTTCTTTTTGATCCTTTTCAATGCGGCATTACCAGGAATAGACTCGGGAGAGATGGTGGGGAGAAGTTCTTTTCGTTTATTTTTCAGTTTTTCAGATTTTTCAGCGCAATTGGCAATAACAGCTTCAATCTTTTCTGTAACACTCATAATGCTCATCCTTTTTGAATATGGTTAGAGTTTAACTACAAAAGCCTCTCCGAGGCTTTTTTTCAATTTGCTCGCTGCAACATGTGCAAGAGACAGTGTGGGGTAGAGACCAACCCTCACTCGATAAATATGGCCTCCCCGGTAATAACTTGTCACAATTTCCCTATGCGAATACCCTGAAAGACGCCTCATAAAAACTTCTGCATCTTTTCTATTGGTAAAGGTTCCGACTTGAATCGCATAATTTGAGCGCTGAACCTCTTGGGCAAAAGCAGCCTCATTCAATGGTGTAATCCGAACTGGAGCTGTTCCGTTCCCCAGCATACCAATTTTTTTGGCGGCCAACCAAGAAAGGTCAATGATTCTTCCTTCGACAAACGGCCCACGATCGTTGATCAGTACATCAACTTCTTTATTATTTTTAAGATTCTGGACGCGAACTCTCGTCCCCAGAGGCAAAGTCCTATGTGCTGCCGTAAGTTCGTTTTTCCTGAATATAGAGCCGCTGGCGGTTGGTTTTCCATAAAAAGTCGGACCATACCAAGAGGCAATACCAACCTGAGGAAAAGACTGGTCATTAAGTGTCCCGGAACCTCCATGGATCCCCGATGTATCACTATACCCCCAATGCGCATGGGTATCAAAGATAGAGCTACAACCCGCAAAAAAGAACAGTGAAACAAACAGAAACAGTCTTTGTGCAGTCCCGAGATTCATTAGTCTGACTCGCCGGTAGATTCTTTCTGCGGACGTAGTTTTCGAAAATCCAGCCAAACATCAAGGATCCCGACGATTGAAAGCATAATAAGGATCAACGGCTGAAGCATGATGAAAGCACTTGTAACAATCCAAAACCATAAACCAAATGATCGGGATTTTGTATAACTCGTTATGACTCCCGCACCTTGAGCAATGTAAACAGTCCCTATAACAAGTAAAAAGTTAACACCTAGCATTCTTGTAAGGTCATGAGGAATAGCCAGAAGTGCCAAGGCAATAATAAAAACAAACACAAGCTGATCCGGCAAATACCACCGTGAGATTCCCTTGCGGGTTGTTAGGCTTGATTTTCTCATAAGAAACTCATCAACAAGAGAGACTTGAGTAAATGCAGTCAGAATAATTCCCGAAAGAAGGAACCCGGGGAGTATAGCCAGAAATGATTGAAACAGCTGAGGCTCCATCTGTTTGATTAACACCATATCAGATGGAGAAATCGGAGTTGGAGAGTTCTTCAGATAGTTCGCAAGAAAGAGGTGGAAAGAATCAGAAAAGCTTTTCTGAAGGATCTGGAGAATATGCCCTGAAGTCTTAAAATAAGCGAGGGAGATAATAAAAGAAGTAAATCCAGCAATCTGAAGAGAGACCATGGCTACGATTTTTGAGATTGGGTAATGACGCCGAACCAACTCCCCAGTCAACACCCCGGACATTCCGGCCCAAGCCAGATAAAAAACCAGCCATAGCGGGCTATGGCCAAGAATCTCAACGAGCGCTCCGGATAAAACCATCGCACCAAGACCCAACTGCTGTCGATGGTGAGATATCTGGGCAAGGGCGAGAGGAACTCCCGAAAAAAGAGCAAGGAACACCCCTACCCGCGGATAATTAGTGACCCCCAGAAACAAGGCTGAGGATGTTGAGACGGCTAAGAGCAAGGCTCCTAACGGAAATTTTGTATTCAGGCTTATTTTTCCTCAGAAAAAGCAAAAAATGCAACATTACGTCCCTGCTTGATTGCCGCTGCCAAATGACGCTGGTGCAGAGCACAAGTACCAGAGAGACGACGGGGAATAATCTTGCCTCTTTCGGTCAGAAAGCTTTTGATATTGTTGACATCCTTATAATCAATACCCAATTTCTCTGTACAAAAACGGCATACTTTTTTTCTGGTATAGGAACGTGCTGGCATTGCCATGTTAAATCTCCTTAAATAGTCAGTAAAATTAACCAGTGAATACTACTTCAGCTCCCCACTCATATCAAAAGGGAACATCACTTTCATTCGAGGAATAACCACCAAGACCCAGTTCATCATCTTGAGGGAAGGAAGGTGACCCCGATTGAGGTGACTTTCTGGATCCCCCCATGAAGGTGATTGATTGAACAACTACTTCAACCTTGCTTCTTTTTTGCCCTTCCTGCTCCCAGCGTCTTTGTTGCAAACGCCCTTCTACCAATAAGGGAGCTCCTTTTTCCAGGTAGTTTTTTACAAGATCCGCCTGTTTACCAAAAGCGACGAGATCAATGTAGGAAACATCATCCTTTGAGTCAGCTTCCTGACGGGAACGGTTGCTATTGATAGCAAGCGTAAAACTCGCAACAGGAGCACCTTCCCGGGTAAAACGAACCTCAGGGTCTCTGGTCAAATTCCCGAGCAGGATTACTTTGTTGAAATTGCTCAACGAGCCTCTCCTTCAAGCATGGCAGAATCGTCCTGATCAGCGGTAGCTTCCTCCTGTGAGGACTCTGATTTCGGGAAAACAAGCTTTTCTTTTCGAACAATCATGCTCTTTACAACGCGCTCATCGATCCTTGCCTGTCGGTCAAGCTCAGAAATGTCTGCAGGATTCTTAAGCTCAATATAAAGGATGACATATTCTGCTCTCTTTTCCTTGTTCAATTCATAAGCCATTCTCTTTCGCCCCAATTTCTGGACATGATGCACTGTCCCGGATTTGGACTCGACAAGAGATGTAAAGCGAGAGACAGCGGCGGCAGACTCTTCATCGGTCAGTTGTGACTTTAAAAGCAAAACACATTCATAAAAAGCTGACATGATCAATATTCTCCATTGGCACGTTAGTTAATAATTGCTTTCTGATGAAAGCAACCGGTAAAGAAGAGTCAAACATTAAATCTGAAGTAGATGATATCACCATCTCGAACGCGGTACTCTTTGCCTTCCAGCTTCAGTAGACCTTTTTCCTTGACTGCTTTTTCAGAACCAAGACGGTCGATATCTTCAAATTTCATAACTTCAGCTCGAATAAACCCACGCTCAATATCTGAATGAATTTGTCCTGCTGCTTGAGGAGCAAGGGTTCCGTCCTGGATCGTCCAAGCCCGAACCTCATCCTCCCCCGCGGTCAAAAATGACAAAAGACCGAGGAGCCGGTAACTCTCACGAATGAGTCGTTCAAGACCTGACTCTTTCATGCCCAGATCTGCCAAAAATACCTTCTGGTCGGCGGGAGAAAGCGATGCTATTTCGGCCTCTATCTTGCCTGAAATGGCAAGCAACTCTCCACCTCTTGCCTTGACAGCCTCTTCAAGCTTCTTATATGAGTCGGAGTGAATCTCCTCACCCGCATCGGAAATATTAGCAAGATACAGGATTGGCTTCTGAGTCAAAAGAAAGAGACTTTTCCTGAAGGATTCCGCCTCTTCCGGCGATGGAACCATCCGGGCGGGAACTCCTTGGTCCAATGCCTGTCGAAGGGCTTCCAGTGTCTCCTTTTGAAGAGATGCGTCTTTCCCGCCCGCCCTGAACAGCTTTTCAGATTTAGCAATCCGGGCAGTAACAGTTGCCAGATCGGCCAACAATAACTCTGTCTCAATCACTTCGAGATCAGAAATTGGATCAACCTTACCTTGCACATGAATCACATCAGGATCATTGAAAATTCTAACAACCTGAATAATTGCATCAACACTTCTTATGTGGCTAAGAAACTGGTTTCCAAGCCCCTCCCCCTGACTGGCTCCCTTTACAAGACCAGCTATATCAACAAACTCAAAAAAAGTTGGGGTCCTTTTTTTGGGGTTGTAGATCTCAGTCAAACGATCAAGCCTTCGGTCAGGAACAGGAACGACCCCAACATGAGGATCGATGGTACAAAACGGGAAGTTTGCGACCTGGGCACTACCAGAGGTCAACGCATTAAACAGCGTAGACTTGCCAACATTGGGCAACCCCACAATACCACATTGGAAACTCACTACACACAACTCCAATCAGTACAAAAAATTCTAGGCACCATCCGAAGTTTTCCTCATCGACAACAACCAGCGGTCAACCATCTCCCTGAATGACTTCCAAGCAAGAACAAAGGACTCCCGTTCTGAAGAAGGAATTTGTCCCAGAACATAGTCACTTAAATCAACACCAGGTGGTGGGGATCCGACACCCACCCGTATCCTGGCAATACGATCAGATCCTGCAGCCTGAATTATCGAGAGCAAACCCTTTTGACCACCAGCACCACCACCTTCGCGATAACGAAGAGTTCCTGAAGGAAGATTGATGTCATCGGAGAGAATGAGCACCCTCTCTGGCAAATCAATATTTTTCTGCTTCATCCATGGAACAACACGACCACTCAGGTTCATATAAGTTTCAGGGAAAGACAGGAAGACCCTGAGACCGTCTACCATCCCTTCCCCCCATAGAATCGAGTCTTTTCTCTGGGTAAGGGGAATATTTAAATCCCGGGCTAAATTATCAAGGAATATCTTCCCTGCATTATGCCTGGTCCATCGATAATTCTCCCCAGGATTTCCAAGACCTACAATGGCACAAGGCCTGAACGGGGACATCAGAAGTAGACTTACGCCTTCCCTGCTGCTGGAGCCGAAACAGCTTCAGCCCTTGGTGGGACAAGATGAAGCAAAACTGTTTCCGGGTTATCAAGAATCCTGATTCCGGAAATAACAGGAAGATCCCTGACATGAAACGAATCATTGAGGTTCATCATGGACGCGTCTACCTTGATATGATCCGGCATAACAGCAGGAAGGCACTCCACAGTCAATTCCCTGACATTATGATCCAGCGTCCCACCCATTTTGACTCCAACAGGCACTTCTCCAACAATTTCGACCGGAACTTTGTTTTTGACGAGGTCATCGGATGATATTTCCATAAAATCCAGATGAAGGATGCGACCTGTCAAAGGATCCCGCTGAATATCTCTGACCAGGGCCAGCTTGGTTTTATCTGACTGCACACCATCAAGCTCGATCTGAAAGATTGCATGTGACCCCGCATGACGATGAAAAAGTTTCTGAACATGGCTCAATGTCAATGATAAGGAAACGGTCTTTCCTTTGCCGTAAAGAACGGCAGGGATCATTCCCTCTCGGCGAAGGGTCCTGGCCACACCTTTACCTGAATTATTTCTGACCTTCGCTTCAACAACCGGATTCTGCATAACTCCCCCAAGGTAAAATACTGCTGTTTCCAATGAACAACCGGAACACTATAGCTCCGTTTCAAACAAATAGGGAACTCACAGACTCATCGTCGTGAATTCTCTTGATCGCCTCTCCTAGAAGTGCGCCCACTGAATAAACGCTTATCTTCTCGCAAACAGACTCTTTCCCGTTCAAGGGAATTGAATTTGTCACGATCACTTCATCAATCACTGAACGGTTTAACCGATCCAGTGCAGGACCTGACAACACCGCATGCGTTGCAACAGCCACAACCCTCCGTGCACCGGCATCTTTGGCAGCCTGTGCTCCCTGAGTAATCGTCCCGGCGGTATCGATCATATCGTCCAGAATTACCGCAGTGAACCCTTCAACATCTCCGATTATATTCATTACCTGAGACTGATTTGGGCCTTCCCTCCGCTTGTCGATAATAGCCAGCGGAGCCTGCAGCCTTTTCGCAAAAGCTCTTGTTCGCTCGACCCCACCTGCGTCCGGAGACAGCATAACCAGCTTTTCCGAAAGAAGAATTTTCCTGAGCGGCTCAAGAAGGATTGGGGTACCGTGCAGATGATCAACCGGAATATTAAAAAAACCCTGCAATTGTCCCGTATGAAGATCAAGCGTCAAGGCCCTTGTCGCACCAGCTGTAGTGATCAGGTCAGCGACAAGTTTTGCTGTGATAGGAACGCGGGGCTGGTCCTTTCTGTCCTGACGGGCATAGGCATAATATGGAAGAACGGCAGTTATGCGCTGCGCAGATGCTCGCTTAAGAGCATCAATCATGACAAGCAGTTCCATAAGATGATTGTTGACCGGGTCTGAAAGAGACTGAATAACAAAAACATCGTCGCCCCGAACGTTTTCATCTACTCTTACCCTTGTTTCCCCATCGGAAAAGGAGGTAACAGTTGCCTGTCCCAGATTTGTGTTTAAGTAGCGGGCTATCTCTAGAGCCAAAGGGACATTGGCGTTCCCGGAAAAAATCTTAACGGCCCGCAACGAGTTACCTTTCTGTTCTGCAATAAATATAAAGCACAGGACAAATACCCAATCTCAGCAGAAACCAACCAATGAGCAAAAAGTCCCGGCACCAGCAAACACTTTCCTTGCCCAAAACATAAAAAACGCTCTGAGCAAGACATCTTCCTTGGTCAATATGGTTGGGGCGCCAGGATTCGAACCTGGGAATGCGAGATCCAAATTCTCGTGACTTGCCGCTTGTCGACGCCCCAGTGCAACACATACTAGCATGGCATTAAAGATCATGACAGCGGGGAACGTTCCAATGTTTCAAAAGCATCAGCCCATCCACCATACTTCGACTGAAGGGCTTTCACCGCCTGTTCCGCAGACGCCCTGTCACGAAACACTCCAAAAACAGTCGGACCGGAGCCACTCATCAAGGACTTATCGGCACCAAACTCCAAAAAACTTTTCTTAACAGAACAAAGCTCCGGATGGAGAGTGAAAGCCACCGCTTCAAGATCGTTCATGTATACATCCTGCCGCAAAAGACCTTCAATCTTAGATACTGCAGCAGCTTCTGTCAACTCTTCAGAAACTCCAACATTCAGACTTCGGTATACCAGCGAAGTTGACAAAGAAAATCCAGGATTCCAGAGGACAACAATTTTAGACCTCTCTGCCGGGAGAGGTAAAATCTTCTCCCCCCTCCCCCACCCCAATGCGTGGGGAGTTCCTAGAAAAAAGGGAACATCACTTCCCAAAGAAGATGCCATGTCACTCAACTCAGCAAACGAAAGACCTGAGCCCAACAAACGGTTAACCCCCAACAAAGTCCCGGCGGCATCTGAAGACCCCCCACCCAGCCCTGCTCCTACCGGAATATGTTTTTCCAGCTCAATCGATATTCGTGGAAGTCGTTTAGTCGTATATCTCCCCAGGACCAATCGGGCAGCACGAACGATAAGGTTGGTGTTCGGATCCCCATCGATCACTCTTCCTCGAACTCTGAAGGAAATAGAGTCTTCCTGATCGGTAAAAACACCACTCTCCAGTTTCAGATGAAGCTTATCGAAACAGGAGATCATCAGCATTCTCGTGATCAGCTCATGATAGCCGTCAGATCGTTTCCCGACAATCTTGAGAAACAAGTTGATTTTAGCCGGTAATAAAAGATCCATTGATTCTGTCACAGGGAAAGCACCATGGGTTGCCATTCCGATTCCTGGGACTTTACCGTTTGAGAGAACCAGTAAGAGAACCCTCTTGCATCCGATGGAACCGCATGGATGAGCACCCCCAATTCCTCTCTGACATCATCAAGACAGCCATCATCAAGAAAAACCTCTGAATCGGCCTTTAAGACCACATCGGGGATCAATAGCCCCGCAATGGGTGGATGCTCTCTGGGCCGCAATTGCCTGTAGGCTTTAAACCCGTCAATAATATCTCCTGCAGACAATAAGCCTGCAACCGTGACCGACGAACCGAACAGTCTGTTCTCAACCTCACAGATTTCAAACACACCCTTCCACGAGGGAAGCCTGTCCTCCAAAAGTTGGGTCAATGCCTTCAGAATTCCCGAAAAAGCCTTTCCGGTCACCATAACCCACGGGAAAGCAGGGGGTGGAGTTTCCTGGGACTTCAGTCGCCTTATCCACTTTTTCCATTCGCTTTCAAAAAGAGGAACCATTCCAACACCATTTCCGATCTGGGGAAGAGTCCCATAGCGGGATATGGATGGAAATTTTTTTTCTGCGAGGATATACCACTCATCAGCTGGATAAATAAATGGATCAGCAAAACGCTCATTCATCTCCTGCTGGATCTGAGTAAGCCTCTTGAGAGTTTTCCTGGAATAAGCCATATCAATAGACCTGACAGACGGCAATTCATCCCGATGATTCGTCAATCCAACAGGAACAACGGCCAGGGAGTTTACACCAGGATAGCGAGCAGAGAGATCCCTGATGGATTTTTCCAGGATTTCGCCGTCATTGACTCCTGGCATCAGAACTATTTGTGTGTTAAGCCGAATGCCACCAGCGATCAATTTGTCAATCATATCCAAAATATTGGGGGCATGGTCATTTCTCAGGAGAATCTTTCTGACATCCGGATCAGTTGCATGAACAGAAATATAAAGGGGGGACAAGCGTTGCTCAATGACACGCTGAAAATCCTTCTCTGACAAGTTGGTCAGGGTAATAAAATTCCCATACAAAAAACTGTATCGATAATCCTCATCCCTTATATAAAGGGTTTTTCTCTGACCTTCAGGCATCTGGTCCACAAAGCAGAAGTCGCACTTATTGGGACACCTCTTGATCGGAGGAGGGTCAGCGACAAGACCAAGATTTTCATCAGGGTCTTTTTCCAGAGATACCTCGACCCTTTCACCTTTTACATTTTCCCAGATCATAACAACCTCAGGCTCTGCCTGATAAAATTCGATATCGATCAAATCCCTGATCTGTTGACCGTTGATAGATATCAAGCGGTCCCCTGATACCATTCCAATCTGTGCCCCGAGGGAATCCTGAATAACCTCCCTGATAACAACTCCTTGCCCCATCATATCCTCCAGAAGCTCATTCTATGCTTTGTAATGCTGATACCACAAAAAACCTTGCGAGATGTAGTAACCTCCCGAAACAAGAGATAACCCCACAGCAAGATCACCAACATAATCTGTTTCAGAAACATATGCATATCCCGCAAGACCGGAGAGAACAAAAAACAAATAAGCCATCTCGAGCGTTGTCGCAACCTTTCCCAGTCCAGTTGGGTTGATAGGGATAGGTGTATCAACCAGCCTTAATACAAGGAAACCAAAAACAATGATTAAGTCCCTGCTTACAAGGGCTATGGAGATCCAGACAGGAACCTTTTCCAGTACGGCAAGCGTCAGGAGAGTCGTTGAAAGCAGAATTTTGTCCGCTGCCGGATCCAAAAATCGGCCCAGATCCGTTTTTTGTCCCAACAACCTTGCCATCATTCCATCTAGTGCATCGGACAGGCTTCCTATTAAAAAAAACCAGAAAGCCTCCTTCATTTTCCCATAAACAATCAGACCCAGAAGAAACGGCGTCAGGAAAATTCGAAAAACAGTAAGGGAGTTAGGCAGATTGACGGCTTGAGGCAAGCTAATAACCCCTTGCGGCGAGATCTGACAGCCTGTTCAGAATCCATGGATTCGACTGACCTGAAGCAATCGCATTTCTTGCAGTGCGTGCTTCTGATATTGGCTCATTCAGTGCACCTTCAGCAATCATCAGGTCCTGAAAAATGTCAGCACGCGTCTCACCCTTGAGAATCCATTTTCTTGCCAAAAGAACCACATCCTCATAATGACCTTTCTGCAGAAGACGGAACAAGATTGCGTGCTTGGCCAATCCGGTCTGAGCCCCTTTCGATTTCATGATGTTATGTTCTTCTCCCCACTGATCAGCAGCAGTCCCTTCATCAGAGAAAACATAGGCAGAATAGATTGCACCGCTCATTCTTCCTGAAATTTTTTTCCCCGGATGTTTCTTCATGAAAAGCGCTGCAAGTCTGAGCGCCTCCCTGCTGTTGTTCCGTCTTACCTGATCTTCAATAATATAAGACCACAGGACCTCACTGTCAGGAAGCTCGGCGAGCCCTCGATAAAGGACACTGCGAGCTCTGCCCGGATGACCAAGATCTTTTTCAAGCCTTCTCAGCCCAACAATTAACTGAGGCGTCACTTCTTTGAGGTGAATCGCCATCTCACCGATCCGAATGGCCTCTTCCGGCTGTCCTGACAAAACAAGAGCCTCAAAATATCCAGTAAAAAAGACCGGAGAGTGAACGGCAACCTGATTATTAATGTTCGCTTTCCCAAGAGATACGGCTCTCTCCGTCTCCCCCCTCGCAATCAGGTGCAAAATAGATTCTCCTGGATCGGACTCTGGTTGAATATCCTTTAGAGGAAAGTAGAGCCCTCTTGCAGACAAAAGCTCATCCATTGCGGAAGGAAGCGCATCAAAAGCAGCACTTTCCGTGACCAAAAAACGGCGACTGACCATTCTTTCCAGAGTCAGCGGCCTTGCTTTCCATATGGAAAGCGTCATGAATAGCGCTCCTGGCGTTGATGCCTTCGATATATGAATATCAAGGAAATGGGTCAGATGAAGAGAGTGAGCCTCTCTTGACTCACATTGTATTGTTCCGCAAAGAGCAGGAAGCGACTCGCTGTTTTGAGCTTGTCTGAGTTTTTCCCCTGAGAGCAACTGGGCTGAATGGGCAAAACGTGAAAAACGCTCTGAAGCATACGCATCAAAAGGCTTTTGCTGAATCCGGACCTCGCGATCCAGTCGAACCCCCATAAACATTACCAAACCGGAGAGTTCATCCGTTGGCCGCGGAATCGACGAACAACTCGTCAGGAGCAAACAAAGGAAGCAGAGGAAAGTTCTATATTGAATCAATTTTGACATATGATATGATTTCTCTCCATGGACCTTCGAAGATCCCTCCGGAAATTTCCATAACCTACAACATAAACCTGCTCACCATGGATGGAAATAATGGCCCTGAACTGGAAAAAAGCATTTCAATGGGGATTTATCGCCATACTTGCCATTCTTATCGGCGCATCAGCCATTAATCGCCTTGCAGGACTCTTCTATTTAAAAGATCTCAAGACAGAAGACGCCATCTACCAATTCACAGAAAACAAAAAGTCATTCGATGGCATTACGATCCAGATGGATTTTGTTCGGGAGGGATCACCTTACTACAGCCCCGTAATGAGCGCAGACTACACAATTTTTGTTGTCTCAATTACGAACAAGGGAAAAAGCTTCATCGACTATCAACCAATGGACTTCTATCTTGAACTCCCCGGGAGCATGACATCCAGGCCATTTGACCGATCAGAAATCAGTGAGGCACTCTCTTCAAGCCTGCTGGGAACAGCAATGGCACCAGGAACGATGGCGAGATTAAACAGAACCAGGAAAATGGTAGACCAAGTCTACCTTCCTCCTGCACGGATCTTCCCCAATTACTCAAGAGAAGGAATCGTTGCATTTCCGCTTATCAGAAGCAGGCCAGACTCATTTGATATCCGTCTGACCCAGCTTTCAATCAACGGAAAAGTCATCCCCCCCATCATTTTTCAGGTCAAGAAGTTCCCCAAGAAAAATCATCCCCTAAAAAGTTGACTCAGGCGCTCATGGCTCCAGGAGCAGCTTTTTTCGGAGAGTCATCCCTGACAATCTTTGGCAACGCACCAGCATTTATTGTTTCTTCAGAAATAATAACCTCCCGGACATTCGACACAGAAGGAATGTCGTACATAAGATCAAGCATGACTTCTTCAAGTATCGAGCGCAACCCACGGGCTCCAGTCTTCTGGACAAAGGCCTTGTGGGCAATTGCCTTAAGAGCCGCCTCACTGAATGTCAACTGAACATGTTCGATTGAAAAAAGCTTCTCAAACTGCTTGATGAGCGCATTTTTAGGCTCTGTCAATATTCGCAGGAATGCTTCTTCATCCAGATCCTCAAGAACGGCCATGACAGGGAATCTGCCAACAAACTCAGGAATCAGACCATATTTCAGAAGGTCATCCGGACGAGATTTGACCAGAAGCTCCCCAACCTTCTTTCGATCCTCAACTGTCCTGATATCTGCGCCAAAACCAAGGTTTTTATTAGAAATTCTCTGCGAAACAATATTATCCAATCCTATAAATGCACCGCCACAAATGAAGAGGATATTGGTCGTATCAACCTGAATAAACTCTTGGTGGGGGTGCTTTCTTCCTCCCTGTGGAGGCACATTTGCAACGGTCCCCTCAACCAGCTTAAGCAAAGCCTGCTGAACACCTTCTCCGGAAACATCCCGTGTAATGGAGGGATTTTCTGACTTTCGGGAGATTTTATCGATTTCATCGATATAGATAATGCCTTTCTCCGCCTTTTCAACATCATAGTCTGCCGACTGCAAAAGTTTGAGGATGATATTTTCAACATCTTCTCCGACATAGCCAGCTTCAGTCAGAGTCGTTGCATCCGCAATCGCAAAGGGGACATCCAGGATTCTCGCCAATGTCTGAGCCAGAAGTGTTTTCCCTGTGCCGGTCGGGCCAATCATCAGAATATTGCCCTTCTGGAGCTCAACATCATCAGAACTCTGATTGGCAGCAATGCGTTTATAATGATTGTAAACTGCGACAGAAAGGACTTTCTTCGCCCTCTCCTGGCCAACAACATACTGGTCAAGAATCCGGTTGATCTCGACAGGCTTCAGGAGCGCTGCTCCAGATGGCTCTTTTTCCTCTTCCCACGTCTCGGACATGATTGAGGAGCATTGATCAATACACTCATCACAAATGAAGACGCCAGGACCGGAAACCATCTTCCGGACATCTTCCCTTGGCTTTCCACAAAAAGAGCATGACACCCCGCTCCCATCCGACTTGTCTTTTTTTTCCTTACCAGCCATTTAGAATCACCTCCGATAAAATGAGACCATTAGACAGAAGGAGTCTCTGATAACCCATGCGAGCTCATGACTTTATCCACCAAACCGTATTCCTTTGACTCATCTGCTGACAAAAAGTAGTCTCTCTCCGTATCCTGTTCGATTCTCTGCAGACTTTGTCCGGTATGATGGGAAAGCAATTCATTCAAGTGAGATTTCATTTTAAGAATCTCTTTGGCATGAATTGCAATATCTGTTGCCTGTCCCTGGAATCCACCCAGCGGTTGATGAATCATGACTCTGGCATTGGGAAGCGCGAAACGTTTTCCCTTTGCTCCTGCTGCAAGAAGAAATGCTCCCATACTGGCTGCTTGACCAACACATATCGTTGATACATCAGGCTTGATGTACTGCATTGTGTCATAGATCGCAAAACCTGCGGTTACAACACCACCAGGAGAGTTGATGTAAATATTGATATCCTTTGATGCATCCTCCGACTCCAGAAAGAGCAGCTGGGCGATTACAAGATTTGCAACATTGTCATCAATAGGAGTTCCCAAAAAAATGATCCGCTCCTTCAAAAGCCTCGAATAAATATCATAGGAACGCTCTCCGCGACTGGTGTGTTCTACGACCATCGGTATCAACATAAAGGGCACCTCTTCTAGTCTTGTTTGAGCGTTTTTGCTCGTTTGCCTGAAACGGTAAAACCTGTTGTCAGTGATTATGTCCTGCATGATCATGATCGTGATCATGCTCCTCAGAATTCGCCACGGGAGGAGAAGCTGGAATCCCAAATTTGGAAAAACCAACCCGATCAAAATATCCATCCTGGCCAAAAAACAATTCACTACCACCAAAGGTTGCCCGTCTCAACATAACCTCTTCCATCTTCACTCGACGGGCTTTTTCCAATGCCTGGTCTGCAGCCTGGCGATTGATCTCTCTTCCCATTTTTTCACCCTTGGCACTCAGAATCTGCTGATACTCCCGACTGACAACATCGTAATCCGGATGAATCTGCTCGGAAAAAACAAGCTCATCAAGTATCATCCTCCATAGCAACAGCTGTTTCAGGTCTTCTTTTTCAGACTCTGAAAGCTTGCCACCAATTTCCTGCATTTCATATGCGATCCTTTTCTCCGGAACGGCAATCCCCCAGGAAGAGATGACCTCTTTACGCAATTCCCGAATCTTGCGGTCAATCATCGCAACCACTTTACGCGCCAATACCGTCTTCTTGATATCGGCCAGAACATCTTCTTCCTTCACAGCATTCTCTTCGGAACCTGACTGCATTCTGGAAACAAGTTGTTCCATTGTCAGAGGGATACGTCTCTGGATTTCAAGAATTGTCAGTGTGGCCGGAAGTCTCTCCACGCGAGATCCCCTGGCAAAAGCCGGGTCAGAGATGGAAAGAGGAATGATGGCTTCAAAGGTTTCTCCATTGGAACGACCAGTCAATGCCCGATTCAGCTCCTCCGGAATATTTTCTCCCTCTACTTCGACAACCTGCTCGGCAGATAAAGGAGCTCCGCTCACCGGATGCGACGTTTTCATCGAAATTTTCACAAAATCTCCCGCAGCAACCGTTGTATCGGATGGAAGATTTTGGTCAAACTCCGATGACAGGATCTGGCATAAGCGGGAAAGCTCAGCATTGACCTCAGGATCCGAGACGTCCAGGCTCTCTTCCGGGGACAGGACAACTCCATAGGGGGAGACATTTTCCGGAAGAGTGAAAACCTCAATCTCTCCGGTCAGGAGCAACCCCTCTTTCTCTGCCTTCGAGTCAAGAACGACCTGATCTGGAGAAAGATGGACAATCGTTCCCTTGACAGCTGTCAGGAGCTCATCCATCGCATTGCGGTGCAGCTCATCAAGGACATCAGAGTGGATCGAGCGCAGGATATCCCTGTTGCGCCGGACTATGGACTCCGGAACATGGCCGGGCCTGTAACCGGGGACCTTCAGCTGACCATTAACCCGACGGATACTGTCACTGACCTTTTTGGTAACATCCTCTCCGGGAATATTGACTTTGTATCGTCTTAGAACACCTGAACCACTCTCAACATCAACCTGCATCAAATTCAAATCCCTTCTTCTGTTGTATCGTAAAAAGCATGAGACACTTGCCCCCTCTGGCACCAAAAATAAAAACTCATTTTTTGATTATAAACAAGATCAGCCACAAGAGAAAGTGCCGGAGCATTTCGAATGGGTTGCATGACAAGAACCGATGGCAAACAGGACAATCAGGATTACGTCCAGTCTCCAAGAATGATTACCAGACAAATCGAGGCAAAAAGGCCTTTCAAAAAAGCTCTGGCTCGGTCGAGCAAAGATAGCGGAAGAAAATCTTCTCCCGAAATTGTCCGGACAATTTTCCTGTTCATTGAAGGCGTTTTGGATATCCCCCGGAAAACACGCTCACGTCCCCAAACAATAAGTGGGTTGTCAGAGTTCCAGACAAGACACATTTCGTCTGCAAGATGGTGTAGGCATTCTGTCCTTTCAATCCTGATAGTCTCAAATCGCCGCAACTCCTCGGCGAGAGATGTTGTCGAACCAGAAAAAGCTGCTTCCAGATGGACTGAAAGCAATCTCCCATCTTCCATCGCCTGATTTCTCCCTTGCGCAACATGAGGGTTGGTTGCATGAGCGGCATCCCCGATAACGACCGCACGATCCTTTACCCAGTGTTTAAGGTCAACTTTCTGGATAACCCACTCTTTCAAGGCGGATACACCAGGAAAACCGGCCTCAACCAGAACATCGCCCATTCCAGGGATACACTGGCTGATTCTAGCAAGGAAGTCGACGTCTCCCCTCGAAATAAATTCATCAAACTTTCGATCCTTGAGCATGTATAAAAAAAAGCGCTTGCGTGGAGCAGTTGAAAATAAAAAGAAAATCTCCCCTGGTCCCAAATAATAACGCGCAGCAGGATCACCTGCCGCAGAATCAGGAGAGACGCCATCCGGAAGGTCAAATGACCAGGAAACATAAGAATCAGCATATTCCTTCACGGACCCGGGAAGACTCAGGTTCTTTCGTAAGCGGGAGTCTCTTCCATCATCACCGACAAGAACTTTTCCTCGAATGGTTTTCAGTCCTTCACGACTCTCGATCATGACATCAATACCATTTTCCCGGGATTCATGGGCCACGTAGCGCCCTCCAGGAAGCAAGGTGACAAAAGGGGAATTCTCCAGCATCCTCCACATCAGACGATCCTGCAAATAAGGTTCGATCGAAAGTGCCCATTCATAGGAGAGCCCCTTTCCCCTATAAGAAGAAACCATCATCGGCTTTCCATTGAAGTCAAAAAAGCAAAATTTGTCGTAACAGACATGCTCCTCGGACAAAAGAGCATCAAGAAGGCCCAGTTCCTCAAGAATTCGCAGACCCAGTGGCTGAATCAGCTCTCCCCTGCCAAGAGGAGCCAGTGATTCCCGAGGATCAACCAAAAAGACACGAAAACCACGCATGGAAAGGAAACAGGACAGGGTCAGACCACCCGGACCAGCCCCGGCAACAATCACATCATATTCAGAATCTGACGACAAAGGATTCGTTACGGAAGAGATCATCCTGTCTCCATTTCCCTATCGGTTGATAACCCAGGATACCAGAGCATTCCTGATCGGAATCAACCGGCCCAGAAACGATGAAGCAATTGGATCATGGTATATCCGGACAGTTTGATCCATACTGCGCACGACCCGTCCAACCATTCTGTCGACGGCATCCCTTTCTGCATCCTTTCCGGAAAAACCAAAACCACGGGTTGCCATGGTCCTGCCCCATCGAACAACTCCGTTTTGATCAACAAGACGTGCCCGAAACAACAGTGACTCGGAATAGAGGGTTGCCCCGCCAACGCTTTTCCTGTTCACTGAAATTACCCTGATCGATCCAGAATAACGATTCCTCCCCCCAGACTGAATAAGGAAACCCTTCGACTTAAGCATCTCAACAAGTTTTTTGAGAAATACCGAGTCGAGTTTGGGATCAACCGCAATCTTGAGAGAGAACCCATGGAGCTCCCTTCGGTGATAAAAAGAGACGGGGAGACAAGAGGTCAATCCACGAAAAACCTTAGGCATTGGATGGCCCCTTTCAGGAAAGGGGCGGACACAGATCTTTCCCTGGTGCCGGAGAATCAGGATTTTTTTCAATGTGCAGTTGGCAATTCCTCCCGAATCGGTCATTCCACACTTCTTGTCGATCCAGGGGGATCTCCTGATTTTTTCCAGCAATGCCAGGTCAGCACTTAAAAAGAGACCCTGGTATGGCCACACAACCTCCTTTTCAGTAAAACCGGATGGAGGAAAAAGGAAAAGGAATGGAAAATCAGGAAACTGTCGGGCGGGATCAAGGAAGAGATCGAGGGAAACACCTTTCACAAGGAAAACGTTTCCATGCATTCGGAAAAACAATTTCCATCGATAAGGAACTTTTATAAATTTTCCAACAGGAACAATGAAAGATGAGTGGGGAATCTTGTATGGAGACAGCGTGAGCGAACGTCTTATTGTCCAAATTTCCCCGAAGGTTTTTTGATCAAGTCGCTCAAGCGCGTCTCGTTCAGCTGATGGCAACCGCGTCTGAGAGTGAAAAAGAGACGAGGAAGATTGATTCCTTTCAAGACCCAATATCGCCGGCAAGGCTTCGCCCACTGAAAGCTGATGATCAATCATCCGGTCACGAAGCAGCATTTTTTTTAGTCGGTCTTCATCCTGTTTGAGAAAAGATTCCATTAACATTCCCAGAAGAGGCCTTTCAACCGAGACAAGAACCCATGCCTCACGCCTTTCAGGATGGCTTACCCTTTGAACGAACCAGGCGTCACAAACCGTTGGCGAAAGGGGTTGCCTGCATTTCTCCAGGGAAAAAACGGATTTCGATGACCACGATGACTGCCCTGACCATCTGGCTTCGTAAGCATGCCTCTCTTCCGGAAGGACCCTGACACCCTTATGGGCAAACCATTCCCATATCTTTCCATAAGCGGCAATTTGTGCCTTCATAAAAGCCGTTTTTTTTGACTGACCGGAAAATCCTTTAGCAACAAAAAAAAGAAGACCGGGTGATGTCTCTATTTGATGGGAAACCCATACCGGAGTCCGGGGGGAGGACTGCCATATAACTCCTCCGTTTTTATCATCAGGAAAACTTGCACACCCGGAAAGGAACGTCCATGTCAGACAGAAAGTGAAAAGGATAACAAGTTTTATGGATCTCAGAAAAACAATCGTCATAGAAGTCTTTTCAGGAAAGATCAACGGAAAAAAAATCATCTACTTCAAAAGGACCGTCCGAACCGGCGGGATAAAACATCGGATCGCGCTTCAATGAAAGAAATGGCTCCATGAACATCCAGGCTTTTTCCACTTCGTCGTTTCTGGCGAACAAGGTCGCATCACCCTTCATGACATCATAGATCAAACGAGAGTAGGCTTCCGGTGGATCTTCCGGATAAATCTGGCTATAGGCAAACGCCAAATCCGCCTGGTCAATCCGTAACGGTGATCCAGGTCTCTTGATTCCGAAGCGCAGGGATATACCCTCATTCGGCTGGATCGACAGGGTCAGGACATTCTCGGTATCATCGTGGCATCCGGCCAGTCGGAAGAGTGCAACGGGAGGCTTCCTGTAATGAAGCACGATTTCCGTAGCCTTTCGGCTCATTCGCTTTCCTGCCACGAGATGAAAGGGGACCCCTGCCCACCTCATATTCTGTATCTCAAGCTTCATCGCGGCATAGGTCTCAACAACCGAAAGTGGGTCAACCCCCTTTTCCTGGCGATATCCCATAACCGGGTCACCAAGAACCCCTCCTTCAGAATATTGACCAAACAAGACGGACTCGGAAGGTTTCTGACTACGCCACGGAACAAGGGCCCTCAAAACCTTGACTTTTTCATCTCTGATGCTGTCAGCGTCAAAGGAAACAGGAGGCTCCATCGCAGTCAGCGTCAACAACTGGAACAGATGGTTCTGGACCATATCCCTCAGGATTCCTGATTCCTCAAAATAAGCGCCTCTACCCTCTATTCCAATCGTCTCGAAGACCCTGATCTCGACACAACTGATAATCTCCCGGCTCCACAGAGCACCAAAAACGGGATTCGCCAATCGAAGGATCAAGATGTTCTGGACGGTTTCTTTTCCAAGATAATGATCTATGCGATGGACTTCCGACTCACGAAACACCTTGAGGACTGCAACATTGAGTGCTTTCGCAGAAACAAGATCATGGCCAAAAGGCTTTTCCACGACCAGTCTTCTGAATCCCGCCTTGGGAAAAGAGTCCAGTCGAGGACGGATACGGCCAATCTGTTCAACGATTGGAATAAAAAAACTCGGCGGAGTAGCCAGATAAAACAGGATATTACCATTGGTCGCCTCTAAAAGCCCCGGGTCCGTGAGGTATTCAGCCAAATGGTCAAAGTCTTCGGACTTTTCAAAAGACAATGGGAAGTAATGGATCCTTTCAAGAAAATCCCTCAGATCATCCGGCTCATCTTTTTCATCTTCAGGCAAATGTCTTGAAAAGGCCCGGATACCATCGACCGCTTCCTTCCGGAACATCTGTGTTGTTTTTTCTTTCCTCGCAATACCAATAATTTTTGTTTTTGGATGAAGATCCCCCTTGCGGTGAAGTTCATACAGGGCTGGCAACAGCTTTCTATGAGTCAGATCCCCTGATGCGCCAAAAACAAGAAAAAGAAGGGGTGGTGGAGAATGAGGTCCATCCCCCCTGGATTCGATGTCCCTCAAGACCAAAACCTCCCCCAAGAAATTTTGTTATTCCGAATAACGTCGGACTGAGACAGACAATATTGCCGGTAGAACAGAAACTATGAGCAGCATTCTCCTAAAACAATTCCTTGAACTGCTCCTTTATCCGGTTAATGATCGCCTCACGGGTAAATCCGAACTCCTTCATGAGAACCTCTCCCGGAGCGGATGCTCCGAAATCCGTCATACCGATGAGAAGATCCGACTCACTTGCGTACGGAGCCCATGAAAGGGGAGAAAGTGCCTCGACAAAAACACGTGGAATTCCCGTCCCCAGAACAGACCGCCGATACTCAAGCGGCTGATGGTCAAAGAGTGTCGTCGATGGCATGGAGACAACCCTGCTTCCGACACCATGTGCCAGGAGATCGTCCGATACGGACAGAAGAAGGGAGACTTCAGAGCCAGAACCGATCAGGACAATTTTCACTGGCAGGGATGTCTCCCTCAAAACATAGCCCCCTTTTCTGACACCTGCAGAGAGCTCCGCGTAGGAAATCTGTCCGAGAACAGGAAGCTTCTGCCTTGTCAGAACCAGGGAAAGAGGGCCGTCATGGCCACTCCAGAACCAGTCGAGGGCAGCCAGTGTCTCATTTGCATCGGCGGGACGGACAACCGTCATACGAGGTATCGAGCGAAGTCCGACAAGATGCTCCACCGGCTGGTGGGTCGGCCCATCCTCTCCCAATGCAATGCTGTCATGCGTCAAAACATAAAGGACAGGTTGCTTCATGAGGCTCGACAACCTCATTCCTCCCCTCATGTAGTCACTGAAGACCAGAAACGTCCCGCCATAAACCCTGAAATATCCCGTCAAAGCCAGTCCATTCATGATGGCAGACATACCATGCTCCCTGACTCCGAAATGGAGATTGGCTCCTGCCGGTGTCTCCGGTGAACAGGCTGGCTCTCCCTTGATCAGGGTATTGTTCGACGGCGCAAGATCAGCAGACCCACCGAAGAGTCCGGGCACCGACTTGAAGGCCCCCTGAAGGATTTCGCCAAAAGCCTGTCGCGTCGCCATTCCTTTGGGATCGGAAAGATAGGGTTTGACCTCTTTGAGAGGACCGTCAATCTTTTCCGAATGCCGCCATCGGTCGAGCTCTGCGGCTTCAGCAGGGAACGCCTTTGCATAGCGGACAGAAAGATCCACCCATGTCTTGTAAGAAGCGGCTCGCTTTCCTGTTTTTTCCAGAAAAGCCTGCCGAACATCATCTGGGACAAGAAAGGAAGGTTCCGTTGGCCATCCAAGGTTGATCTTTGTTTTTCGGACCTCCTCGGCACCAAAGGCACTTCCATGAGCATGCGCCGTATTTTCATAAGCTGGACTCCCAAAACCGATCAGGGTCCGGATTGAGACAAACTTGGGCCGATTGCGTTCATCTTCCGTCTGGAGAGACGGCTCAGTTGCCCAGGAAAGGGCTGAACGAACCTCTGCAAGGTTATTGCCATCGAGAACATGCTTCACAGCCCATCCCATCGAGGAATACCTTGCCGGAACATCTTCAGAAAACGCGAGGCTTGTCGAACCATCGATCGTAATATGGTTGTTGTCATAAAGGAGAATGACATTGGAGAGTTTTTGATGGCCTGCAAAAGAAGCTGCCTCCTGAGCAACACCTTCCATCATGCATCCATCTCCAGCGACGATGAAAACGCGGCTATCAAAAAGATCATAGCCCGGGCGATTAAATACGGCGGAGAGACGGCGAAGTCCCAGTGCCATTCCTATCCCCATGCCAACACCCTGCCCCAGAGGTCCCGTTGTTGCCTCAACTCCAATCGTATGCCCGTGTTCAGGATGACCGGGGGTCAGGCTTCCCCATTGCCGGAAGTTCTTCAGGTCGGACAGGGAAAGCCCATACCCTGTCAGGTGGAGAAGGGAGTACAGCAACATTGAAGCATGTCCGGCTGACAGGACAAATCGATCGCGGTTCGGCCACTCCGGATGTTCAGGATTGTGCCGAAGAAACTCCGTCCACAGGACGTATGCCGCGGAAGCAAAACCCATCGGGGTTCCAGGATGTCCGGAGTTTGCCGCCTCAACGGCATCCAGCGCAAGCATCCTGATGGTGTTGATGGACTTGAGCTCAAGGTTATCGTTATTAAGACGTCCTGCATCACCCATAATTAACACTCCTGTTCTGCAATGATTTCAAAAACCGGCCATATCACCGTGATCGAAGAAAACTCACAACAAATCGACCGGAACACATTATCGAAACTGATTGTTTATCGAAAGGAATTCAGACAAGAATCAGGACATTAGCTTGACCACACGAGCCAGATTTTCAGAAAGCGCCGACCTGTCGACCCAGAAGGTTGCGGCCTGGCCCAATTCCGCACGGAGTAAAAGGAGCTCCTGGACCGGTGAAGGCTTCATCCTGAGAAGAATATCATCAAGAACAGTCCTTTTCTCCTCTCCCATCACCAGAAAAATCAGGTGACGGGCATGGGCCAGCAAATGGTAGCCCATCGAGATCCGGGCTTCTCTTTCATTTGTCGCCGGAGCGCTCACAACAAGCTGATGGTGCTCAAGCTCAGGAAAGGTTCCGGGAAAAAGACTTGCGGTATGCCCATCAGGCCCAATCCCCAGAAAAACATAGTCCATTACAGGAAGATGGGGGCCGGGGGCTCCCATGACCTGCATGATTTCATGAGCGTATCTCAACGCTTCCTCGGATATGACCGACGCCTCCCCCATGATTCTGTGAATCCGGTGCGGAGAAATGCCCAGTGGATCCAGGAGAGTTTCCCTGATCATCCTGAAGTTGCTGCGGGGGTGAGTCGGTGGGACCATTCTCTCATCCCCCTCGAACCATTCAACCTTTCCAATCCAGTCTTCGCAGCCAACGGAGAGCAACTTTCCCATTTCTCCAAAAAGCCCTCGCGGAGAATTTCCCCCTGACAGGACAACAGCGGAGGTATTTCTGGACAAAACATCCTTCTTCAGGAGCTCCCTGAACAAAATAGCACCTTCCCTCGCCAGCTCATCCGGTGTGGACCAAACCATGAAAGAGGGAATCATCCCCGGATCCTGATGATCCTTTGCTGAATGCGTTGAATCAGAGCCTGCTGTCATGCCATTTTCCCCCCATATGAAAGGACATGGCGACTCGCATAGAAAGCAGAGCCGACAAGAGGAGCCTCGGGGTCCAGAATAATCCAGACCGGAACTTTAGCCAACAGCTCACTGTACCGTCCCTTTTCAACAAACCTCCTTCGGAAGATCCCGGACTCCAAAAGTGGCCTGATTCGGATCGGTATGCCACCGCCGAGGAAACATCCACCCCGTGCCAGAACCTTCAGCACCATATTCGATGCCTCCTGGGCGAGGATCTCGACAAACAGCTCTAGAGCCTTCAGACAGACCGGATTTTTCTCATCAATGGCTTTGTGCGAAATCTGAGCGGGAAGATCTGACGGTGGGTCGCCTTCCGGGATGGGAAGAGGACGGCTTCCTGAAGGGATATCCTTCGCCAGATAAGAATAGAGGCGAACAATACCCATTCCCGAGAGAAGCCTTTCAACACTCACGTGAGGAAACTCCTCCCACAGGTAATCAAGAATCCGTGACTGTTCCTTGTTGAATGGTGCCCAATCGGCATGTCCCCCTTCTGATGGTATGGCAAAGAAATCGCCATCCCTGCTACAAAGGACAGCCTCGCCCAGACCTGTCCCCGGAGCGACAAGAACCCTTGTTCCAGGCAAGCCCGCCTCACCATCCTGAACTGTTGCCAGGGGAATCAACGGATCACCACCAACGCTCCATGCCAGAGACTCAAGATCATTCAGGAGGAAAACGCTTCCCTCCGGAACAGAAACGAGTCGCTCAAGCGATTCCGCATCAACGATCCATGGGAGATTCGTTGTCCGGCAGATCCGGCCAACCACCGGTCCCGCCACGCCAAATGTCGCACCGACAATATTGGGATCTCCGGCAAGACGACCATGAACCCAGGCAAGATACTCCCGAACCATTGGCTCGAGAGTGTCATATCTTTTGCTGGGATACACCATAGGGTATAACGGTACAAAGTGCTCCCTGGAGCTTCTCTCCGCAAGGGAAAAAAGTGCCAGGGAAGTTTTCGTTCCGCCGATATCTCCCACAAGAACCAAAGGTTGTGCCATATCCAGCCCTCCACCTTCCGATACAGTGTTTTGACCGGTGCCTCTCGATCAGGGATTCCGTCTTCAAAGCCTCTTTTATCTTGACAGTCCCGATCAGGCCCTCATATGATACCTATACTGAGAATAGCCCTTTTGGTCGAGAAAGTCATTTCTTCCCGTGAAGGAAGACCTTTGGGGCCTCCTATATTCCTTTGACAGACAAACGATCGGAAAATAAAAATGGCAATATCCATCCACCAGGCCGTCAAGGTTGGTTCATATATTCTTAGCCAGAAACTGCGCGGACGCAGAAAGTTCCCTCTCGTACTGATGCTTGAACCTCTTTTCCGGTGCAACCTTGAGTGTGCCGGATGCGGAAAGATACAATATCCCGAGGAAATCCTGAACAAGAGGCTCTCTCCGGAGGAATGCTTCAGAGCCGTTGACGAGTGCGGCGCACCGGTCGTGACCATTGCCGGTGGAGAACCCCTCATCCATCAGGAAATCAGTGAGATCGTCGAAGGAATCGTCGCAAGAAAGAAGTTTGTTTACCTCTGTACCAACGCGATCCTGCTTGAAAAACATCTTCACCGGCTCAAACCTTCACCCTACCTGACCCTTTCGATCCATCTTGACGGATTGAAGGAAGACCACGACCGTCTCGTATGCCGAAACGGCATATTCGATGTTGCAGTCAGGGCAATCAAGGATGCCAAGTCAAAAGGGTTCAGGGTCACAACGAATTCGACGGTCTTTGAGGGGGAAAACCCGGAAGACCTTCACAGATTTTTTGATTTTGTCTCCACGCTCAAGACGGACGGGATGATGATTTCCCCTGGCTATTCCTATGCATGGGCCCCTGATCAGGCTCATTTTCTGAGACGGGAGAGGACCAAAGAGTTTTTCAAGAAAATCTTTGCTCCAATGCATGAAAAAGGAAACACAAAACAGTGGAACTTCAATCACAGCCCCTTTTACCTGGATTTTCTCGAAGGCGCAAGGGATTACGACTGTACTCCATGGGGGAGTCCGAACTATTCCGTTCTGGGGTGGCAAAAACCCTGCTATCTCTTGAACGATGGTTATGCTTCAAGCTTCAAGGAGCTTATGGATACCACCAACTGGGACCAGTACGGCCACAAAAGCGGTAATCCCAAATGCCAGGACTGCATGGTTCACTGCGGATTTGAGCCTTCCGCAGTATCAGATGCGACATCAAGTATCAAAAACACAATCCGTTCAATATCGAGTCTGATTCCTGCTGGATGAGCCCGGGGCTACCATCACTTTTGAAAATGACACAGAGCCGTCTCCGGGTGTCGCATGAAGGCGATTAGACTACATGATTCATCGGGAGATCCGTCGGCGCTCTCCCTCGACGATCTCCCCATCCCCGAAATCAGATCACCCGGGGATGTTCTCGTTCGTGTCCACGCAGCAGGCGTTAACCCCATTGACTTCAAGCTTCGGAAAAAAGGGTCCCTCTTTCCCGAGAACCTTCCTGCTGTGCCAGGATGTGAAGGGGCTGGAACCGTTGAAGCGGTTGGCAAGGGCGTAACATCATTTTCTCCTGGGGATCAGGTCTATTTCATGCACGGAGGATTTGGATTATCTCCCGGCTCATTTGCTGAATACACGATCGTTCCCGAAATTTCTCTTTGCAAAAAACCTTCCCTCCTCACAATGGAAGAGGCCGCATGCGTTCCCCTTACCTTGACCACCGCATGGGAGTCTCTTCATACAAGGGCACAGATTAAACAAACTGATACGGTTCTGATTCATGCCGGAACCGGGGGGGTGGGACAGATGGCAATCCGACTGGCCCATTCCGAAGGCGCACGGGTATTCACAACCGTCCGGGGAAACAAAAATAAACAGATTATCCTCTCTCAACAGGACGCCATCCCCATTTCATCAGAACATTTTGAAGAGGAATTTCTGGAAATCTCCAATGGACAACACCCAAACTTGATTCTGGACACACTTGGAGGCCCATTTACCTCAAGAAGTCTCGCATTTTTGGCGCCATATGGAAGAATGGTGACGCTGTTGGAAGAACCACTCTCAAATGAAGACTCCATTCATTCAAAAGTTAAAAATCTCACTCTTCACTGGATACAGGCACTCGCTCCAGGGATTTTCAACATTGAGTCGAAAAAAAGAGACCAGGCAGAAATCCTTCAAAAAGGTCAGGTCCTTGCGGATGCCGGAAAGATCTCAGTCAAAATCAGTCGCACCCTCTCGCTTGAAGATGTCGCGGAGGCAATAGACCTCGTGGAATTCGGGCATCCGTTTGGAAGGGTCGTCATCTCCATGGGGGTCAAGGAGGCTTTTGATTGGCAACATACGTCGTAGGAGACCTTCATGGACAGGTTCGCATCCTGGAGGGACTCCTTGAGAAAATCTCATTTTCTCCGGGCAAGGATCATCTTGTTGCCGTTGGAGATGTGATCGACCGGGGAGAAAATACAGGGGATCTGCTCCGTTTTTTATTTTCCGGAGCTCGGGACGGCTGGTTCAGCTCCGTCATGGGCAACCATGAAGAGGTTTTGCTTGGACATCTGAAAAATCCGAAAAGCCATCCGCTATGCACCGATCCCGAGTTCGGGGGAAAAAAAACCCTTGAAGCCCTCTCACGGAGTTCTGATAAGAAAGACCTCATTCACTGGATCAGCAGCTGGCCCCTGTTTATGGAAAAATCGGAATACATCATTGTTCACGGGGGATTGCCATCTGTTCAGGGGTCCAGGATGGGAGATACTGACCTTTGCAGCAAAAGGATGGAACCGATTACCGGCTACCACACATGTCTCTGGGTTCGGCCACCGAAGCTTTGTCCATCCTATGACGGGAGAATCGTTATTTCAGGTCATTCAATTGTTCCACAGGCGGGTCTGGTCCAGGACGGGATCATCCTTGTCGATACAGGATGTTACCGAACGGGAAAGCTCTCCACTATTCGCCTTGAGGATAGGTCCACATTCGAATACCAGGGATATCCCAGGTAGACATTCCTCCTAAAGAGAGCTCCTGGCTGCCTCAACCCCATTGGAAAATGTTTTCGAAACAGATATTCCTCCCAAATAATTTCCAGCCAAGAAAACGCCTTCAGGGGTAAGAGACCTTATCTTCTCAATCCTCAACGCATGTCCTGGGGAATATTGGGAAATCCCCTCAGCCCAACGCTGAATTCTGAAAAACTCCGGCTTGACTTTCAGTCCAAAAACAGCATTCAGCTCTCCAAGAATAATGGCCTCAAAGTCCTCGTCAAAGGACATTGCAATTTTTGGGCTGAGCATCCCGCCGGCGAAGACGGTCAAAAGGACCTTTCCTTCGGGCGAACGATTCGGGAAGAGATCCGAGCTCTGGATAATACCGAGAACTTTACGCTTTTCACTCGTAGGAAAAAGCACCCCGAAGCCGGGAGAATAACCTGGCAAAGCCTCCCGAGCAACACCAACGTAGGCAATAGCCACAGGAGCCATCGGAATCGAAAACAAGACAGAGGCAAGTTCAGGATGGTTCTTTTCAAGAATTCGCGCAGCATCTGAAGGAGATGTCGCCAATATCATTTTTTTACAAACGACCTCGATCGCCTCATCTTCCTGGAGAAGAACACACTTGAAGCCTCCGGAAGGCAGGCGATGCCATTCGGTCAACTCTGCATGAATCAGAGAGTCGTCATTTAAATACCCCGAAAATGCCCGCACCATCTCTCCGAGACCACCCGGAAAAGAATAGAGCCCTCCAGAAGGACCTGAAAGAGGCATTCCTTTTCTTCTTTTCGTCCTTGAAAGATGTATGGCCCCACGAATCAAGCCCCCATGCTCCTTCTCAAGTTTTGAGAGCAGAGGAAAGGCAGACTCGACCGAGAGTAGATCAGGATGAGATGCATATACCCCCTTGACGAAAGGGTCGATCAATTTCTCAAGGAATCCGTCACCTAAACGTCGGCGAACAAAATGACCGACTGTTTCATCTGAACCATCCGGCAAGCCTGAACCTTGAGGAATAAATAGCTCCTGAGCCACACGTATTTTTTCTCTGAGGGAAAAAAGGGGTGTCGTCAGGAAAGAAGAAGGGGATAATGGAGCGGGAAACAACTTTCCCCGAATCCAGACATACCTGTTTTGTGAATCGGGAGAAGCCTTTAAAAGATTGCCTGAGAGCCCAAGCTGGTCAAGCCAGACATTGATTGGATCTTCTGTCCCCAGCATCATTGAATTCGGCCCCATTTCAAGCAGGTAGCCGCTATCCTCAACCGTCCGGATCGCCCCCCCAAGATATCCACGTGCTTCAGCGAGAAGAACCTTCTTTCCCGACTTATGGAGCTCCATGGCTGCAGCGATACCCGATATTCCTCCTCCGACGACCAGAACGTCGCAATTTATACTCATACTCAATTTGAACCTGAAGATAGCGCTGGATCGGTTGTCCTTGAGGTAACCATAAACCGGAAAACATATTCCAGGAGCTCTATTTTGTGAAATGCATCCATCACATCCCTACCCCAAACCGTCAAACCGTGATGACGGATCAGAAATGCCGGAAGATGATTTTTACTCACCCGAACGGGATCAGAGAGGAGATCCTTCAGATCAAGAGCTATTCTGGAAACATCCAGATGATTCTCCAGGAGATCGATCCGATAGCCCACAGATGGGTCGATCACTCCGAATCCCTTGATCATTTCAAGGGGCGGCAAGAGAAGCGAGTGGTCAACTGCCCATTCCGATACGATATTCGACTCAACCGAATGGATGTGAAAAACGGCATTCGCATCATCCACACAGGCATAGACCGCCTGATGAATCGAGACCTCGGCCGATGGTCTTGGACGCTCAGAAGAATTCTCCGGCAATCTCCCCAATCCCCTGATAACGACCAGATCGTCTTCAGAAAGCAAACCTTTTGGGCGACCGCTTGCAGTAATCAAAAACGTATCGGGGGAAACCCTCACCGATAAATTTCCAGAGGTCCCGACCATCCACCCCTTCTGATAAAAATGGGCAGCAACCCTGATCAAGTCAGTCTTTTTAAGTTTCCAGTCAGGATCGTTCAAGAGATCTCCATTGAGGTTTGCAAATAAGGTTCTCCAAAATTCTGGACACATCAAAAAAATCCTCAAACGGAAAAAACGGAACATTCCGCTCTAAAAGATAGGAGGACAATCTTCCTCTGGAAATCACAAAATCACATCGGAGAGCCAGCTGCAAATCGGTTACAGAATCTCCGATGCAAACGGAACGGGCTCCCGGGAACTGGTCCAGAAGACGAACCTTTGAGACAAGCTCCGAGTCGCTTTGCAAAGGCGAGTCAACCTTCAAATAAGGGCCGGAATAGTCAACCGTCATCCCGTAAATGGACAAAACCCCTTCGGGTTTCTCTTTGAGTGCCGCCCGGACAAACTCCGACACCCCTCCGGTTACGATCAGAAAAGGAATCTGACACGAGGACATCATCCCAAGCATTTCATTGAAGCCTTTCCGAATGGGAGCCCTGGAAATCATTTCAAGCATTTCGGAATAATGAATGCTCTCGATGGATTCCATAATCGTGCGAACCCCCTCTTTAAGGGTCAGGCTCAAGTTGTACATTCTGGGAATAAGCTCCGATGAAAGGTCGGGGGCAAATCGAGTAAGGATTTCCACGAATGTCTCATCAAAGGTAATAGTTCCATCAAAATCGCAAAGGACGACCCACTTGTCCGACATCGTGTCCTAATCTCCCCTCTTTTGAAAAGGCAATGCAGACTCCTGCTTCCATCCGGCGTCTGACAATGCAGTTACGAATGCCCCTACACCGGCCGAAACCCCCTCCGGATGGTCCATGATCGCTGTACCCGCATTGATGATTATTTCTTTTCCGTACGTCTGGCACAAGGGAAGAACCGACAACGGGGTCACTCCACCGGAAGGGACGGGGAAAACCGAAGATCGATGAAGTGTATCGACCAGGTCGGACTCCTCTTCGGGGGAAACGGGAAAATTTCCGAAACGGGTGGGGAAAAGCACAGCATCCCCCCCGGCGTGGGCCATAAGAGTTCCAAGAACGACACGTGAAGAAAAACCGTGATCGGAGGGGCCGGTAAACACACCCGACAGGGCCGGATGGCAAAAAATGGGAACATTGACGAGAGGATCCGCTGCCAACGCCTCCAAAACAGGATACCCGTAAGACAGAACGTTCAAAAGCAACGCATTCGCCCCTTCCGAAACAAGAACTCTCGCCTTTCGAAGAATCTCATCTGCGCGGCCGGAAAGATTGACTGCATAGAGAACCCTTCGTTTCTGAGTCCTCCAGATCTCATCGACAACAGTGCGCACAGTGGTAAGTCGATCAAGGGCTGAACACTCCGGTATATCCGGAAGGATCTCGTCATCCTTCATCAGGTCGATTCCGGAAAAAGCGGCTTCCCTGAAGATCTCGCCGTGTTCAGATGCTGTCAAACCGAGAGAAGGCTTGAAGATGGCCATTAAAAGCGGACGATCAAAGACTCCGAGAGAGCGACGGATTCCATCGATACCAAAAGCGGGGGGAACACCATAGCCCTCCGGGAGGACCAGATCGATCACTTTCATCGGGATCGCCATCGAGTACTTCCCCATGATGGCTGTGAGCAAGGATCCGGTTGAATCAGGACAGTTGGAGACGGGGTAGTCAATGACCGCCAGTCCCCCACCCGATTCATGAGGGACAAGATCGATAATCTCCGCCATATGACCGGAAAGACGATCTTTCCTGTCCTCGTACTTTGGACTCCATGTCCCGGCAGACTGCCCGACAGCAACCATCCTTGCCAGTTTTGCAAGATCTGTTCCTGCCGGGAACCGATAGGTCACTCGAATAATCAAGTCCCGGGCTTTCAAGAGATTCTGACCTTTGAAGCGGTATACTTGGGAACCCATCCCGATGTGTCCGAAAAATAACGGATCGCCTTGATTCGCCTGCTTTGCGTCAGCACAAACCAATGCTCCGTATTTTTGGGGATGCGAATGAAGTCTCCCTGCACCACTTTTAGCAGTGCCTGTTCCCCAGAGGGGAAAACAAAGCCAAATTCCCCTTCTCCATCAATGATATAGCGAACTTCCTCATCATCATGCGTGTGACAAGGAGCAAAACGGTCAAGAAGCTCATTGAGGCCAGGCGTCCCGGGATGAAGGACGATCAAGTCCCGGCTCTTCATATTCATCTCTTTTTGAAGCCGGAGAAAGGCCTCATCAAATCCTTTCAGGAGAGCCTCTTTCTCCGGCTCGTCCAGAGAAGGCTTTTCAAGAAGTGCTGAGACTTCAGGTGATTCCGGAATCGGCCATTTCGCAAGGTAAACGTCTATATTTTCAAGATAGGAGTTGATAGCAGCAGTATCTTCTGAAAACTGCCCGCCTGTCGTTGTCATGTAAGCCAAGCAATACCACCTTCCCTGGTTATCGAAAAAAGCAAACCAACCAATTAGTCAGATCCAGGCTTCACGATAGAACAATGGGGCAACCAGGCCCAAAGCGCCTGATTGCCCCATCCTGAACAAACACTGTCACCAAAACTACAATGAAGCAGCATGGTCCTTCAGATAACTCTTGATACCTGCTTCTGTCGCCTTGATGGCATCCTGCCCTTTTTGCCATCCGGCCGGGCAAACCTCACCATGTTCTTCATGAAACTTAAGCGCATCCACCATTCGCAGTGTTTCACCAATTTCCCTTCCAAGAGGCAGATCATTGACAAGCTGATGCCGGATCATCCCTTTCGCATCGATCAAAAAGGTGCCTCTTAACGCCACCTCATCGTTTAACAAAACCCCGTAGGCTCGAGAAACGGACTTGGAAAGATCCGCCACGATCGGAAATTTCACAGGGCCTATCCCACCCATGTCCACAGGTGTATTTCTCCATGCTACATGGGTAAAGACAGAGTCAACGCTGACACCGACAACCTTTACGCCACGTTTTTCAAATTCGGCAAGCCTATGATCAAAGGCAATGATTTCAGTGGGACACACAAAAGTAAAATCAAGCGGCCAAAAGAAAAGGACACCAATAGAACCCTTCAGGTACTGAGAAAAATGAAATTTTTCATTGATGGACCCATCACCCATAACCGCCTGAGCTGTAAAATCAGGCGCTGCAGTTCCGATCAGTTGAGACATTGAACCCTCCTCAGTCGTTAATCATGGCCAGTTTTAAAAGATTGTCAAAAACATTCAAACCAAACTGCAAAAACTATTTCATCGACATTTCATGCTTTGTCTCGCCTGTCAGTGCATTCAGAAACGCGACGAGATCCCTCTCATCCGATTTGGACAGATGGAGGGGGATCAAGAGGGCGTCTTTGGGATAAGCACTCTTCCCACCACCCTGATTGTAAAACTCAACAACATCCATCAAGGTTTTCACAGATCCATCATGCATATATGGAGCCGTAAGGGCAACATTCCTGAGCCCGGGAGTTCTGAAACGGCCTTTGTCGACAGGATCATGAGAAATCGCATACCGACCAACATCCTTTGATCCGGACACACCAAGGTTATGATATCCCTGATCGCTGAGCAATGCACCATTATGACACAAAACACATCTTCCCTTGCCCTTGAAAAGAGCAAAGCCACGCTTTTCCTGAGGCGTCAGAGCCGACTTGTTTCCCATCATGAACTGGTCATAGGCCGACATGGGTGTCACCAGAGTCCGCTCGTAGGCCGCAATAGCCTTGGCAATACGATCGATTGAAACCGGCCCGCCAAACACCTCCTGAAAAGCTCGGCGATAATGAGCCTTTTTTTCCAGTCTGCGAACAACACTTCTATTAGAAGTATTCGCCATCTCGACAGGATTGGTCAGTGGACCGATGGCCTGCTCCTCAAGACTGCCGGCACGACCGTCCCAGAACTGACGGGAAAAATAAGCAGCGTTTAATGCTGATGAAGCATTTCTGGTACCATGTTTTCCTCCGACTCCGATCGAAACAGGACGAGGATCGGCATAACCCCTGGAGGGAACATGGCAGGATGCGCAACTGATCCGGCCATTGGCCGAAAGATTCGGGTCAAAGAACAGTGTTTTTCCCAGCAGGACCTTCTGTGGTGTTTCAAGATTTCCTGACGGGATATCCGGATTAGGCGGAAGAGGAACCAACGCACCTGCAGCCCAGGAATATGGCAAAAAAACAAGGGAAGAAAAAAGGAATGTAAAAATCGTGAGAACCTTCAGGAAAGACAGACTGGAACGGGTCTTCATACTTCCTCCGGACAAGATCATTCATCAAGGTTTGGACAACAAAAACAGACTCTCTCGAAAGTCAGAAACACAATATCGAAAAGTCCTTCCGAGAAGATACAACAACCTGCCCTTACATTGAAATCAAGGGCTCGCTGACTAAAAGCTTCTCCATGGGAGAAAAAGCGTCCACTTCCGAGCCCAAGCCAGCCACCTTGAAAAAGGTACGACAGGGAGGACAGGATGATCCGGTTCACTTCATCAGACATTCTGCTTATAATATCGGGGAACAATACCGAAAAAAAAGAAGTAACCGGATTTTGCCGAAGAAAAAATAACCGGAGCGAGGTGTCTTCATCTTGAATGACCAGACTGAGATCAGCCCATCCGTCCAGAAGAAACATAAAATGACCTGGGTGATCTCCCTCCTTTTGGGAGGGCTGATCTCGGAAGCCGTCGGCTTTGTCCTCATCCGAAAAGGATTTGAACATTCTTCATCTTTCCATGCCTTTTTTTCGTCAACAGCCGTTAGTCATCTTGTCAAAACGATCATCACATCCCCGGCCATCTTATCCGGAACAGCCTTTGAAGCGGTCCATTTCGGATTTCTTCTTGAGCTTCTGTCATTATCCGATGTTTCTTTTATCATCCCACTCACATCTCTTGGCTATATTTTGACCCCGATTTTTGCTAATGCCTTTCTCCATGAGGCCATCCCTCCCCTGCGCTGGACAGGAATCACCCTCATCTGTGCTGGCGTAGTCGTTATCATGAGAAAATCTTGATTCCCCTTTCAAAGCTCATAAGCCTCCTTCCACACTGGCTGACACCCGCCTCCATTCTCGGCGAGCTCAGGAGAGTCAGTAATTACTGGAGCATTCTCATTATTTCAGCACTTATCGGAATTCTGACAGGATTTTTGGTCTCGATCACCGAAACTGTTGTCTATCACATGCTCTTTCTCACCCTTTACAACCACTTGTTCAAGAACTCCTGGGTCGTGATCCTGATTCCCATGATCGGAGTTCTCATGACCAGAGTCATCCTGCTTCAAGGCGGAATAGACGGGATGGGAGGAACGGAAGAGGTTGTCAAAAGCTACCATGAATTTCGGGGAAAGATCCGCCTGTCCAGCGTCCTTTACAAGATTCCAGCCTACATCTGCACTCTTGGATTCGGTGGAAGCGCCGGGATGGAAGGAATATCGACCTATATAGGAGGTGCCGTCAGCTCTCTCTCATCAAGGATCCTGAGTCTTCTCAACGTAACGGCCGAAGACCAGAGAGTCCTTCTTCTCGCAGGAGCGGGGGCGGGACTTTCCGCCATGTTCAAGGCACCTCTGACGGGAGCCATTTTCATGCTGCAGGTTCCTTTTCGTGGAGACCTCGCACCCAATGCCCTTTTGCCAACAGTTGTCGCTTCTGTTGCATCCTACCTCGCAATGGTTTCGGTCAAGGGGACTGCCCCTCTTTTTACAATGGCTGCAAAGACGCAGTTTCACACCAGGGATCTCATCATTGCGATTCTCATCGGTTCTCTCTGCGGTATTCTCGCAAGGCTCTTTTTAAAAGCCTACCGCACCACAAAGGTCTGGTTCCTTTCAGGCCCAGCCGTATTGTCATGGAAAAACTTCCTTGCGGCATCCATTCTGGGAATGACCGGATTTGTCGCCCAGAAACACTTTGGAGAAGCCCTTCCATTGGGACCAGGTTATTCATTTATCCAGCATCTCCTTTCAAACCATGAAACCTTTTCAAATCTTCTGCTTCTGCTCCTTTTGAAAACCATGGCGATTATCTTCACATTCTCGGCAGGTGGAATGGGCGGATCCTTTTTTCCTCTCCTCTGCCTGGGAGCCGCAACAGGGGGCCTGATTGCAAATATCGGATCCCTTGAACCTTTTGACTTTGGCGTCGTCATGGGCATGTCCTCATTTCTGGCTGCGGGCTATAAAACTCCGCTGGCATCGGTGGTCTTCATCGCCGAATCAACACACAGTTCGGCCTATCTCATCCCGGGGCTGATGGCAACGGTCTTTGCTTACGTCACCTCCGGAGCAACGTCTATCTCATCCCATCAGAGAGACCGGGAAGACATTCACCTCTCGAGACGATTTCACCTGAAAGTCCTCCAGGCGATGTCCAAAACAGTTATTGTTGTCCCCGCGGGAATTACCATCGGACAGTTTCGGGAAAACTTTCTGATGAGGTACTTTCATCGCACTTACCCTGTCCTGTCGAAAAACGGATCATTGGTCGGCATTGTATCAGTCCAGGATGTGGAGAAAATTCAGGTAGGGGACTGGGAAAAAGAGATTATCGATTCGGTCATGGTTACCAAGGTGATCACAGTCCGGGAGTCTGATACCATTCAAGATGCGATTGGAAGAATGAATCGGCATGACCTGGATTTCATTCCGGTCGTATCGGACCTTGACCCGCAGAAGGTTGTCGGTGGGCTTTCCAGAACAGATATTTTCCAGGGAGAGTGGGCATCAAGACTCTAGGAAAATCCCTGTCAGTCAGTCTTCTCGATAAATGATGGACTTTCAACAGTACCTAAGGAGCCAGAAAAATGGAAGCGATACAGCTACCACCAAGAACGATAAAAAGCTTTCACACCAAACGGATCAGGATAATCTTTGCCATATTCGTAGCGGTAACACTTTTTTTCACTGGAGCTGTCCTGCAAGACAGACAGGCGCTTGCCGGAGATTCCGTCTCGACGGGAATGCCCGCACCGGACTTTGTCGGGAAAGACCAGGATGGCGATATCCACAAGCTTTCCGATTATCGCAATCAATGGCTTGTTTTGTATTTCTTCCCTAAGGCTGACACACCTGGATGTACGACAGAAGCCTGTACATTCCGGGACGGGATCATGAAGCTAAAAAAGATAGGGGCAAGTGTCGTGGGCGTCAGCATGGACGACAGGGAAAGCCAGGAGCATTTTGCAAAAAAATACCATATTCCCTTTCCTCTTCTTGCGGACCATACTGGTGCAATAGCGAAGACTTATGGTGCTGCTGGGGGCTTTCTGGGATTCGATCACAGATACACATTTTTAATAGACCCTCAGGGAAGAGTTGCCAAACGATATCTTGATGTTGACCCTGACCGCCACGCCAAACAAGTTCTTGAGGACATAAAAAAACTAAAGTCCTCAAAAAAGAACGCTTGATCTCCTTGAACTATCCGTCCCGATTCATTAGAATGGTGGGGTAAAAAGTGCGCCTGTAGCTCAGTCCGGATAGAGCATCGGATTCCGGTTCCGAGTGCCGGGAGTTCAAATCTCTCCAGGCGCGCCATATTTAGCTTCAGTTTTTAAGACCATCCCCTCAAAAAATCAGCCTTCCCTTTGACAATTCTCGAATAAAACGCAAATCCAAATATCTAAAAACTTAACTTTTACCGAGCGTTGACGTCTGAGCATCAGACATTTGTCACCTTTTCAACCTCCAATTACGATTCGGAAATTCTGGAGATGGTAAAGGCCAATAGGACCTCCGGCAACATTGTCTCCCTTTTTAGATCCTGTCCATCCCAAGCCCTCTTTAGATAAATTCAGTGTCAGGGTACAATTCGGAACCCGCAGAAGATTCAGCGCCTGAAAGAACATGATTATTCCAAACCTCTGGAGATTGCTTTGACAAGTCGTTACTGGAGTCCATTGATCAATAGACTGACCCCCTATATTCCGGGAGAACAGCCAAAACAGCAAAATTTCATCAAGCTGAACACGAATGAAAATCCATACCCCCCTTCCCCGAAGGTCAAAGAAGCGATGATCGCTGAAATGGAACGTCTGCGTTTATATCCGGACCCAAACGCAGACGTTCTGAAAGAAGCTGTCTCGGCTTTTTACGGAATTCCGGTGGATCACATATTTGTCGGAGGCAATGGTTCCGATGAAATACTGGCTCATATTTTTCAAGGACTTCTAAAACACGACCTTCCAATCCTTTTCCCCGACATCACCTACAGCTTTTATCCGGTCTACTGCTTACTCTATGATGTTTCATTCGAGAAAATTCCGCTTGGGGATGACTTTCAGATTAAAATCGAGGACTATTTCCGGACGAATGGAGGGATTATCTTCCCCAACCCAAACGCGCCGACCGGATGCCTTCGCCCGACATCCGAGATCCGGGAGCTTCTTTCAAAAAACCGGGATTCGGTCATTGTAATCGATGAAGCCTATATCGATTTTGGCGGAGAATCAGCAATTTCATTAATAAAAGATTTTGAGAATCTGCTGGTAGTCCAGACCCTTTCCAAGTCCCGATCCCTTGCCGGTCTCCGAGTCGGATTTGCAGTTGGCTCCCCATCCCTTATAGAAGGGCTTGAACGAATCAAAAACAGTTTCAACTCTTACCCACTCGACCGTTTGGCCATAACAGGCGCTACCGCATCGATTCTGGACAGGGACTATTTCGATCAAACCCGACAAAAGATCATTGCATCGAGAGAATTCATGTCCCAAAAGCTGCAGGATATGGGCTTTGTTGTACTTCCCTCAAAAGCCAATTTTCTTTTTGTCCGCCACCCGTATCACCAAGGAAAAAAACTCCAGCAGCTATTGCGGGAAAAAGGCATTCTGGTCAGACATTTTTCAGACCAGAAAATTGAACAATTCCTTCGCATAACGATTGGGACAGATCAAGAATGCCAAACTCTTCTAAAAACACTCCAGGAGATCCTGTACGACAGATAGCCCGAACAACAAGCCTCTTGGGCCTTCGGGCCCATCATGAAAAACCTCGCCCTCCCCACCAGAACAGGATCCACGTTCTTTATGGATAAGGGAAAAAAAATATCTTATGATCAGTGAATTCATCTCATGCCGGATTAAATCCCGATACAAACCAGTGACTTTCCCGGATCCCCAGACATCATAGCCTTGTGGCCTTAAAGCAGGAGCAGTCTTGATCACCGCAGTACTTATTTTTGTCTTGACCCTGATTTTTGTTCTTTGGCAACCTCGCGGACTCGGTATTGGATGGAGCGCCCTTGCGGGAGCCGGACTGGCTCTTCTTTTTGGAGTCGTTCAACCAAAAGACATCCACCTTGTCTGGTCAATCATCTGGGATCCCACAATCACCTTTATCGGGCTGATCGTCATTTCTCTTCTCCTTGATGAAGCCGGATTTTTTGCCTGGTGTGCAATCCATGTCGCAATTTGGGGAAAAGGAAATGGGACAAGACTTTTTCTTCTTATCATCTTGCTGGGGGCAAGCGTATCCGCTATTTTTGCAAATGACGGAACGGCCCTCATTCTGACACCCATTGTCCTTTCCGTTCTTTTTTCACTTGGATTTTCCCCAAAAGGTGCCATGGCCTTTATTCTTGCAACAGGATTTGTCGCTGACTCAACAAGTCTCCCCCTCGTCATATCAAATCTTGTCAATATTCTGTCAGCCGATTATTTTCATAAAAGCTTCGGTGAATATGCAAAAGTCATGATTCCTGTGAACTTCGCCGCATTGGGAGCAACACTTCTGACGTTGTGGATCTATTTCAGAAAATCTCTCCCTGCAACATACTCTGCGCTTGAGCTTCCCGATCCATCAACCAGAATCCATGACCGACTGCTCTTCAGGGCAACATTTCCACTACTGCTTCTTCTGCTAACAACTTACTTCATAACCGCAGGCAGCAGAATTCCGGTGTCAGTGGTCACAGGTATCGCCGCCATCATCTGGCTCGCAATCGCAGGAAGATGGTGGAAGGGAGGGCAAGGAGCTGTTATTCCAATCAAAAAGGTTTTAAAAGAAGCACCCTGGCAGATCGTCCTTTTCAGCCTGGGAATGTATCTTGTGGTCTATGGTTTGAAGAATCAGGGTCTCACCATGGAAGTAGGACGACTGCTCACTTCAATGGCAGCTGAAGGAAGTTTTGTATCCACCATTGGCAGTGGATTCATGTTTGCCTTCTTGTCTGCAGGAATGAATAACCTTCCGACCGTTTTGATCGGAGCCATTGGAATCCAGCAGGCATTGCACCTGTCCCCGCTTATCAAGGAAAGCATGATTTATGCGAATATTATCGGCTGCGATCTTGGTCCTAAAATGACACCGATTGGCAGTCTGGCAACACTTTTATGGCTTCATGTCCTGGAAAAAAAAGGGGAAAAGATTTCAACCGGGGAATACATCAAAGTAGGTGTCATCGTAACTGTTCCAGTCCTGTTTCTAACACTTTCTGCTCTCTATGGATGGCTTATTTTCCTGCATTTCTGAAAGATGTCAGGAATAACAATCTGGACCCCTGCACAGCCTGGCTGATGGGATCCAGATTGATCACTGATTGTTACTGAGTTTTGGTGGAACTGAGGGTACCGCCCCCCGAAGCCTTCAAACGCATGTACTCTTTCATGATACAAATATTCATTGCGATCGACAGCCCGGCCGATTTGGCTTTTTCCCAGCCCTCAGGACTTTCGATCCCTTCCTGGATCCAGACTTTGGATACCTTTGCCTGAATGGCTTCATCAATGACATTTGGAATATCTGCAGCTTTCCGGAACACGACAACAAGATCAGGCACTCCCGGCAACGAGAGAAGATCCGGGTAGCAGGGGACATGTCCAACTTCCTTTAAAAGCGGATTGACCGGCCAGACATCGTAACCATGATCCTTGAGATAACTGGTAACCGTAAGCGATGGACGCCCCAGCTTGTCGCTTATCCCCACAACAGCAATTGTCCTGGATGAGTCGAGCAAACCGGAAATTTGAGCATCTGTTAAATAAAATGGAGAAGATTTGTCCGGCATTATTACTCCTGGGAGAATGGTTTCCTGATTATATACATGATGGCACGGGAGACCCGGAGCGCCATCACATTTATCGACAACGGCCTTCTGGATTGATCCCGGGCATCAACTTCGATGATGATAATACGTGGAATAACTAAATGTCTGTCAAGGAACGGCTGGACCAGTGCAGGAGAAAACCCGTCAAATACAATACAGCAGTCTCCCTGATGGAATCGAAAAAACCGCCAACATGAAGAACATAGAAAAAGGGAAAAACAATCCATGAAAAAAGTATCACCGGCCGAGATTATTCCTAATGATCTTTACAGCCAGAAACGAGCGGAGTATAGAAAAAGTATTATTTCCATCAAGAAAGACCGGTCAATCAATCTCGGTCCCCTACTGCGAATCGTCTTTGAAAATCATGCAACGGTACTCTTTCAGATCCAGGAAATGCTTCTCGTGGAGGGAATCAGCGATCCCAAGAAGATCCAGGAAGAAGTTGACACCTACAATGAACTCATTCCCGGACCTTGCGAACTCAGCGCAGTGTTATTCATCGAAATCACCAGCGAAGACAAAATACAGGAAACACTTGAGAGACTTCGTGGTCTTGATCGACAGCCGTCTGTCCACCTTCTCTTCCCTTCCGGAAAAATCAGTGCCATTTTTGAATCAGACCGCTCTGATGATTCAAAAATGAGCTCAGTGCATTACATCAGATTTCCATTGGGTAATCAGGGTGCATCTCTCCTCAAAAACTTGAGTGAAGGCGAAAAGGTTTTCCTTTTATCTGACCATCCGGCCTACTCGGCAATGGTCCAGCTTCCAACACCTCTTATTTTAAGCTTGAGGAGCGATCTTGACTGAATACAAACACCATGGCGCCACAATGACCCACCTTGACGGAGACAGCATGACGCCTCTGCGCCCTGGCGTTCGGGAAGTCATGGCAGAAAGTCTTTTATCCTTGGCAAACCCTGATGCCCGATATGCCTCCGCACGACATTATGCAGAGTCACTTGAATCCTCCCGGGCGGAGGTGGCAAAGATGATCGGTGCCGAACCGTCTGAAATTTTTTTCACGTCATGCGCATCTGAAGCCAACACATGGGCCATCCTCGGGGCAGACCTTGGAAATACGGCTTCTTTTGCAAAACTTGTGGGAGGGAAAACCAACCACATATCGGCAATCAATGCCATGGCTGAAAGAGCCAGACGAGATCACCTGCCGTTTGAACTTTTACGGATCAAGTCTCAGGGACCTATTGAGATGATGAGTCAGGAAAACTCCCCACGCACACTCGCCTCTTTTACATGGGCCGATGCAGAAGTCGGCATCATCAGTCCGGTCCGGACAATCGGAGAAAGCATCCGCAACTCGGGGGGTGTTTTTCACATTGACTTTGTCACCGCCCAGAAAACGGAGCGGATCAAGATCAGGGAACTGCCCATTGACATGATGACGATCTCATCGGCATCAATGGGGGGACCTCCAGGAATCTCCGCCTTGTATGTTCGAAAAGGCATCAGGATCAAACCCCTGATCTTCGGGGGCTCACAGGAAAACGGCCGCCGTGGAGGTCTCATCCCCGTTTTTCTCGCCGAAGGCTGGAAAAAAGCCATTCAACACTGGAACGAGCATGTTGATGACGAAAGGGAAAAAATCGACAGCCTGACAAGGGATCTTTTCACATGGTTCAAAAATACGTTCCCACAGGGCGTTATACCAGCGCATGACGAACCACGAATTCCGGGGATTATCAATATGCTTGTTCCGGGAATCGATGGTCAGGCGGCCGTTTCCAAGCTTGATGCCAAAAATATCCAGACAGGAACAGGATCCTCATGCTCTTCACAATCATTGAAAGTCTCCCATGTCCTCAGAGCATTGGAGATTTCAGCCCTGTTGGGACAGGGATCGGTGGTTGTCTCACTGTCATGGAACACAGAACCTTCGGATATAAGGCGCTTTCAGGAGGTATTTCCATCCGTTGTTGAAGAACTAACCGCACTGTCACCCAAAAATCTGGGACATGCACGGAGGAGGGCTTAAGATGCAGGCGGCACTATTGACAGGTGGAACAGGATTTATCGGCCGGGCGTTGATGGGACAGTTGCGATCTGGCGGATTTACCGGACGCATTCGCCTTTTTTCCCGAAAAGAGCCCTCATTTCCCCTGCCTGCTGGGGTCGAGTCTTTTACCGGTGATATTTCCTCCACCGCCGACCTTTCTGCTGCCCTAGCCGGAGTCGACACCATTTTTCATCTGACCGGAATTCTTGCAGAGACCAGATCCCAAACTTATGAAAAAGTACACGTTCAGGGCACAAAAGCAATGTTGAAGGCAGCCAAGATGGCCGGAGTGGAAACCGTTATTGCGGTCTCTGCAATTGGCACATCCCACAGCGCTGCTTCCCGATACCATAAAACCAAAGCGATCATGGAAGACGAGATTCTTTCTTCAGGACTTGATGTTTCGATTGTCCGACCGAGTGTTGTTTTTGGAAGACAGGACAAATTCATCAACCTGTTTGCCGGTCTGGCGAGAGGACTGCATATTCTCCCTCTGATCGGGAGCGGAAAAAACCTCATCCACCCAGTATGGGTCGGTGATCTGGCCGCCACTCTTGCAACACTGTCCGCAGACAGAACCATCAAGCCAACCATTCTGGAAATCGGCGGACCAAGGATCTATACCTACAGGGAGCTGATGGAAACAATCAAGTCCTCATTAAAAGTGAATGCATTCATTGTGTCACAGCCTCCATCAATGCTTTCCATTTCCGCTTTTTTTCAGGAAAAAATTCTTCCAGCCCCTTTTTTGACCAGAGAGATGATTCGCATGGCCCTGTCCGACAATATTGCGAAAGAAAACCACCTGGTAACGGTCTTTAAAATATCACCCTACCCGCTTGAAGCATATATTGAGTCAAATACCCGACCTTGATCCTGACGGAGAAGACTCGCCAACAACCTTGATGCTCATACCTCTTGTCCCGGTCGATCCCCATAAGAATCAACCAGATCCTTTTAATGGCGGCTCTTGAGAACCGGGTCTGACTGATGTAGAATACAATGAACTAAGGAGGGTTCTGATATGGAAACAAAAACGGAAAAACTGACGGTGAAGGCTTACCTGAAACCAACATGTGGCTGGAGTGGTGGTGTCAGGGCGGTTTTCAGAAAATATGATATTGAATTTGAAGATGTCAACATTCTTGCGGATCCAATGGCCTACTCGGAAATGGTTCGGAAATCCGGCCAGCGCATGTCCCCGACAGTGGAAGTTAATGGTAAGGTTCTTGCCGATGTAAGCGGTGAAGAAGTCGAGGCATATCTTCTTGCCAATCATCTTGTGAAGGCAGTAGAGACCACTGACAACACCCCTCTTGATAGAGGATGCGAAAGCCATTAAGAATCGCTGATTAGCTGCAATGACCATAGAAAAAAGATCATCGATAAAAAACGGAGGCCCATCAAGTGATGGGCCTCTTCTTGAGGGGGATTGGATTGGAAAATCAGCAGGTAGTTTTAGGTCATGTAGCAGGAACAAAATCGGATGTCAGTCTTTGGGTAAAAGTTCTGACCGCTGGCCTACTCGGGATATGGGTACCCGTGACCCTCTATTTACTCTTGTTCGCACCTCTTCCAATGGTTCATGATGCAGTCCATCCTGTTCGCCATGCATTCAGCTTTGTAATGTGTCACTAATCTCTCTCTGGCGCCTGTAGCTCAATCGGATAGAGCAACAGCCTTCTAAGCTGTAGGTCACTGGTTCGATTCCAGTCAGGCGCACCACATCTATCCTCTCAAAGAGGATCTTCTTCTTTTTCTACACTCAGACCACATAAAACCGCTAAAATCAAAGCAGATTACGAACCTCGTCTTACAAAAGAATTTCTCTGACAACCTGCTCTGTGCCTGTTAAACCATTCATCCCTCTCCTAATGAAAAACCGTCCAGGAGGGATACTCTGCCCCAAGCATGATAAAATCGCACACCAACAACGTTTTTATCGCATATCATCTCAAAAAATCCGCACAGAAGCCTTCAAATGATGTGACTCTAGTCAACAAGTGCCGTGAGTCGTGTCAATTTCATACTTGATCCATCCCACAGACCCCATGCCACCCAATCTGTATTCTGAAAGCACGCTGGAAACAGCGTCTAAGGAACAGCACAACGGAGTCATATCCATGGGGAGATGACTCTATCTGTTCCATAAACTTTCCCAACCTTAAAGCAAGGAGTGAAAGAATGAAAAAAGAATCAAAAAGATCCATTTCAGTCGCCATTGGAAATGCAGGAATGGCAACAGCTATAGTGGGAATTCTTGTTTCTGGAAATGCTTATGCCGCAACAACCGGAACTTCCAGTGGTACAAGTGTTGCCATACCGACAGTTGGCTCAACATCCTCAACAGCATCACCTTCTTCAGGAACCAGTGGAACAGTTGCGAGCACAACAGGTAGCACAACCTCCACTTCATCATCAGCATCGCCTTCATCATCAGTATCGCCGTCTCCCAGCACTCCTTCTGCTTCGTCGATAAAAGCAGATATCGCAAAAGACAAAAAGGATATTACCCTTGACAAAAAAGTTGCCACATACCTGCAAGTTGATATTCTCAGGAACAAGCTTGCATTACAAAAAATGATGAGCAAAGAGGATAAAACGCGAGACATGCTCAGAAGGCTTCAGGCTGATCTTCGCTCCAACATGAAAAAAGATGACAGGGATGATCAGAAAGCCGATATCCTTGCTGATAGAAAAGATATCGGAAAGCTCAAGGCTGATTTAAAAAAAGAACGACAATCAGTGATGAAAATGAAGTCGGAGATCAAAAAAGATGTTACCGAAAGGTCTGCCGATATCAAAGATATCATGAAGAATGAGAAAGATTATAAACTGGACGTAGCATCTCTCAAAAAATTGACATCAACACCGGTGACAACGACCTCCACGTCACCATCCACTTCCACTAAAACAGCGAGCAGCACCGGTTCTTCCTCCTCGGCTTCAACACCGGTGACGACTGCCTCCAGCTCGCCATCCACTTCCACCAAAACAGCGAGCAGCACCAGCTCTGCTAGCGGCTCCCTCAGGGTAGCAAGCAGGTCCGGCTCTTCCAGCTCGACTTCAACACCGGTGACGACTGCCTCCAGCTCGCCATCCACTTCCACTAAAACAGCGAGCAGCACCGGTTCTTCCTCCTCGGC
>JAKAYF010000104.1 GCA_021816465.1 Nitrospirota bacterium
GGAGTCGAAAGAAGGATCCATGGAGCGAGAATACAGAAGTCGAAGGGAAAAAGCCAGCCCTATTTTCTAAAGCTGGCGCGCCCACTCACAGGGCAGGCTGAGTGCGGCTGACTTTGACATGGCCGTGACTCGCAATTTGTTTGTTTTTGTAACACCACAGCGCCCCCATTAAGTGATCACTCAACGGAATACCATTTAAAAATCACTTTTTTGAAAATGTTCAGGATAATCAGATAACAAAAGGTCATCAAAAATACTATACCAACAAGTTGGTCAGAAAGAGGTGCCATCAAAATCCCATCATGAACCAACCCCACTGCGACTGATAGATCAAGAACGGATGAAGCAAGTAGCCATTTGCCTGGAAGTGACTCAAAAAAGCGACCTTTCTCCCTGATAGCATAAATCGTTGCCTGATTTCCCATAACAAGTGTCAGAAACACCAGAGAGGGAGTGTCATTCGGGAGAAGATGAAATAGGTTAACCCCTACCAGAAGAACCGATGTCGCAAACAATAAAAAGAACAAGGCCAAAAGGATCCCTGCAATCGTCAGGGATTGCACCTTCCAGACGTTCGGGTATCTTGATCCCGCCACATTATCGGTACTCAATGACATCGTCAGAAAATCTCCGGCAACCAGAATCAAGACCATCAGGAGCGGTGTAAGAATTGCATGATGCGTAATGATCAGCCCTATTCCAAGGAACAAGACCGTCACAACCTTCTTCATAATTGAATTCAAGGTATAAGTCTGGATTCGCTGGAAAATTCTCCGGCCTTCCAGCACTGTTTCAAGGATTCCTTCAAGTCCCGGCCTGGTCAGAACAATTCCTGCCGCCGACTTGGCAACGTCGGTTCCAGACATCACCGATATCCCTATCTGTGACTGCCTGAGAGCAGGTGCATCATTCACACCATCCCCACACATTCCCACAACATGTCCATCCCGCTGAAAAGCCTTGACCAGATTGAACTTGTCTTCAGGCAACACCCCGGCATAAACACCATAGGAGCCTGGAGCCATCTCTTCAGATATCGATGATTGAGGGAAAAGATCCCCGGCAATGCCCACATCCTTTGCCAGGTGCAAGGCGGTCCTTGGAGAATCTCCTGTAACCATCACCGTCCGGATGCCAATCGTGGATAGCTCGTGGATCAACTTTGGAGAATCTTCTCTGGGAGGGTCTGTCAGGACAATTAAACCGGCAACCGATCCCTCACCCGCAACACTTCTGGCAACGGCCAGGACACGGTACCCCGCTCCCTGCCATTTCTCTGCCAGATCGACTGCATCTGGAGAGCATGCATTTTTTTTTAAAATAGCGGGAACGGCTCCCTTCTCGACTGTCACCTCCACACCCGACTGATCAAGATACGTCGCACGGGCCGTTTTAGTCTGGGAGTCGAATGGGACAAAATGAACAAGCCTTGAACTTTCTGGAAGAAGGTTTTGTCTCTCTGCCTCCCTTCGAAGAGCAAGGTCCACAGTATCCTGCCCGCCCTCGTTACTTGCCATTGCAGCCATTTTGAGAACATCTTCCGGACGATTTTGCTCGAATGGCAAAACGGCAACAAAGTTTAATTCATTTTTGGTCAAGGTCCCTGTTTTATCGGCACATAAAATATCCATCGAAGCAGCTTCCTCCAACGAAGAAAGCCTCGTCAGAAGAACTCCTTTCTCTGCAAGCAGTCTGGCACCAAAAGAAGCTGCAAGAGTAAATGTTGCCGGCAAAGCGACAGGGATTGAAGCGAGAAGGACGATCAGCAAAAGAGGAAGAACTTCAGATGCAGGAATTGAGTGGTCAAAAAACATGATAACGAAAAAAATTGCTCCATTGACAAAGGACAGGTTCCTGACAACCTGGAGGATTGCTTTTTCCTCTGCACTCTCAACATAAGCTGCCTTGACAAGCTCGATTGTTTTTCCAAAGCGGGTATTAAATCCCGTGTTGACAACCCTGGCCAGTGCTTCACCGCGACGGACAAGAGAACCGGAGTAACCGTTTTCCCCCGCTGAAACAGCTTTCGGGACAGACTCACCGGTTAAGAGCGAAACATCGAGAAGAAGTTCCCCTTCAAGAAAAACAACGTCCGCAGGAACGACAGAACCCATGGTAATCCTGATAATGTCACCGGGAACAAGGATCGAAGCGGACTCGATACGCCACTCATGATCCCTGAAAACAGATGCATTGACTGCAAGCTTTGACTGTAGCCCGGAAAGTGTTTTTTGAGCTTGGCTTTCTTCAAAAAAACCAAGGAATGCATTAAAGAAGAGAAGAACAAGGATGATGGAAGCTTCAAGATATTTATTGAGGGAAAATTCCAGAATGACCGCAACTTCGAGCATCCATGGAACTGGTGACCAAAACAGGAAAAAAATACGGGTAAAAATGGGACGGGAAAGAACCTCTGCGCGGTTAGGACCGTACCTCTCAAGGAGCCGGAGTGCCTCTGAGGTTGATAAGCCATCCCCGGAATAATCCTGAAGGTTATCCGTCTGTATCGAGATGGTAGCCCCCGTTGCAGTGATTTACAGAAAACATCAACTACCCACCACTAAGCTTTTGGTGTAGTGGGGGGTTGGAAGTTCAAGCATTCAATTCAGACTGCGATAGGCGGGTTGATTTTCGCCTTTTGAGCAATGTTTAACGCGGCATTGAGATCCGCATTCATGGTGTGGTCGCATTTTTGACAGGAGAAACGGGCTTGAGA
>JAKAYF010000006.1 GCA_021816465.1 Nitrospirota bacterium
GATCTTGACATGTGTTGATGATGCTTGGAAGATCGCCTTCGGAGGGGGGGATGTCGTGCGCACTGCGATCTCCCCAGATCTGTTTGGCCAGTTTATTGCCCCAGAAAATGGAATGGCCCTCCTGGATCACCATGATCCCGGTTTTTGGAGAATATTCCGGGATGGATGGTTCCCTGAACCGGGCGATCGTCTGGGAAAGATGGGGCGCCAGCAGTTTCAGAAACAAAATGTCCCTCTGGGTAAAAGCTTTTTCCCTGTTTTGGCGATGGAGTCTTAGGAGCCCCACGGGATTTCCCTCAAAGCCCAGGTTGGATGCGAGAATGTGGGAGATCTGGGCGCGCTTCAGCAAATCCTGGGCGTAGGGGGATGTATCGAACCAGTCGGGAGAAACCAGATCCGAAAGCCGTGTGACATCATTTGAAAAACCTCGGAACCACCCGGAGGAAAAAATGGGATCAAGGGAAGAGAAGTGAAGGACATATTCCAGAAAGTATTGGGAAGGATGATCGAAAATCTGGGCTCCATCCAAGAGTAGATCTCCCGTTTCCATGTCGGCAGGGATGAAGACACCGGTTGTGAGTTCAAGTGCGTTCTGGAGGGAATCCCATATTTCTAGAAACAGGGCGTGAGAACTTTTCGCGTTGTGAAGCCGGCAAATAAGATTGAGAAGAGTCTGATAGTCTTTTGATGGTAGCTCCATCGCGGTGTTCATCGAAGTACCTCTACTTCTCCATGATGTGGCCTGTTTGGAACCACATAATGACCGAATCGCTCCCGACTGAATGAAGCTTCCCTATTTTCTCGATCATCATGAATATTAATAAAAATCCAGCCAAATTATGGCCCAAATTTCCCTAAATACAATCCCCCTACTTTCGATGGATAGACAGAGGGTTGGAGCTGATCTATTCTTTCGCCGTCACTTGTCTGTTTTGTTGGAAGTGATCGCTATAGACAATTTTTGAAGGAGTCCGGGATGAATTTGGAAAAAGAGGTTCCATTGAGAATGAAGGAGGGGTTTGTGTTGATTGAAAATTCCTCCGCGGAGGGAGGTCCGACTTCAGGAAGTCAGGGTGTTGGTTCGTTTTTCCTCTACAGGGCATTGATCTTTTTGGTGGGTCTCGTGTTCCTCTCCGGATGTGGCTCCGAGCCATCCTACCGGCAGGCTTTTAACTCTTCAGAACAGATTCAGGGAAATACCGAATCCATTTCGTCTTCCGAGGATCGAACCTGGGCAGCATCGCTGCGGGTTCTTTCCCAGCAGGGTTTCATGGTCCGGTCGGCGGACAAGGCAAACGCCATCATTCTTGCCGATCGTGAAATGACGGACCAGAACGACAAGGACATTTCTTACCAGATCACCTCGACTGTCACTTTTGTTCCGCTGGGTCAGGGCATTACCCAAGTCAGCCTTGCCGCCAACCAGACGACGGAGCTTCACCGAAAGGAATATGTCTGGTGGCATCTTCTCTGGCTGATCCCCCTTTTCCCGATCGGATCCGAATACAACTCGGTGGTGACACAGAGAGGGACGGTTCAGAATCCGGAGTTTTACGCCGGGTTTTTTGACAATCTGAAGGTGTTGCTAAAGGACAAGACAGCGAACGGAATCAAGAAGTAGGGAGAAGATCCCAGAAAAGTAAAAACAAAATGACAAGGGACGCTGTCGAGAGCGTCCCTTGAATGAAACAAACACACGGAGGTTCACGCATGAAACCCCTAGTTCAGTATATGGCGTCACGGGTTTGTTTTCAAACGGACAGCCAAAAAAGAAATCCGGATACAGAAAAGAACGCGCTTTTTGCCTCATGGCAACGAAATTCGATTGTGATGCTTTTCGCTCTTTCCCTCGCGGCATGCGGGGGAGGAGGTGGGGGGGCTGGAGGAGCGGCGGCGACAGCGGCGCTAAATGGCCAGGTTACCGATGGTCCGATTGCAAATGCTACGGTTTATGTTACTTCTGGAGCGCCTTACGGTTTAAGCGGGTTCAATTTGTTGGGGCATACGACGGCAGATTCAAGCGGAAATTATGCACTAAAAATCACGCCCCCAGCGGGAAGCGTGCCGGTTTTTGTCACGGGAGAAGGCACAAACGCAGCCGGCAACAGTGTTCAGTTATCCTCTTATATTGGTCCGGGGAATAAATTGACGGGATCGATGAACTCTGCTTCGTTGCCAGGTCTCGTCGTCACACAGATCACGACATCATCTTTATTGGCCTACCAACAGAACAACAATGGAAGTTATTCAAGTATCACTCCCTCAGCCTATGGAGCGGTTGTTCAAGATCTAAAAACCCAGATCATTGATTTAAGTGCCATTATTCAGGATATCGTTGACCAAACTGATTCAGGCTGTGCTCTTTCATCAAGTACCACCTCTTCTCTTTCTAGTCTTAAAACCCTTCTCAGCGGAAGCTCCAGTATTTCAAGTACGACCAATATTTTAAATGCGGCAACAGCCAATCTTTCATCTAGTTGCAATCCGGCGACAATCACAACAAACGAAACGCTTATCTCAGGCAATCCAGTATACGCAACACAGCTTTCAGGAAATTCTTCCTCTGTTCAGACGTCAGGCAGTCTTCCTGCCGGTCTTTCGGCAGGGACTTACACAGGAATTATTACGGCTGACCAAACCGGTTGTACTCCGGCTTCATCATGCTCTATGAATGGTAGCGAGAGTGGCGGTATGGAAATGCAGATCACCCTTACGAGTGGGGGAGGATTTTCTCTTAATGGGAATATCAATGGGAATACGAATGGGACCGGCTCAGCAACTCTATCGGGATCAAACTTTACTATGACTGTCAATAACACGGGGGGAGGATACCCTGTCAATACAAGCGGTACGGTGGCCTCTTCAGGAAGTGGAGACATGGCGATTAATGGGGCGTATCAAACAGCGAGCAATAACGGAACCTACTATGGAACGTTCTCAGGAACATTCTACCCGGGAACGTCACTTCCAGCCAATGTTCCCATTCCTCCGGTGAACACAAACACCACCTCCTCTTCAACGGGCGTTGTCTGCTCTTCCGGTACTCCATTTTTCTTGGGAGGGCCCAATTCGCCCCAGAACAACCCTCTATACGGTCTGGGTATACCCGTATGTGTATCTTCGACATCTACTGGGTTTCAGATGACGTTCCCGACATCGAACATCCCCTGCGTTGGAACCAGTAATGGTTCAGGATGTGCACCGGTCCCGAGTGCCTTTCTGCCGGGAAGCGTTATTATCTTCACGCCAGAAACATCCAGCACAGAGTATGGAATCTTTACATCAGGGGCTCTTTCTGCAAATGGGTACACTTTTGGATTGAACTATATTGCGGGAACAAACGATATCGTGTTGACTTACTGTTCAACAAATACAACATCAGGAGGATTGGCGCAATGTGGAAGTGGCTCGACAGCATTTGTTTCGGGGAGCACATCGCCTACGGTCACCAATAATTATGGGTGGAATACGACAAACATCATGGTCAATGGTGGCATTATTTTAAACTGATATGAATAACTTCCAAGACTCATCCGTGATGGGAGTGGGTCTCTTTTGGCAGGGTACAGAAGATGGGGGCTTATTCCATGCCCCATCTTTTATTTTTCCAGGAGCAATTTCAAAATATTGCGGTTGAGTCCATATACTGCTGTAAATTCACTGGCTAAGAATTGAGCCTCTTGCAAAACTCAAGTGGCTGAATGATTTTACTTATTTACATTTAAGTATTTATGTTATATAATATTTTCATCAATTCACACCCCTAATACCTTAAGGAGGCTTGATGAAATTCAGTCCGTTCTGGAATCACATCCCGCAACTTCTGTTTCCCCGTCTTGAACGCGTGTTTGCAGAAGCGCTGACGGAGGAACACAAGAAGATCATTGCCATTCTTGAAGTGGTCCGAATTGAGGAGTGTATTCACCAGAACCGGAGTTGGACAGGACGGCCTGCCTACGACTGGGTGCCCTTCGCCCGGTTTTTCGTGGCCAAGGCCATTCTGAACGTCGCAGCAACCTGCGATATGATCGCCCGAGTCGAGGTCGACATTAATCTTCGCCGGATTCTGGGCTGGGAGCTCGGAAAGAGGTTGCCCGACGAATCGGCGTTCTCCCGGGTCAACGCAACGCTGGCCTGCCTGAACATCCCCCTCCGGGCTCAGGAAGCCCTGGCAAATGCCCAGGTGAAGGACCGGGGGATCTGTCACACGGCCCACGACTCTTCGGCCATCAAGGCGCGGGAAACGGCCCGGAACACCAGAAAGAGCGTGGTCGTCAAGGCGAGAAAGCGGGGCCGTCCCCGAAAAGGAGAATCCGTTGTCCAGAAGGTCCCGTCCGGTGTGGAGCGGTACCTTCCCATGACGCCGGGCGAGATGGAGCGGGCGATTCCCAAAGCGTGCCATTGGGGTGGAAAAACAAACAGCCAGGGGAAATACGAGTACTGGAAGGGCTATAAACTTCATGTTTCCGTGGTCTCCGGAGGGCTTCCAGTCGCCTGTCTTCTGACCTCGGCCTCCGTGCACGACAGTCAGGCGGCGCCGTTCCTGATCAAGAAGACGGCCCGGAAGGTTCAGGGATACTACCTTGCGGATGCGGCCTATGACTCTGCCGCCCTCAAGACGCTCTCGGGAAATCTGGGTCTCGTTCCCATTATCGACGAAAACCCCAGGAGAAACGGAGAAAAGACGCCGATGGAGCCGGACCGGGCTCGGAGATACAAAGACCGCACGATGGTGGAACGCTTCTTTGCCCGGCTCAAGGACGAGTTCGGAGCCCGGATGATTTATGTCCGAGGAAACAGGAAGGTGTTCGCACACCTGATGTACGGGGTTCTGGCCCTGATGGGGGACCAGCTTCTCCAAGGCACTCCGTAGTCGGTCATTCTTCAGGCAGAACTCGATTGTCCGTTTTTTCTTCAAAAGGAAGAAGAGAGGGGAGGTTCGTCCAGACGTTGCGGAAAATTCATGAATTGGGGTCATTGTGGCCCTCAAACTCCCATCAAAAGAGCCCGGGCTCCCAATATCTTGGGTTTGATCTGTTTCCACGGGCCTTCCTTCCGAGATTTTTTTGAGTTTTGCAAGAGGCTCTTTATTTAAAAAATTAACGCCTCCTTTCGGGATGAATCGCCATTACGTCAATATGATTTTTAAGGTACGTATCCTGTTTTAAGAAAACAGTATTTTTAGACGCTCCCGAGACTGGTTCGATGCCTGTTTTTGATCTTGACCGGCCCTGGGGGATTCCGCTTATGTTTCGAGGTGATCATAAATAATATATCAATTTTATAGTTTGAAACACATTATATATATCAATAGATGTTTGTCAATCTTTTGCGGAGAGCATTTAAACAATAAATTTAAGCAATAACTTCTCAACAAGGTGCAGAAGCATGTTGGTCATGATCTTTGGATTGTTTGATTGAGGAATGATTTGTCCGTCTCGGAACGGTTATTGGCCGAATGGAAAATGTCGTGCCTTTCTTCTCGACAGAGATATTCAAAATCAGTATTCATGCGTATAATGAATGCCATTCAAAAATCAGCTTTATGGATATTCTGGAGCGGTGTCTCTGCCAAAGCCCTGCGGCCCGGGAATCTTGCGGGGATGGAGGGGGACCGGCCTCTGTCACGCAAAAGGTGTGAGTCCCCTCCTATCACTGTGCCTCCATGCTGGAGAGACAATGAAGGAATGTGTGCCTTGATCGATTTCTAACGTAGACTTTAAGGAAGAGTATGTCCCCCGATATCTCTCGCCAGGGAGAGTTCCAGACCAGACTGCTACCTCAGCTTCTCGATCTTCTGATCGACCCCGCTTTCATCGTGGAATTGAAAGAGGGAGATCCTTTTGTGATTTCGGGAGCAAACACTGCATTCTTGCATCTCATGGGATCCCGGGAAAAAGAAGAGATTTTGGGGCAGTCGTTCGAGGGGTATCTTGACTCATCGGACAAGACCCCTCTTTTTTTGCCGGAAGACGTGGCTTCGGATTCTTCGCCTGAAAAAGAGGCCCTGCGCCAGGACAGAGTTCTCCTTCGAAAGGACAAGAGCCGATTCCTGTCAGAGATACGGATGAAACGATTGATGTTTGGCGAAATCCCCTTTTTGCTGGGGACGGTTCGGGATATCACGGAGATGGCTCAACAGGGGCTGTTTCAGGAAGTCGGGAAGGAGATCGAACATTATGAGAAAAAGGAACAAAGCCTCGAATCCCTGCTTGCCCGCGTCATTGAAAAAATTTCCGGAACCTTTCCCTTCCCTGAGGTGATTTTTTCCGGGTTTGAGGAAAAGTCGTCCATTTATGGCTCCAGAAATCTTCCCGCCTGTTCTGGGCTGCCCCAGGAAAATGTCTATTACGCAGCCATCGCTCATCCGGAAAATAGAGCCGGGAATCAGGAAGAGTCCATGACCATGGCTGTCATTTTCAGGGATCGTCAGGATTTGACTCCATCTCTTCTCTCCCGGCTGGAGCTGTTTTCCCGGAAAATGGAAAAAGCCCTGCGGGATTCCCAGCAACCGGGAAGCAGAGTTCACAGGGATGTACTCTTTGAACTGGCGCCCGACGGAATATGTCTGCTTGATTCGGATAGTCTGGACATTATTGACGTAAACCCTGTTTTTTGCCGGTTGCTGGGATTTCCGGACAAGTCTTTTCTTGTTGGAACATCCATCCTTGACTGGTGGGAACTGACGGAGTCTTCGGCGCGGGAGATCCTTCACAAGATGATCGATGTCCGTAACGTGTCTTTTTCGTTTGAGCAGAGACACATCAAGATGGACGGATCCCATCTTTTGGCGAGCATCAGCGGCGCATGGATCCCTTACGGCGTGAAGGGAGCGCTCATGCTTCATGTCCGGGATGTTACCACTGAACATGAAGACGAGATATTAAATCGCATATCGGTGGAGCTCGACCAGAAGATCCTCAGCGGACTTCCCATCATGGATCTTCTGGAGTTCATTGTCCGCAAGATTTCTCTCGAGTTTTCCTTCCAGATCGTTTTCTTCACGATTCCCGAGCCAAGTGGCGGGATTGTTTTTGTCGGACTCGATCCCTCATTCCCGAAATACTCTCCCGTTCTGGAGGAACTTTTTTCAATGAACCGCTGGGATCGGTCTCCCGGAAGAGAGTCTTCCTTCGGACGGGCGATCCGGAGCGGGTTGCCCCAGTTTGTTACAGGCGATGAGATTGAAAGCTCTCCTCCTGGCAGTATTTATAATGCGTTTGGCATCGCATCGATTTTTTCCATTCCCGTTCCCAGAGATGCGGGACAGCTTCCCTGGGGGGCCCTTACGATTGCCGACCACAATATCAACGATCTCTCGGGTCGTCTGAGAACGCGCCTGATCGAACTGGCCGAAAGAATCAGGATCGCGTTTATGCGGCATGAAGAAATGGATCTTGTCAGGGTCCTGAAGCTTGCAATGGAGTCTTCCCGAAATATTGAGATCATCGCTTTTAAAGATGGAAGGATTGAATGGGCCAATGAGTCCTTTTTTAAAATGATCCGGAGCGACGGGAAGTTATTGCCGGATATTGATCTGGCTGGCATTTTTCCTGAACCAGCCGTTAAGGGGAGAAAAGTCTCACTGATTGAGGCGGTCGCGCTGTCGGAACCTTTTACCGGAGAGTTTGAGGGAGCCACCGGGGGAGGGCACCGGTTTCTGGTCGAGACGATGATTGTTCCATTGAAAGACCGGACCGGGAAAGCTGACCGGGTTTTAATCCAGCAAAAGGATATTACCCGGGACAGGGAGATCGATCTCATCGACAGGCTTATGAACCAGCTTGATGAAATGATCCTTCTTGGAACTCCTTTCCCCATGCTTTCATTTCTTGTCGCAGCAAAAGCACGGGAGATTTTTCATGCGGAAGCCGTGGCAATCGGACTGTTCGGCGATGATGGAAGGGTTGCTTCTCAAGCTGTGTCGTCTATTTCTCCCGTATTTGAAGAAGAGCTCAGGGAGTGGGGAAGCCATGTTAAAAGCAGGGAGTCCGGGTTTGGGGAGGATCCTGATTTCCTGCTTCCAGGTTCTTCTTATCTTGCCGGATGGATGAACGGGAACAGGATGCAGGAGTTCAGGCGATTTTCCCTGACAGAAAATAACAGGGAGATTGGATATATTGCGTTTTTTTTCAAAAGAATCGCTGCGCTTGAAGCCGATTCACTGGCCCGGATCGAAAAACTCGCCAGACGATTTTCTCTTGTCTATGAGCGTTATCAGCAGGAAGAGCAAAGACGTCTCCATGAAACGGCCATGTCAGCGGTTGCGAACGGTATTCTGATTACCGGATCGGATCGCCAGATCCAGTGGGTTAACGATGCCTTTTTGCAGATGTCCGGACATGAAAGGGATGATCTGATCGGACAGGTTCCGTTTATTCTTCGCGATTCTCCGGGTGAAGACAAGTCAGCCAGCAATTTTTGGAAAAAAATCTTTTCCGGAGAAACGTTTGAAGGATTTCTTGAGGATCAAAAAAAGGACGGAAGCCGCTATATGGTAGAGGCGACGGTTACCCCCATTCTCATCAATGATGAGATCAGGAATTTTGTGGTCATCCAGAAGGACCAGACACAAAGAATCCAGCAAGAACAGGAGTTCTGGAGACTGGCCCATACCGATCATCTCACCGGTTTGCTCAATCGTCAGGCCTTTATGGAGCGGATCAATCTCGAGATTGGCCATTGTCAGAGTTCAGGTAATGGGCTGGCGCTCCTCTTCCTTGATATGGATGGCTTCAAGGAGATCAACGACACCTGGGGCCATGGAGCGGGAGATTACTTTTTAAAGAGCATCGGAGAGCGGATCCTGGCACATATCCGGTCTTCGGACATTGTTGCAAGGATAGGCGGGGACGAGTTTGTTGTTCTTCTTGAAATGTCTTCTGAACAGAAAGACCTGGGTCCTTTCCTGGACAGTTTTGTAAAGCGCCTTTCTGTTCCTGTGGACTATGATGGAAGAAGTCTTCAGGCGACTGTGTCGATCGGCGTATCTTTTTTCCCGAAAGATGCCCTGTCTGCGGAAGAAATGATCCGGAAGGCCGATATGGCGATGTATGCTTCGAAAAACATGGGCAAGAACCGCTGGAGTTTCTGCAGGAAAGACTCTGCGACATGATATTGGGTTAATATATTCTTCAGGATCTCAATCGTTGAGTGTGTGTGGCGTTATGTTCCGGATCAGCCCGGATGACAGGGATAGGTGTCGTTTCCATGGCGAAAGAAGACAAAGAACCACCAGATCCACTATTCCGTTTTCGCTCTGAAATCCTGGGAAAGGGAGATCTCCTCCTGAATCTTCCTTTCGAAGGCATTTATGTGCTGGACGAGAAGGGATTTCTGGTTGATATGAGCGATACCTTCTGCAGCAGTCTTGGTTATTCGCGGGAAGAAATGAACGGGATGCATGTCTCCGGATGGAATGCCGTCTGGGACGATCCGGTGGTGAGTGCGCAATTTGAAAGTCTTGTCCAGAACCCCCACCGGCGGACCATCACTTTCGAGACGGTCCACCGGACAAAATCCGGCCGCTTGATCCCCGTAGAAATCCGGGCCTCTTCGATCCGGCTTGACATGGGGGTTTTTGTCTATTGCTCCTCCCGGGACAAAACCGCCGAAATCAAGGCCCGCCATCTCTCAGAGATCAATGACCTGATGCTGAGAGTCAATCAGGAGATCTCAACCGTCGAAAATGAGGGAGTTCTCCTCTCGAGGATCTGCGAAATGTCGGTGGAGTTTGGCCACCTGTCTCTTGCATGGGTTGGCCGTCCTGACGATTCGGGCAAGTTCCTCTTCCTGGCATCTTCCGGAGACACGGAGTATCTCGATGGGATCGAGATCTCTTCAGACCCCGGTCTTCTTTTCGGAAATGGTCCGGCGGGGAGGGCTTTCCGGGAAGACCGGGCCATTTTCTTTGGTAACTTCGAGTCGGATAGGCGACTGGGCCCATGGAGGGAGCGGGCTTCACTGTTTCATTTTCAGACAACAGCTTCTCTTCCGATCCACCGGGGAGGGCAGGTCTGGGGCGTTCTGGTCGTCTACCATAAGGATATGGACTTTCTCAACACGGAGATGAAAACGCTCCTGGAAGAGCTTGCCAGGGATATCTCCCGTGGTCTTGACCGGCTTGATGCCAGGGTCAGGGAGAGAGAGCTGTTTGCTGTCCACCAGGCACTTCTGGACAATACCGTCGTGGGAATTGCCATGACCCAGGGGCGGAGGTTGTCTTTTGTCAACTTCCGCCTCCTTGAGCTTCTGGGCTATGACAACCCGGAAGAGCTTCTTGGTCAATCCACGCATGTTCTATATCCGGATGAGGAAGAGTATTTTCGAATCGGTAAAATCCACAGTGAAATCGATAAAAAAGGAACCGTCGGCATCACCGGTGTCCGGCTTGTGAAAAAGGACGGGACGATTCTTTTGTGCGATGTGTCGGCAAGTCTCGTAAGCATGACCCCGGAAAAAAAAGCGGTATGGACCATCGAGGATGTCACCGAAAAACACCACCGCACGGAAAAGATCAAGCTGCTGTTGGGCCTCAACAAGATGCTCGCACAGGTCAACATGGCGGTTGCAGAAGCCCAGGAGGAGCTCAGCCTGATCCGGTCGATCTGTGACCTTGTGGTTCAGCTGGGGCACATGGAGCTTGCCTGGATCGGTCGCGCCGATGATTCGGGTGCGTTCTCATTCCTGGCCTCATCGGGGGAATCCGGATATCTTGAAAAAATGGCCGTATCTCCGGATGATCCATGTGGTCTGGGCCCTGCAGGACAAGCTCTTAGGGAAGGCAGGGCTGTTTTTAGTGGTTTGCGCAAGGAATCTCATTCCCCGTGGGTTGAGGAAGCCCGGAATTTTGGAATGAATTCGGCTGCGGCCCTTTCCATTTTCCGAAAAGGGAAAATCTGGGGATTTCTCGCTGTCTATCACCGGGCAGAGGGTTTTTTTGACGAAGACGATCTGAAGTCCTTGTTTCTTGAGCTGGCGCTTGATATTTCCCGGGGGCTTGACCGGATCGATGACCAGAAATCCCGATGGCTTCTCTCGAATGCCCTCTCCTCCATCGAGGACGGGGTGGCGATTACCGATTCTTCCCATCTGGTGACATGGGTCAACAAGGCGTTTACCACGGTCACGGGGTATGCGCCGGATGAAATTGCGGGAAAGAATCTGAAAATTCTCCAGTCTCCGGAGACGGATTCCGAAACGGTGGAAGACATTCGACAGTCATTAAAGAACGGAACGGTTTTTCACGGCCAGATCCTCAATCTCCAGAAAGACGGGTCAAAATTCTGGAACCTTCTCACAATCAATCCGATGCACGATGCGTCCGGCACCATCACCGGTTTCGTCGGGGTTCAGCGGGACATCTCGGATATGGTTGCACTAAAGGAGCAGCTCGAATTCCAGTCTCTCCACGATCCTTTGACCGGATTGCCCAACCGGAGGGCGCTTGATCAGCATCTGGCGATGGCAATGGCCAGATCCCGCCGAAATGGAACGGTCGTCGCGCTGGGACTCCTGGATCTTGATGATTTCAAGGCAGTCAATGACCGTTTTGGACATTCTGCCGGAGACAGGCTTCTCATCGATCTGGTGGCGAGACTTGAGGCAAGGCTCAGGGAAAATGATTTTCTTGTGCGTCTTGGCGGAGACGAGTTCATCATTGTCGTCGAGGATCTTCTGGAGGAGTTGGTTCCCGGGCAGATTGAACCCTTTCTGCATCGTCTTCACGAGGTGGTCGAGGCTCCATTTATCGTTTCAAACGGGCAACAGGCATTTGTCGGAATGAGTTTGGGGCTGGCTTTTTACCCCCTTGATGCAACGGAAGGAGATGCTCTGGTCCGTCAGGCTGATATCGCGATGTACAAGTTAAAAAAAGAAAAAGATAATCGAACAGTATGGTGGCAAAGAACTGACCAGTCTTCCCACATGGCCGGTTCTCCTGAACAGCTCAAGTCCTCCGATCCCTATGGTTCGGTGGTAAAGGTTCTTTTGGGAGGATATCAGCGAGAGATTGCCGTCGTCATAGAAAAGGTGGTCGGGAGTTTTTTTGACAAGCTGGCTCTGGAATCTGAGCCCGCTGTCATCTTTTCAAGCCTGTCCCCGGAAGAAATGATGCGTCTCAGGCTTCGCCAGGTTGAACATCTCAAGTTTCTTCTGGACCCTGAAACGACCAGGGAGGCCATTCTTGCCCGTGCAACGGAAATTGGGCGCATCCACTGTCTCGTGGGTGTCGGGAACACTCTTCTGCTCAAGGGAAAATCTTTTTATGTGAGATATCTTAAGGACTATCTGGATCAGGAAATACTGGTTTTGATGGATCGTACGTACATTTTGGTGGCAGCAGAATGGCGCCTCCATGAAGATGTCGAGTCCCAGCTTCGTTCCGAGGTGACCACGATGGACCACTACCAGAGGATCCTGTCCTTGCCTCTTCCCCCGAAGGGAATAATGTGGACGGAGGCACGCGCCATTGAAGTGAGGGAACTTGGGCGCTTGCCTGGTGTTCAGGCTGTTTTGTTGGTCAAACCTGACAGTCGTGGTGTATTCGTGATTGAGGAAAATGGTGGAGCAGTCGGAGAGGTCGGTTCATTTGTATTGCGGACACAGTCGCTTGAGCCGGTCATAGATCCTGCTTCTCCCCGTGGTCAAGGCCTTTTATCCAGGACATGGCGCTCTCTCCATTTTCAAACGGCTCCTTCTTTTCATCTTGATCCGACCCTTGCTCCCTGGCTTGATGTGGTCACCAGGCTGGGAATCAATTCGGCGATGGTTCTTCTGGTCAGGGATGATTCCAAAAAACCAGTGGCCGCCATTGCCATTTACGGAGCTTATCCCAATCAGTTCGAGTCGTCCTGGATGAAGCAGTTTGCCCTGGGGGTTGAGCAACGATGGGGGAAAATCTGGACCCTGAGCCAACATTGAACATTTGCCCGAGAACATTCTTTTGAGCCATGATCCCCTGTGCTACACTGGTTTTTCCCGGGATTTTCCAATCTCACCGATCGGAGACGTTCATGATGCAGTGGCTGAAAAAGATCTTTCACGGGATCGGCTTTTTGATCGTTTTTCCGGGCTTTTGTCTGGCCCAGACGGCCCCTCTTCTGGGCCCGGATCATTTTTCGGCGACGATTGAAAGCTCGTTTGATGGCAGGACGGTGACTTCACGGTTCTACCTGTCCCATATGAAGGTCCGTCTTGAACCGCAGTTGCCCGGTTCGCTGGCAGGAGATACATACGAGATCATTCTTCCCGGATCGGGAACAATGACGATGGTCTTGCCAGAGCGGCATCTGTGCATGAAAAAGAACGTTCCGCCCCAAACAGAGGCCCAGATCCAGGCTTTTGCAGCGCGGGCAGAAAAAAGTGGAGTCCTGACGGTTGTGGGCCATGAAACGCTTGATGGCCATCCGGTGGTTGTCAGTCTCCTGGCCTATCATTCACCGAACCCCGATACCCCCCGGACAATCAAGTTCTGGAACGCGACGGATCTCGAGAATGTCCCTCTGAGGGAGGTGGTGACCATGGCCAACGGAAATGTCTACACGCTCCATTACAAAAACATCGATCTGTCTGACCCCTCTCCTTCCCTCTTCATTGCACCCGCCAACTGTTCCCGTTTTCCGGACATCAAGTCCCTGATGAAAAACTTTGGAATGGGGGGGCATCTTTCCATTCCATGAGCTTTGACGCCTGACTGTTTCCGGACGCTTGCTCCGGCAATCTGTTGAAAGGGTTGATCGACAATGACTGCACCGTCTTCTCCTTCCGGGGGATCCGCTGAAGAAAAAGAGGACATCGCGTCTTCTTCCTATGATTATGAGCTGCCACAGTCTGCAATCCGGCTTTCTCCTCCGGAAAACCGGGATGGTTCAAGGATGATGGTTGTTCCCAGGCGGCTGAATTCAAGGCAAGAGCTCGTTCTGGACCATGTCTCCTCCCTTCCGGACTATCTTCTTCCGGGAGACCTGATTGTTTTAAACGACACCCGGGTCATTCCGGCAAGGGTTTACGGTCAAACGTCTTCCGGTCGGGCCATTGAGGTTCTGTTCTTGTCATTCGGATCAGCTTCGGACTCAAAAGTCCTTTTTCTGGCAAGGAACCCGGGAAAAACATCCACGGAGATCGAATTTCCCGGGGGAATGACTCTCTCCGGAATCCGGCGGCTTGACGGGAAAGACTGTTATGAGGGACTCCTTCCACAGGGGCTTGATATCATTGCATGGCTTGAAAGGTCGGGCGAGATGCCGCTTCCTCCCTACATCCAGAAATACCGGAAGGCTGACAAGGCTGACCGGGAGCGCTATCAGACGGTTTTTTCCCGGACTCCGGGTTCGGTGGCCGCTCCGACCGCGGGTCTCCATCTTTCGGGGGAGATCCTGGAACGACTTGACCGTAAAGGGGTGGAGAAGGCGTTTGTGACCCTTCATGTCGGCATGGGAACGTTTCGCCCCCTTTCCGCAAATTTTCTGGGGGAACATCAAATGCACGAAGAGTGGTTCTCCGTCCCGGAGACGACTGTCGACCTGATGGAAAAAACCAAAAAAAGGGGTGGACGAATCATTGCGGTTGGAACGACGGTGGTCCGGACGCTTGAAAGCATGGCCAGATCCGGTAAAACTTCCGGGGATACGGACCTGTTTATTCGCCCTGGACATTTTTTTGTGCACGTTGACGGCCTGCTTACGAACTTTCATCAGCCCCGTTCGACCCTTCTTGTTCTTCTTGATGCTTTTCTTGGGGGAGAGGACAGATGGAGGGTTCTCTACAGGGAGGCCCTTTCCCGTGGGCTCTCGTTTTTGAGCTATGGAGATGCCTGCCTCATTCTCCCTTCGGAAGAAGGACGGAGTGCAGGTTGACCGGCCAGGAACACGGTTCGATCGTATGTCCGGGATATGCTAGACTCGAAAAAACACTGGGCCGGAAGCTGGCCCGTCAAAGCCGTTTCATTCATTGAGGGAGGAATTCATGGCAGAAGACCGGAAAAGTCAGGAAGAGGAAATCATTGTTAACGACAGAAGGCCCAGATTTGATATGGACGCTCCGGAAGAGGTTGTCTCCACAACCGAAAAAGCCACGGCCGGGGAAGAGCCGGAAAGCCATGGAGGGATGCATGACCATGCAGGAGAGGATGGCCAGACAAAAGCCCCGCGAGCTCCCAAACTTGAGCATATCCTTTCTTTTCTGGCCGGGATGGCCCTTTCCCATCTGGGCATCGACCCGGAAACAGGCGTGCCGGACGCGGGGTTCAGCGTTCGGGAGGCCCGATTCATGCTCAGTCTGATGGAGATGTTCCAGGAGGCATTTCGGGATAAGCTTCCGATCTCGGCCCTTTCCGACAGAGGGGATCTTCCTGCCGAGGAGGAGCCTCGTCTGGGACACATCCCCGCCCTTCTCGGAGCCCTTGCGATCAATGCTCTTGGCGTCGATCCCCGAACAGGCCAGCAGGTCCGCAATCCCGAGCCGCAGGCGGCCCAGTTCTATATCGACCTGATGGACCTTTTCCTGAAGGAATCAGGCGATTCCCTTCCTGTTGAAGATAGGGACTACATCAAGGATATGCTCTACCAGACAAGGATGTTTTTTGTCCGGCAGAGGGATAAGGGTCCGAAACTGTCCTGAAATGGTTTGTCCGGTTTTAAAACCTGGAAGACAAGGGGGAAGCGCAAGCTTCCCTGATAGCGATAGAAAGTGAAGGATCCTTTCATCGAAAGAGATGGCCTGTCAGGACGTTTTTCCCGAAAAGCGCTGTTCTGGACGCTTTTGGGGCTTGTATTGTTTTTTGGTGGCATCTTTTTCATTGGCCATGTCCTTGAAAGTGCTCTTTCCAGGGACCTCGGGAGGTCTGTTGCCCGAACCTTCCATGGGTCGCTTTCGATTCGTTCGCTGAAAGTGGGGATTTTTTCCAGGACGCTTGAGGTTCGTGGGGCGACGATCTCCTTTCCGCTTTCCGGTTCCTCCAATGGACAAGGCCCTATGACGCCGCTGGTGAGGATCCGGAAAGTATCGGGCCATTTCCGGCTTTTTTCCCTGCTGAACCGGGTCTACGATATCAGGGACCTGTCTTTTTCGGGTGTCAGGATCACCGCCGTCAACCAGGGGGGGCGTGACAACTTCAGAAATGTTCTGACCCGGTGGTCATCGGGAATCCATGGTGGGGTCGAGGGGGGCGCAACGGTCAGGGACTTCCGGATCAAGGATTCTTCCATTCTTCTCCTGAAGGGCAACGGAAATGTGATTCTCAAGATACAGGGACTTTCCGGGGAGATCAGGCCCAATCTTCTGATGGACCGTTTTCGTGCCCGTTTTCGTTCCGGTCCGCTCACGCTCCATTTTCCCGGTGGTCCCCTGAGGGTTCCTGCCACAAGACTCAGCGGGTCCTTTGACTCGGGTACCCTTCGTGACTTCAGGGTTGACCTCCTGCAGGATCCTTCCCATGTCTCAATTGAGGGACGGGTCACCCAGATTAGCGAGTCTCCGTTCCTGGACCTGTTTTTTCATGGAAACCTTGATCTGGCCGGGCTTTCTTCAATGCTTTCCCATGTTGACAAAACGGGCAGCAAAATAAGGGGGATGCTCAGGCTGGACGGATATATTCATGGTCCATTCGATCGCTGGAAAGGGAAGGCCATTCTCAGCGGAAAAACCCTTTTCCTGGGCGGGGAGGCGATTGACCGCCTCTCGGTTGAGGGGCACTTCGCCCCGTTTGTTCTTCGGCTTGATCCGGTTCTCATCGATTCGGGAAAAAGGCATGTTCACGGGACAATGTCTGCCCGGTTTTCCGGGACGAATCCGGGTGTCAACGTCGATATGGCCGTCGACGAACCATCTCCTTCCTTTCTCGGGTCGGTTCCGATGACGGTCAGGGTGTTCCGCCGAATTCCGATTTCCGGAGATTTTTTTAACAATAAATCATGGAAAAACCTCTGGAAGAAAGTGATGGGAGATGATTTTTCCTGAGGGAGGTTCCCCCGTGTCCTGGGCGATGAATAAAAAGTGGAGGCGTACGGTCCGGTCTCCGCTTTTTCTGATCGGGGCTTTCCTGTTCCTTTCTGTTTTTCTGACGGTTCTGGAGATTGTGCGTCCAGGCATTCACGCGTCTTCGCGTCTTATTACCCACCTGATTGTCCTGTTCCTGTTCAATATTGATTTCATTCTTGCGGCATCCCTTTTACTCATCCTTTTCAGAAATGTCATCAAGGCTTACTGGGAAAGAAAAACCGGGGTTTTTGGTGCGGGATTCAAATGGAAGCTCATAGGCGCTTTTCTGATGATGGTCCTGATTCCCTCGGTTCTTCTGTTTGTCGTTGGAACGGGATTCTTGAACAGTTCCGCACAGCGATGGTTCAGTTTCCCGGTGTCGGGTTCCGTCCTGAGTTCCCTTGATCTGATAACAAAAGGATATGAAAACCGTACGCGTGCGGCGAACCTTCTTGTTGCAAGGGATCTTGCATCAGAGCTTTCTGCGAGGGGATCCCTTTTTGCGGACAAGGAATCCCTGACCGAGTTCCTGGACCGCCGTCGCCGGACCCTTGGGGTATCGGGAATCGAGATCTACCGCTTGCCTTCCGGCCAGAACTCCCCAAATCCGTCCCTGTACGCTTCTTCGAGCTCGGTCGATGTTCAGCTTGTCGAGCCATCCGCCCACGATCTTTCGAGGCTTTATGCCACCGGAGGATCTTTTGTGACGGTGACCGGATTGGGGGATCTTGTCCGGGGAGTCTTTCCGTTCAACCTTCCTCCGGATCAGTCGGGAGGCTTTTCGGGAGAGGTTGTGGTCGACAGCTTTATGAGCGGCGATATTCCCGAGCGTCTGGACAGCATTTCCAGAACCTTTCACGACTATGCGCGTCTTTCGGAGTTTAGAAACCCTATCCGCCATTCCTATATTCTTCTTTTTTTCATGATCACGATGATCATCGTTTTTGGAGCGGTGTGGTTCGGCATCCAGCTTGCCCGCCGGATCACCGAACCCATCGGAACACTGGAAAAGGCGACCGAGGAGGTGGCAAGAGGGAATCTGTCCGTGCGCATTGATGAGGAGGGACAGGACGAGTTTGCTCTTCTGATCCATTCTTTCAACCAGATGACCGCGGATCTTCTTCGTTCCGACCTGTCGCTCAAGGAAACCAATGACGAGCTGAAGCGGCGCCGTGAGTATATGGAGACGGTTCTTGAACATATCGGTTCCGGCGTGCTTTCGACCGACGGGCAGGACATGGTGACGACCTTCAATCATTCAGCGGGCGTTCTTCTGGGGATTCTTCCGGAGGAGGTTCTTGGAAAATCCCCTCGTCTCCTTTCCTATCCTTCACTGTCGATCTTCATGACAATTCTTGACCGGATGCGGCGGATGGGGCTTGCCTCCAGCGAAGAGGAAATCCTGATCGAGCGGCCGGGTGGAAGCGGGAGAAATGTCCGGCTCCGGATCAATCGCCTGAATCCCGTTCCTGGAGAGCCGCAGGGGGGGGCAGTGATGGTTTTTGACGATGTGACCGCACAGCGGACGGCGGAGCGTTCCCTTGCCTGGCAGGAAGTTGCTCAGCGCATTGCCCACGAGATCAAGAATCCTCTGACCCCTATCAGGCTTTCAGCCGAGAGGCTTCAGCGAAAATTCGACGAAAAGTCGGAGGATTTCCCTCTTGTTTTCAAGGAGGCGATTCAGACGATTGTTGATGAAGTACAGGGAATGAAGCATCTCGTCGATGAATTTTCGGGATATGCGAGACTTCCCAGGGCCCGCCCGGAAAAGGGGGCTATTGTTCCGGTCCTGAACGATGTGGTGACTCTTTACCGGTCGGCTCATAAAAACCTTGTGGTAGAATGCAGCGTGTCGGAAAACCTTCCTCTCATCCGCATTGATCGTGCAGCGATCAGGAGGGTCTTCGTCAACCTGTTTGAAAATGCGATCCAGGCCATGGGTGACAAGGGAAGGATCGATATCAGCGTTTTTTTTTCCGTGGAGGAAAAAAACCTGAAGGTTATCTTCAGGGACCATGGGCCAGGGATTTCTCCGGAGCATGTCGGTCGTATCTTCCTTCCCTATTTTTCAACAAAAAAGCAGGGAATGGGACTTGGCCTTGCCATTGTTCACCGAATTGTCCAGGAACATGACGCATCCATCGAATACACGACCTCCCCTGAGGGGGGTGCCATCTTTACCATGACCTTCCCGGTACCCCCGGGGGAAGAACCCCTATCCGAGGCTGTCTGATGCATCGAGAAACGATTTTAGTCTGTGACGATGAACCGAATATACTCAAAACGCTCTCCCAGGTTCTGTCCGATGAAGGCTACCAGCCCCTTATGGCCCCTTCCGGAGAGGTCTTCAGAAAGCTTCTGGAGGATGAGGTTCCGGATGTCGTCTTTCTTGACGTCTGGCTGGGGAATGAAGACGGACTCGAGCTTTTGTCCGAGTGTCGCGAGCGTTTCCCCAACCTTCCGGTTATTGTGATGAGCGGCCATGGAACGATCGAGACCGCCGTCAGGGCGATCAAATCCGGTGCTTTTGACTATATCGAAAAACCTCTTTCCCTGGACAAGGTCCTGATTGCCGCCTCCCATGCATTGAGACAAAAGGGACTCGAAGAGGAAAATCGGCTGCTTCGGACGATTGTGTCGAGGGAGAGGGCCATCGTGGGAAGTGGTGTGGCGATCAAGGCTCTTCTCGGAGAAATTTCCCGGGCTGCTCCATCCAACGGCTGGGTTTTGATCCAGGGAGAAAATGGTACGGGGAAGGAGCTTGTCGCCCGCGAGATTCATCGTCTTTCCCATCGTTCCAGAGGACCTTTTATCGATGTCAATTGTGCGGCCATTCCTGAAAACCTGATCGAAAGTGAGCTGTTCGGCTATGAGAAGGGGGCTTTTACCGGGGCTGTTTCCACCCGAAAGGGAAAGTTTGAGCTGGCTTCGGGGGGGACATTGTTTCTCGATGAAATCGGGGACATGAGTCCCCAGACCCAGGCAAAGGTTCTGCGCGTATTGCAGGAGAGGGTTCTGCAGCGTCTTGGCGGCCACAGGGATATCCCTGTGGATGTCCGTGTGGTGGCGGCTTCCAACAAGGATCTCAGGGAGCTTATCCGTCTGAAGGAATTTCGTGAGGATCTCTTTTACAGGCTTAATGTCATTCCCGTCCATGTTCCTGCCCTCAGGGACCGGCCTGAGGACATTCCGGTACTGATCAACCACTTCATGTCGGAGCTTTCCGAGCGGGAAGGACTGAAACCGAGGGCGATCGACCCTGAGGCTCTTGAGCTGCTGATTTCCTATCCCTGGCCGGGGAATGTCCGTGAGCTGAAGAATCTGATAGAGCGACTTCTCATCATGAGTTCCCAAAGCCATATTTCGGAAGGGGAGGTTCGTCAGATTCTCGGCCCGTCCCTGACCCAGTCCGGCAGGACCGGGGGCGAGGGGCTCTCTCTGAAGGAGGCCCGGGAGGTTTTTGAAAGGGATTACATCCAGAGTGTTCTTGACCGTTTTGGCGGAAACATCACCCGCGCATCGGAGGCCCTGAAAGTCGACAGGACCTCGCTTCATCGAAAGCTCAGGTCCATGGGGTCGGTGGAAGAGGATTAGTGGAATAGGATTAACGGAGATGGTTTTGGGTCAGAAGTGCCATTCCAAAGGTCGCTCCCCCGCCAAACGCGCCAAGAAGGACTTTTTCTGGTATTTCCCCCTTTTTTTCAAGGTGCAGGGCCAACGTGAGAGGGATGCTCGATGAAGAGGTGTTTCCAAAGCGGGTGAGTGATACGGGAATCTTTGCCCGGTCGAGGTCAAGCCGCCTTGCCAGCGAATCGATCAGGCGGCCATTGGCCTGGTGAAAAACAAAAAGGTCGATTTCAGGGATCTCCGTTTTGAACCGCTCGAGAAACGACGGAATCTCCCGTTCCAGTGTCCGGATGGCTTCCCTGTAGACTCTTCCTCCGTCCATTCTCAGAATGGGGGCTCCGTTGCAGGAATCGGCCTCTCGAAAAATAATGGGTGCCAGCTCGCCTTTGGCTCCGATGTGGCTTCCCTCAATCCTGAATGCTCCGGTTACCCCGGACAGGAGCGTGGCGGTCGCCATGTCCCCGAAGAGGATCGCTGTTTCCGCTCCGTGAATCGGACAAAGCTGCAGGGATTTTTTTTCAAGAGTCACGAGAAGGACGTTTTGGTGTCCTCCCGACTGGATCATCGATCTGGCTACCGTCAGGCCATAGATATAGCCGCTGCAGGAAGCATGCAGGTCAAAGGCCGGGACGCCGCGTCCGGAGGCTCCCATCTCGGCGGAGATCAGTGCTGCGGTCTGCGGGAGAAGAAGGGCCGGTGTCGAGGTCGAGACAATGATGAGGTCTATCCCCCGGATCAGTTCCTGGTCCGTGTTTTTCGCCAGGTCAATGATGGCTCCCATGGCAAGATCGACCGGGTCCCCTTCCCAGCGTGACCGGCTCTGTATTCCGGTCAGATCTGAAATGGTTTGTGGCCGATGGCCTGTTTTTTCGCCGATATCCTCATTGGAACAAAAGCTGACCCGCCGGTTCCACCCGATGGCCCGAATGTAGACTCTTCTGGCGGGGGTATGGGATGATGGACGGAGTTTGATCTTTTTGGGGGAATGAAGATTCATGGGAGGATTCTATCATGTCTTTTGAGTGGATGGCTGCTCGAAGTCCACTTTCCAGTATTGTCCGGTCCGGTCTGTTTGTGCTTTTGATCCTGGCTTTTTCCGGCTGTTCAATCCTTGGTCTTGGGGACCCGAAACCGACTGACAGCCATACCCATGCATTCCGGACGAAACGTTTCGGAACTTCAGCGTTGCTTGATGAGGCTTCGCGATTTTATTTCAAGGGTGACTTTATTGAGGCCAGAGGAGAGTACAAGCGCTTCCTCGAACTTCATCCGACCCATCCTCTGGCGGCATTTGCCCAGTACCGGATGGCGTTGTGTGACTACTACCGGATTTTGTCCATCGACCGTGATCCGACTCCCTTGAGAAAGGCGCTTGCCGACTTTCAGAAGGTGATCGACGAGTATCCGGATTCTGATTATGTTGCAAGGTCCCAGAAAAAAGTGGCTTACTGCAGGGACCGTCTTTCCAAGTCTCATTTCTATGTAGGCTACTTCTATTACAAGACCAAACGCTACAAGGCGGCGCAGGGCCGTTTCAATACGATCCTTCTGAAGTATCCGGATTCGACGATTTACGAAAAGTCCCAATATTATTACGCCCTTTCCTCTTTCAAGCTGAAAGAGAAATCCCGGGCGGCGAGAATTCTGAAAAAGCTGATCCGGCAGTCCCCCAATTCGCCCTATGCCAAAAAATCGAAGGTTCTTCTGGATTACTGGCAAAGGGAAGGGGAGATCTAGCGGTGTCCCTTTTCCCGCTGGCTCTTGATCTTTATGATCATCCGGCACTGGTTGTCGGGGCTGGAAAGGTGGCTCAAAGGAAAATCCGGCGGCTTCTTTCTTCCGGTGCCAGGGTCCGTGTCGTTTCTCCGGTGGCTTTGGAAGAAGTCGAAGGGTGGGCATTGTCGGGCCAGATCGAATGGATCAGGAGGGAATATCATCCTGGAGATGAGACGGGGTACTGCCTGGTGTGGGCGATGACCGATGATTCGAGACTGAATGGGGAGATTGCCGTGAGGGTGAAGTCGGCCGGCGGGTTTTGCGACACGGCGACGATTTCGGCCGGGCGAACGATGCGGTCTCTTGCGCAGGATAACATGGGTTCCCTTCTGATTGCCGCCACATCTTCTCCGCCGGATCCGCTTTTTTCGAGGATGATTGTTCGGGAGATGGGGGCCATGCTGAGGGAGGAAGGTATTGAAACCATCTCCATTGAGCATGGATGCCTTCGGGAAGCTCTTCTGCTTGAGAAGCTGCCCCTGGAGGAGATATCCCGGGTGGATCTGGCTTTTTTCAGGGAAAATCCGGACTTTTCGGATCGTCTTGTCCTCTATGGGGAATGGTTTGGACAGAGTGTTTCCGATCGTGTGCGGTCGTGCGTTTTGAAAAGGGGTGAACAATCGTGATGTGGGCGTTGGCCAGATCGATCCAGGCCCTTGGGCTGGCGATCACTTTTGCGGACATTATCCTGTTCTTTTTCCGGAATATGACGATGATGTTTTTGTTGAAGCTCTTCATCATCGGTGTTGTCACTTTTTATCTGGGATACTTTTTGCTGTCCCTTTCCGGCGGCCGTCCGGGGTCCGGACGGATTGATCGTTAGGAGCTGTTGCGATCTGTCTGTTCTTTTGCTAGAATGCCGGCCTTGTCCTCGTTTCATGTGCCGAAGTGGTGGAATGGTAGACACGCACGTTTGAGGGGCGTGTGGCGAAAGCCGTACGGGTTCGACTCCCGTCTTCGGCACCAATGTAATCGTTCAGCGAAATCCCTTTTGTCAGTATGAGTATTTTCTCATTCGGGAGTTTTGACTCCTGTCCGTTTTCTCTTTCCTGTTTCTGTCTTTCATGATGCAACCGGAATTTTTCAGGGCTCGGGGATCATCTTGATGAATCCCGTGGGGCATTCATGCGCACAGATCCCGCAACCCTTGCAAAATCCGTAATCCAGAATATAGGGAGAACGATTTGTTCCTGATGACTTGAGGACGGCATTGTCGGGGCAGAGTGTCCAGCAATTGTCACAGCGAAGGCATGCTCCGCAGGACAGGCATCTGCCTGCTTCTTTCCGGGCCACCTCTTCGGAAAAACTTTCTTCTGGTTCATCCCAGGACAGGATCTCTGTGCTGGAGACGGGCGGGGTCATCGGGGAAGAGAAATCGAAATAGTTCAGATTCAGATTTTCGAAAGGGAGGGGAGACTTTGCCTCCCAATCGGGAGGAATGACTTCTCTCGAGAGAAAGAGGTTCATGGCATCGGCAGCTTTGCAGGCGCTTCCAATGGCATGGCTGACGGTTCCTCCCCCGGGGCAGGCATCGCCTGCGGCAAATATGCGACGGGATCCCGTCAGAAATCCATTGCGATCAACTGTCAGCCGGGACCTTCCATGGGCGATGTTTTCAAGTCCGTCCGGGGAGAGGATCTGTCCTATGGCTGGAATGATCTGGTCCGCCATCATGACGGATTCCGTTCCTTCGAAGGAGTCCCGTCCGGTCGTTCCCGGGAAATGTTTTTTCCGGGCATGGACAAGCTCCACTCCAATGACCCTGTCATTCTGAAGGATGAGCCGGTTCACGGCTCTGTTGGGATGGATGGTCACCCCCTCGGAGATGGCTCTGGCGATTTCCTGGGGATTTCCCGGCATCAGTTCCTCTTTTGTGGTCTCTTGTCCGGGGAGGGACTCTTCGGTGATGATGTGAACTTCGCCGCTCCCCGTTCTCAGAAGGACGCGAGCCAGATCAAGGGCCGTATTTCCTCCGCCGACGATAACGACTTTTTTCCAGCGGGGGACCTGTCCGATATCCTGGTATTCCTTCAGTATTTCCAGGCCATGTCTCATCGAGGCCGGTGTCGTTCCTCCCACATCAAAGTTCCGGCTCTTCTGTGCTCCTGGTGCGAGAAAGACGGCACCGTAGTCCGATTCAAGCTCCTCAAGGGAAAAGTCGCGTCCCAGGCGCTGGCGGGGACGAAAAAGAATGCCTGTGGAGAAAAGGCGGGTGACCTCGCTGTCAAGAACTTTCCTGTCAAGTCTGTAAGAGGGGATTGCACTCCGGATCGTTCCTCCAGCTTCTGAAAGAGCTTCAAAGACAGTGACCCGGTATCCCCTTTTTCTCATCTGATAGGCGGCAGAAAGTCCGGAAGGTCCCGCTCCCACAACGGCAACCGGAGGAAGTGTATGGTCAGAAGGCATCATGGGGAAAGTCCATTCCTCCCTGATGGCGAGATCTCCCAGTGCCCGTTCCACGTTGTGGATGCCAACAGCACTGTCATAGGAGCCCCGGTGGCATGATGATTCACAGGGGTGGGGACAGACCCTTCCTGAAATGGCGGGGAATGGATTGGTTTCGACAAGCTTTTCCCATGCGCCCCTTGTGTTTCCTGAAGCCATGAGTCCAAGCCATGCAGAGATCTCTTCATGGGCGGGACAGCCAAAGTGGCAAGGGGCATCGGTTGGTGTGTAGACCGGTCTCTCGCTTCTCCATGACCCGGTGAAGTTACGGAGGGAGGTCACGGGTGAGGCAATGCTCCCGGCCTGGATTCCGGGTGCGATCTCTTCCCTGTCGTTTATGCCCATCGTTCACCGCCTCTCGTGACGGTGTCTGCGGATTGGGTATCGAGCCGGGAAGGGTCGTCTTCAGGGCCGACCATCAGTCCATAACGTTCTATATTGAAGTCGCACAGGGCCTGGAGATGGTCGCGCTCCTCCTGGGCAATCTCGGACTCTTCAAGAAGATGGCGGAAACGATCCTGTGTTCTTATGTAGTCAATCACAGGGCGTTTTTTCCGGATGGGCATGACATTGATGACGTTGCCCCTGTCCATCTCCAGGATCGGAAAGAGTCCTGTTTCAACGGCAAGCCGGTCGATTTCCACCGACAGGCGGCTTTCATGGCCCCATCCCAGCGGACAGGGAGAGTGAACGAGAATGAAGGTCGATCCCTCTTCTCCGAGGGCTTTTCTGACCTTTGAGCGAAGATCGGACGGGTAGGCGATGGAGGCGGTTGCCGCATAAGGCATCCGGTGGGCGCTGATGATGGAGAGAAGATCTTTCTTGTAGTGTCTTTTTCCTCTTGTTTTTGAGCCGACGGGAGACGTTGTTGTCCAGGCTCCGTGCGGGGTGGAGCCTGAACGCTGGACACCGGTATTCATGTAGGCTTCATTGTCGAAGCAGACATAAAGGACCGAATGATTGCGTTCAAGCATTCCGGAGAGGGCCTGGAAGCCAATATCGAAAGTCCCTCCGTCCCCGGCAAATGCGAGAACGCGCGTTGACTTTCCCTGTGCCCGCATTGCGGCCTCTATTCCCGATGCAACGGCCGCGGTGTTTTCAAAAAGCGAGTGGATCCATGGTGTTCTCCATGCAGACTCAGGCCAGGCTGAGCTGAAAATTTCCAGGCATCCGGTGGCGTTTGCGACAATGACGTCCGGACCTGCCGCTTCAAGGACCAGTCTGGCGGCCAATGCCTGCCCACAGCCCTGGCATGCGCGATGGCCGGCCTCAAGCCCGGTAAATCTGGGTTGCTGTTCTCTCAGGAGGTTCAGCGAAGCGCTCAGGGGAAGTTCTTCCATGATGATTTCTCCGCATGATTTGTTTTTTTGACAGGAAAGATTTCTTCCGAGATTCGGGAACGCTTGATATCTGCAAAAAGAAATTCCGGAGTATCGGGCGATTTTGAAAGGTTAACGAGGCTTCCGAGGAGGGAGAGAGGAAGGTCTCGTCCGCCGAGTCCAGCGACAGCATTGATGATCCTTGGTGCAGATTTCTGTCCAAAAAGGGCTGATCGGACCTCCATGCCCAGAATGCCTCCGCCACTTCCGGGAGAAAGTGAACGGTCGAGGACAATGAGTGTCTCGAGTCCACGGACTGCCTCCCGAAGCTCTTCGTTGGGGAATGGTCGGAATGATCGAAGCTTTAAGAGCCGGATCTGATCTTTCTCATCATGGGAGGCCAAGGCATCCGACAGCGTGCCAAAGACAGACCCCATTACCAGAACTCCGGTTTTTCCGGAAGGGTTCCCCGACTGGGAGATAAGGGCTCCTGAACGGCGACCGGTCAGCCCAAAAAAGAGATCGTCCGCTTCCCGGATGATCTCTTTTGCATTTTCAATGGCCTGGTGGTTTATATAGCGGGCTTCGGTAAAAAAATCGGGAGAAACAAGGGTTCCCACGGTCAAGGGAGCTCCCGGATCAAGTGTTCTGCGAAAACGAAAGGGGGGAAGAAAGGCGTCGACATCTTCCTGTGCCGGGAGATCGACCGGTTCGAGCGTATGGGTCAGTGTATAGCCATCGACGCAGACCATGACCGGAATTTCGGTTTTCTCAGAGATGAAAAAGGCCTGGATGGTGGTATCTACCGCTTCCTGGTTACTGGCGCAATAAAGCTGGATCCATCCGCTGTCACGAACGGACATTGAATCCTGATGGTCGTTCCAGATTGAAAGGGGGGCCGAGACCGCCCGGTTTGCGACCGTCATGACAGTGGGGATCCTGAGCCCTGCGGTATTGTAGAGGACTTCCGTCATGAGGAGGATTCCCTGGGCTGCGCTTGCGGTATAGGAGCGGGAGCCGGCGGCTGAGGCGCCCATGACAACGGATGCAGCGGAAAATTCGCTTTCTACGCTTATGTATTGTGCGGAAAGGGTGCCACTTGATATGAGTCCTGAAAGCCCTTCCACGATATGGGTTTGTGGAGTGATCGGATAAGCTGCCACGACCTGGGGGCGACACATGGCGACCGCCCTTGCAATAGCCTGGGATCCTTCCAGAGCTTCAAGCACGGGCTTGACTCCTGTCTTTTTCGGGCAAGGCTGCCCATGCATTTTTTTCCACCTTGACGGCTGCCTCCCTGACCAGCGTGAGGTTGGCTTCAAGGGTTTTTCCGGAGAATCGCCTGGCAAGTGCCTTTTCAAGACATGCTCCGGGTATGGTCCCGGTCAGAGAGAGAAAGGCTGAAACAAGAACGGTGTTCGGGATGGGTTTTCCAAGATGGGACAATGAGATCTCTGTTGCTTTGACCGTCGCTATTTTCATGTTTTCACGTATTGAAAGACCCCTTTGAGCAAGTTTTTCCATGATATCGGAGGCTTGTTTCCCGGAGTTTGCAAGAATCCCTCCGGAAGGATCAAATCCTCTGAGTGTTTCAGGCAGAAACAGAAGGGAGTCGTCCAGGACGATCAGGAAATCAGGAGAAAGAATCTGACAGTGGCGTGCGAAAGGGAGTTTATCGATCCGAACAAACGCGCTGATTGGAGCACCACGGCGTTCGGCTCCAAAGCTGGGAAAGGCCTGGGCATACAGTCCGCTTTCAAAGGCCGCCAGGGCGAGAAGGTAAGCTGCGGAAACGCTCCCTTGCCCTCCTCTTCCATGAATACGGATCCCGATCATCGCTGTTCTCCCCCTCTCCGGCTGTTATTGAGCAACCGCAGAGGATATTTGAGGCATGAACCGAGGAGATGAAAGGCCAAGACCTAATGTATAGAGATTACGCCCGGGTTTTGAGGGTTGCAACGAATTGACCGATTGAGGGACGTTCCCTCCTATATGTTGCCGAGTTTTTTCCGGGCAAGCCGTTCATGGGCCAGGACCGCTATGGCTGTTGACAAAAGTCTGGATCGGGGAGGGTCCGATCTCGATGTCAGTACGACCGGAACAGAATGGCTCGAAATAACGACTCCTGCCAATGTGGCTCCTCCAAAATATTCGAGATTTTTTGCCAGAATGTTTCCTGACACCAGGTCGGGTACGACAAGAATATCGGCTATTCCTGCAACAGGACTTTCGAACCCTTTCTCCCTGGCCGATTCGGCGGAAATGGCATTATCGAAAGCAAGTGGACCGTCAATGACTGCTCCATGGATTTGCCCCCTTTCCGACATTTTTGAAAGACATGCGGCATCGATTGTTGACGGTATGGACGGATTGACGGTCTCTATGGCGGAAAGAATGGCAACATGTGGCGTCTGAATGCCCATAAGAATTGCAAAATCGATTGCGTTTTGGGTGATGGACATTTTGCTGGAGAGATCCGGGGAGATGTTGACCGCGGCGTCGGTGACAAAAAGAAGTTTGGGATACGAGGGAAGCTCTGCGACAAAGACATGGGAAATTCTGGTGGAAAGCGGGATTTTTTTAATAAACGAGTGTAATAGCGTATCGGTATGGATATGGCCTTTTAAGAGGATCTGAACAGAGCCGTCTGTGAAAAGAGAAACGGCTTGATCGGCCGCTTCACGGTCGGAGCCGGTTTCAATGATCTCGACGGGAACAGGGGCGGGGTTGCGGCTGAAAAAATCATTGATCACCGAGGCGTTTCCCAGAAGGACAGGGTGTATGAAGTTTTCCTGCATGGCTTCGAGTACGCCTTCGAGAACCAGTGGATCTGATGCATTGACGACTGCGGCTCTCAGGGGAGGTGCCTTTCTGGCTTCTTCGAGAATCGAAAGAAAGCTTGTGGGGCAGGAAAGGTTGCCGGCCAATGCACTCCGCTTCTTCAGGGGCTTCATCCGTTTTCGCGCAGGATTCTCCCTCTCAGGCGTTTCTTGCCAGGAGGGAGGAATGCGCTCTGCTTTCTTTTAGGGGTTGATTTCAGGAATGTTTTCAAACGGGAAGAATCTCCAAGAAGATGACCTTGGGTTGATTCGATGGCGCCGGATGAAGAGGGCGGGGTCATTTTTAAACCGATGGAATGGTTCAGTAAGGCGTGTGGCTGGATCTCCGAAAAGGCGTTCTTTGCCAAGGTCTTCAATGCCTATGATCTCCATGATCTTCTGTGCCAGGAAGTCCGGGAAGTTTTTCGCCTCTTCCCTCTCAGGCGGTGATCCGGGCGATTGCCAAGGTTTCCGACAGCGACAAGCCATATGTTTGTTGCGGTCTTAAGTGAATACTTGACTTGCTCTCCATGACAACCGCTTCTCAAGTTCAGTGGTGGGGAGCTGATCAATGCTCCCTTCTGCTCAGTGAGCCTTCCATGATGACCGAAGCAATTTTCTGGGCGGAGCGCAGGAGGGATTTGGGGTCAAGCCAGGAGCTTCCGACAAGGAAGCCCGATAATTTGTCGCATGCAGAAATTTCAACAATGTTATCGGCTGTGATCGATCCTCCGTAAAGAAACTTGGGTCTTTCCGGCCAGGTAAATCCATCAAATCCATATGCGGTCACTTCACAGACATCCGATGCTCCGGCAACGACTCCGGATCCGATTGCCCAAATTGGCTCATAGGCGAGAAAAAGGGCTGTATAGACACCGTCTTCCCGAAGCACTCCGGCCCGATCCGCAACCGGTTGCAGCTGGGTCTTGATCACCTCAAAGGCTTGTCCGGATTTTCTGTCAGAGCTTGATTCTCCAAAACAGATGATCGGCATCAGTCCGGCCCGCAGGCAGAGATCTGTCTTGTCGCAAACATCTTCGTCCGTTTCCCCAAAAAAACGCCTGCGCTCGGAGTGTCCCAGGATGACTCCGCTTACGCCGATATCCAGGAGATTGGGGACTCCGACCTCTCCCGTGAATGCCCCCGATGTTCTTGTTGAGACATCCTGTGCAATGACACGAACCGGAAGTTCTTTCTGTCGGATGACCCTGACAAGGTGATCAAGGTAGACGCTGGAAGGAGCGAGGGCAATTTCGATCCCCGCTTCTTCCAGCGTCGGCCAGATCGCTGAAGCTGACAAAACGTCAACATAATCGTCAATCTGGGCCCGGGTCATATTCATTTTCCAGTTTGCCACAAGAAGCATTTCGACTCCTTATTGTTAATGTTCCAACGCACAGTTCTGACAGCTTTAGCATGTTCAACGCAGAATTCCCCCTCTTAGGTTCTTTCGCCAAGAGATGGATGAATGCTTGCATTGTCTCATTTTTCAAACTAAAGCAACAACATGCGTAAAACGTTCAGGTATCGGCTGTATCCGCCCCGCAAACAGGAAGCTCTCCTGAATCGACAATTGGAAGAGTGCCGCTGGCTCTACAACCATTTTCTGGAACACAGAAAGAACGCCTGGGAGTGGTACGGCGTTTCCCTGTCCTATTACGGACAGCAGAACACACTCCCCAGGGTTGGTCTCATGGTCTAAAAAAGCTTTACGTCGAACGAACTCGTAAATTTGACCGGGTGGTCTGCAATATCAAGGACCAGGCTGTACTGGCCTTCCTTGGTGATCGAGATGCCTGTGAACTTGATAAGGTTGGGAACCCGTCCGGGGGCAAGCTGGATTTGCCCGTTTAAAACCGGAGCTGCCATCCTTCCGGTGTCGAGATGCTCGATCCTGGCCTGAAATGTTCTCGTTTCAGTAAGGTCTGTGTCCAGAAGCTGAAAAAAGGTAAGGGAAGGAATGGAAAGTGGAAGGCCCCTGACGCCGATGATGGGGATCGGGGTCGCCGGATTTGGTGTATAAAGACCGATCAGTATGAGCTTGTTGGTGTTTTCGATGCGGATATCATCGCACATGAGGGTACAGACTTCATTGATGAACATGAATGGGGATCCTGTGTTTGGCGGTAGTCTCACCGCTGGGACTGTTTCCCGGCGACAGACTCCGCCGGTGTTTTGAGGTTTCTCATCATACCTGATTTTTGGATGAATTCCTTCCCCTTTCGATTGGAATTCATCCTCTTTGACCCAAAAACCGCTTTAAAAAAATGATTGGATTGACTTTGATTCCTGTTTTTGGATACAACAACCCACTAATGTTTTTTCAGGTAAGGCATGATCTGTTCGGGAGGCATGAATTTCCGGAACGGAGGACCTTGCTCGTCATGATCACGTTGGTCACTCATCTCTTTATCATATTGGAATGGTTTATCATTGGCAGACCTCCGCATTTCTCCAAGGAATCAAAATCCCCAGGATCGTTCCCGCACGAACCAGATCGATCGTCAGGAGTTGTTCCGGATTTTATATGAGCGATCTTTTCTGTATCGTCCGGAGAATCCCTTTGTCCTGTCTTCCGGCAAGGTCAGTCCCGTATATCTTGACGGAAAAAAAACGACACTTGGGCATCCCCGGGCCCAGTTTCTGATTGGATCCATCCTCTTTGACCTGATCGAGCCACTTCATCCGGACGGCGTTGGAGGTCTTACCCTCGGTGCGGACCCGATCAGTGTTGCTGTTTCGCTTGTCAGTGGTCTTCATCAGTGTCCGATTCCGTCTTTTGTTGTCAGGAAAGAGCAAAAAGGTCATGGGACAAAAAGCCCCATAGAAGGAGATCTGCCTCAATCCGGAAGAGTTGTGGTCGTGGAGGACGTTGTGACCACTGGCGGGTCCGGAATGAAAGCCGTTGAAGCGTGCCAGAAAGCGGGGTTTGAAGTACTCAGGGTCATCTCCCTGGTGGATCGGGAAGAAGGTGGACGCGAACTTTTTGAATCTGCGGGTATTCCGTTTATGGCGCTTTTTACCTTGAGACAGTTTATCGATTATGACGGTGAAGTCCGGGGTACTGGACCCGGACGGTAAGTCTTTTTGTCTGGTGTTTTTTCCGGATTGTTTCCAGTCGTTCATGGCTGTTGATTTTTGCCCGGACGGTGCTTTTGCTTTTTTTTCTCAATCCACATTATAATATTTTTCATGCAACGTGCTATAAGGCACGTGCCCGCAAAGCGGACACTAGGGCAGGAACTGTCCGAAGTCAAAGCCTCCTGCGATCCCGATAAGGCGCAAGGGTTCGAAGAACATTGTGTATCCTCGGGAATTTTGGTCGTGAGGCCGGATGCTGCCGCTATAGTGGCGGGAGGGTTCGTTTTGTTGGTATGGTATGCGAGGGGATTTGATCCCTCGTTTTCTTCTTTTGTCATGATCCTGACCGGATCTTGACAAGGGGTGGCAAAAGGTCGGCCGACTTTTTGGCAGTTTTTTGGGTCAATCATCAATCAGAGGAGAATCGCCATGATTCACGCAATGCTGGCAAATTACAAGTTCGGGACTTATTCACCGGCCGCTGATTTCAACCCAAATATAACGCTTTTCGTTATTTTTGTTGTTTTGGTCGGAGCAGCTGCACTGGTATCATTGACCATCGTCAAGTCGTTCGAGAAGTAAGGACGTTGTATCAGCCAAAGGCATGATCACCGCCAGGGGAGTACGTTCTGAAAACGTTTTTCTCCTGATGCCGATTTTGCCGGAATGTTTTTTGCCATCATAGATGTCTGATCCCACAGGGGGCGGGATGTCCGTAAGATCGGATGTTTCGCCCCCTGTTTTTTGGAATCCCCTCCCCAAAAAACGAGACCGAGAAAATGTCCAAAACACCCTGGATACTAAATAGACAATGAAAAAAAAGGCGTTCTGGTTTTTTCTGGTTATTCTGTTGGCGTTGACCGTTGCAGCGGCCGGTGCCGGCTGGTTTTTCATGAAAAAAATTGAAGCCGGCGTGCCATCTGTCGCTTTTTTGAAAAGCTTTGTTCCTGTTACAACCAGCCGGATCTATGACAGGAATGGAAAGCATATCGGAAGCTTCTACCGGGAGAGACGCGAATATCTTCCCCTGAAGAGTATTCCTCCGCTTGTCATTCGTGCTGTTCTTGCTGTTGAGGATGCCCATTTTTATGAGCATGGGGCGCTGGCTTACGGATCGATTATCAGGGCGGCTGTTTCCGATGTCCTGGCAGGATATCTGCGGGAAGGAGCCAGTACCATCACGCAGCAACTGGCCCGTAATATTTTTCTCAATCACAAGAAAAATCTGACGAGAAAGCTTCGGGAAGCCATTCTTTCCTATCGTATCGAAAGGGTATTGACCAAGGATGAGATTCTGGAGCTTTATCTGAACCAGATCTATTTCGGGGAGGGGGCTTATGGAGTGCAGGCTGCTTCCGAGGCGTTTTTCGGAAAGGATATTCACCAGCTGACACTGCCGGAGGCCGCCCTGATGGCTGGCCTGATTCGCTCTCCTGTGGAGTTTTCCCCGTATACGCATCCCGGAGCGAGCAAGCGGCGTCAGCTTGTTGCCTTGGAACGAATGGAGAAAGTGGGTTATATCACCCATGAGGAAATGAAAAAGGCCTATGGCCAGCCACTCGTCTTTCGCCAGAGGATCCAGTCCAGGAACCCGAACGCCTACTTTCTTGAATACCTTCGAAAACGCCTCGAGATGACCATGAGTTCGACCCAGCTCTATGGAGGTGGGTTGCGTATTTTTACCTCCCTTGACAGCCGGATACAGGATATTGCCCTGCACGCTCTCCGGTCAGGTCTTCGGACCATAGACCGGAGGAAAGGCTTCCGCGGAGCGATCCGTCACCTTTCTCCAGGCGAACTGCGTGAAGTGGAAAGGGAAACGGTACCACTTTCCACGACGGACAAAGGGGCCTTCACTCTTGGAGGCAGGGAAGAGGTTACGATCACCAGTGTCGAAGAAAGAGGTGCCTTTTTTTCATGGGAAGGTCACCCGGGTTTTATTTCGAAGGCAAAAATGGTGTGGGCGGCAAAGGTTCTGAGGGGGCCGGATTTTGACCATGATGCCCGGATCCTTTCCCCGTTTTCTCCGAAGGATGTCCTGAAGCCCGGAGATGTCGTGATGGCCCATTTGACAGGGTGGATCCCGGTCAGGAAGGGGTGGGTGATCTCGGCTTCTCTCGATCAGGTGCCACTGATACAGGGTTGTGTTGTGGCAATTGATCCGAAGACCGGGGGAATTCTTGCCATGGTTGGCGGGTACAGTTTCGGCCGTTCCAAGTTTAATAGGGTTTCTCAGGCCATCCGGCAGCCGGGGTCATCATTCAAGATGATCGATTATGGATCTGCCCTTGAGCACGGCTATACACCATCATCGATCCTTCATGATGAACCGATCGTCTTTTCCGACCGGAGCCATCATCGAGTCTGGAGGCCGAAAGACTACGAGCATGATTTTCTGGGACCGGTTCCGATGAGAAAGGCCCTTGCGGAGTCCATCAACCTGGCAACCATCAGGATGGTCAGGCGCATTGGTGTGGGGAGTGTCATTTCTTTTGGCCGGAGGCTGGGGCTTACCACCCCACTCAGTCATGACCTTTCCCTGGCTCTGGGATCATCGGGGGTCCGTCCCATTGAGCTCACGGCGGCTTATTCGGTTATCGCCAATGGAGGTATCCGGGAGCCTGTCTATTCAATCAAAAGGGTTGTTAATTTCAGGAAGACGACCGTATTTGAGCATATTCCCTCTCCGACCAAGGTTTATGATCCTGCCTATGACTATATGCTGACGTCAATGCTTCAGAGCGTGATTTCCGAAGGGACAGGAAGGGACGCCCTTGTCCTTCCCCGGCTTCTGGCGGGAAAAACGGGGACGACCAATGATTTCAAGGATGCCTGGTTCATTGGTTTTTCTCCGGATATAGCCGTTGGGGTCTACGTTGGAATGGATGATCACCGTTCCATGGGCAGGGGTGAGTTTGGCGCTCATGCGGCTCTTCCGATATGGATTGACATTATGAAGAGGGCGTTGCCTCTTCTGCCGAATACCCCGTTTTCCGTCCCGGATGATATTGTCAGTGTCCGCATCGATCCTGATACAGGGAGAAGGGCCGCTGACAACAGCACTCATTTTGTTACGGAGATCTTTCGAAAGGGAGAGTTGCCTCCACGGGATGCGACATCAGGAAAAGCTCCGGATGCTGACTTTTACAACATTCAGGGAGCGCCCTGATGCCCGGATCTTTTGGTCTGGTTGCGAGGTCGTGTTGAAAGAGAGGGCCCGAACAGACATAATTCAATGGATATCTTTACCCACTTCCATGTTTTTAGAAAGGATCGATGGATGAGCATCAAAATCGGGATCAACGGGTTTGGGCGTATTGGACGCCTTGCTTTTCGGGCCTTTCTTCAAAACAGCGTGAGCCGTTCGGGGGAACGCTATGAAGTCGTTGCGGTTAATGACCTGACCGACTCAGCCCATCTTGCCCACCTCCTGAAATATGATTCCGTGCACGGTATTTTGCCTGATGAGGTTGGTGCGGAAGGAGAAAATCTGCTGGTGAACGGTCATCCTGTCCGGGTATTTCGCGAATCGGATCCAGAAAAAATTCCGTGGTCGGATCTCAAGGTTCAGATCGTTATCGAAAGTACAGGCCGCTTTGAGGACAAGGAAAAGGCCTCCCTTCACCTCAACGGGACAGTCAGGAAGGTTATTATTTCCGCTCCGTCGCCCAATCCTGACTGTACGATTGTCCTGGGGGTCAATGAGTCAGTCTACGATCCGAAGGAGCATTCTGTTATTTCGAATGCTTCCTGCACAACCAACTGTCTTGCTCCCGTCACAAAAATTCTTGAGGACAGGCTTGGGATTGAAAAAGGGTTCATGACGACCGTCCACTCCTATACGAATGACCAGAAGCTTCTCGACCTTCCGCACAAGGATTTGAGAAGGGCCCGGGCGGCTGGGGAATCAATGATTCCGACCACCACGGGAGCGGCCAAAGCGATTGGTCTTGTGATGCCGGTCCTGAAAGGAAAGCTTGAGGGAATGTCGATCAGGGTTCCGACCGCTGATGTTTCCCTCAATGATTTAACCTGTCTCGTAAAGCGGGACACGACGATTGAAGAGATCAACGGATTCTTTCGGGATGCCGCAAAGGGAGAGATGAAGGAAATCCTTGATTATACGGATCTTCCTCTCGTATCAGTAGATTACAGGGGGAACAGCCATTCCACGATCGTGGACGGGCTTTCAACCAAGGTCATCGACAAGAGAATGGTCAAGGTTCTGGCATGGTATGACAATGAATGGGGTTATTCCTGTCGGGTACGCGATCTGGTCTTCTATGTGGGAGGGAGCCTTTGATTCCATCAAAAATTGCGGTTGACGATATCGATGTCCGGGGAAAAAAAGTTTTTCTCAGGGCAGATTTTAATGTTCCACTTGATGCGGATCTTCATATTACGGATGACCGCAGGATTCGTCTTTCCCTTCCGACGATCAACTATCTGATCGATGAAGGGGCAAAAATCATTATTGGCTCCCATCTGGGTCGTCCTGACGGAAAGATTAACCCGCGTTACAGCATGACTCCTGTTGCAAAAAGGTTGTCGAGGCTTCTTGGAAAAGATGTTATTTTTAACGGAGAGGTTGTCGGAAGCCAGGTTGCCCGGGAAGTTGAAAAGATGGTTCCCGGAGATGTTTTTCTTCTTGAAAATCTTCGCTTTAATCCCGGAGAGGAAGGAAATGATCCGGCCTTTGCACAGAAGCTTGCGGATCTGTGCGATGTTTATATAAACGATGCTTTCGGTACGGCGCACCGTGCCCATGCATCGGTGACCGGTGTGGCGGGGAGGGTTTCCCAGGCTGCGATCGGTTTTTTGATGAAAAAGGAAGTGACGTATTTGCAGGGAGCTATTTCTGCACCGACGAGGCCCTTCGTTGCAGTTCTTGGGGGTGGAAAAGTCTCAGGAAAGCTTGGTGTCATCGCAAATCTTCAGAAAAAAGTGGATAAGTTCATTATCGGCGGAGGAATGGCTTTTTCATTTTTCAAGGCGATGGGTCTTGAGATCGGAAATTCCCTCGTGGAAGATGATCTGTTGAATATACCGAAACAGATGATTGAAGATTCCCGGAAAGGCGGGTTCAAGCTGTATCTTCCCGTGGACTGTGTTGTGGCGGAGTCCATGGATCCTCAGGCTCCGACGAAAATCGTCCCTTATCAGGAAATTCCTAAAGGCTGGACCGCTCTCGATATCGGTCCCGCATCGGTCAGGCTGTTTGCTGAAGTCCTGGAAAATGCAAAGACCATCCTGTGGAACGGGCCGATGGGAGTCTTCGAGATTGACGCCTATTCCCGCGGAACGTATGCCATGGCTCATGCGGTGGCAAACTCCTATGCCCTGACGGTTGTTGGAGGAGGAGATACCGCCCTTGCCGTTTATCGTGCCGGGGAAGCGGACAATATGACTTTTATTTCCACAGGCGGGGGAGCTGCGCTTGAGCTTCTTGAAGGAAAGGAATTGCCCGGACTTTCGGTGATTCGTGACCGGGATGGCCTGGACTGAACACAGGAGCCTGTCTTATCAATTTTTCAGAATAGTTTGAAAGGAAATGAGCGTGACAATTTTTATAACATTTATCCACGTAGTAACCTGTATCCTGATTATTGCCGCAGTTCTTCTGCAGTCGGGTAAAGGGGCTGAGACCGGAGTCATGATCGGTGGGTCGAGCCAGACTCTTTTTGGTGCCCGTGGAGCTTCTTCATTTCTGGCTAAAATGACTGTGGTTCTGGCAACCTTGTTCATGGTGACATCCCTGACTCTTTCCTTGATTCATCAGAGTCCTGTGGGTTCATCCATCATGCTTGACGAGCCAATGAAAGCCTTGCCTGCAGCTCCTGTGACGCCAAATGCCGCTCCTGGCACTGCTCAGGCTCCAGCCAAGAAGTGATTGTGTCTTTTCCGTCTTTTTTTCAAAGGACGGTTGTTGTTTTTTCAATGGCCATCCTCCTTTCGGGATGTTCCCGAGGGTCGGTGGCCTCGTTGCATCTGGCTCCGCGGAATCCTGTGACCGGTGGTCACCTCTCGATGGATATTCTTTCCGATCCGAAGACCTTTAACCCCGCCCTTGCATCGGAAACTTCAAGCACCCAGATCCTGGGATATCTTTTTCGCGGACTGACGCGTGAGTCTCCGGAAGATGGCTCGGTCAAGCCTGACCTGGCAGAAAAATGGCGTATAAGCGATGGTGGCAGAAGGGTTACATTCTTTCTGTCCAGGAACCTCAAATGGTCGGACGGTGCGCCTCTCGACGGGAGGGATGTTCTGTTTACCTATCGGGATGTCTACAATAACCCGAAAGTGGCAACCCCGATCAGAGGCCTCCTGACTGTGGCAGGGAAACCGATTCAGGTTTCCCTGAAAGATGACTATACCGTTGTTTTTGAGACGTCCGTTCCATTTGCGCCTCTTCTTGAAGAGCTTGGGGCGGAAATATTACCAAGGCATATTCTTGCCCCGGCGATTTCTTCGGGAAAATTCAACCAGGCCTGGTCCATTCGGGAGAATCCCCGCAATATTGTCGGGGACGGTCCTTTCATGATGACCCGCTATGTTCCTGGCCAGATTGTTTCTCTGGCGGTCAATCCCCACTATACTCCACCACCGGGACTGGAGCCTTCTCCCGGTTGTCCCCTTCCCTGTCTTTCCTCCATTGATCTTCGTATTGTGGGAGATGCCAATAGCCAGCTTGTCCGCTTTCTGGCCGGAAAAGGAGATCTCTATGGGGTGAGTCCAAATGAGATGTCCTTGCTTAAACCTGCCGCAAAAAGGGCTGCTTTTACCTTGTTTACCCGGGGTCCCGGGCTTTCTGAGTCTTTTCTGACCTTCAACCAGAATCCCAGAAGCCCGATTGCTGCCTACAAGAGAGCCTGGTTTGTGTCCAGAAAATTTCGGGAGGCGATTGCCTGGTCGATTGACCGAAAAGCGATGATTTCTATTGTGCTCAATGGGATGGGTGAACCTATCTATGGTCCTGTTTCTCCGTCGGTCAGGGCCTTTTACCATCAGACCTATCCGATATACAGACACGATCCCCAGAAAGCCCGGGATCTTTTGATCAAGGCCGGTTTTCATCTGGAAAGGGGAAGGCTGTTCGACGCGTCTGGCCATGCTGTTGAAATTGTTCTTCTGACCAATGTGGAAAGCCCGCAGAGAATGTTGATGGCCCAGATTATCCAGTCCAACCTCCTGGATGTCGGGATAAAGGTTCGTGTGGTCGGGCTTCAGTTCAACATGCTGGCGACAAATGTGATGACCTCGTTTAATTGGGAGATGCTTCTGTTTGGTCTTACGGGTGTGACTGATCCGCATGGTGATGCTGCGGTCTGGAAATCCTCAGGATTCCTGCATCTGTGGAATCCGAGGGAAAAAAAGCCACAGGAGCCCTGGGAGGCTGAAATCGATTCTCTTTTTGAACAGGGGTCCCTCGAAATGAATCCCGCAAAGCGGAAAAAGATTTACGATAAGTGGCAGGAGATTGCTCATCATGAGCTGCCAATGGTGGATCTTGTAACACCTGACGGGATCACAGCCGTAAGAAAAACGCTTGGTGGAATCAGGCCGTCTCCCTTGGGCGGGGTTGTGCCTCATATCACCCAGGTGTTCCAAAAGGCCAGGATTGTCCATTCATGATGAGAAAGGTTCTGATCCGACTTCTGAATCTGGTTCCTGTTCTGGCCGGGATTTCCTTTCTCTCGTTTTTATTGATGAGACTGTCTCCCGGAGATTTCTTATCCCAGATGTCCTTGAATCCTCAGGTTTCTCCAGAAATCATTGCCAAGCTTCGCTCCCTTTATGGCCTTGACCAGCCTTTGCCGGTTCAGTATTTGAAATGGGTGGAAGCCCTGTTGCGGGGAGAGTTCGGGTATTCCTTTTCTTATCACGTCAAAGTGAGCGACCTCATTTTGTCGAGAGTGCCGAATACTCTTCTACTTGCAGTATCCTCAGTGATCCTCTCCTGGGGACTTGCGATTCCCCTTGCAATTCGGGGGGCGATGTATCCTAACGGATGGATTGACCGGACCTTGACCGGGATGTCTTACCTGAGCATTGCCATTCCATCCTTTTTTCTGGCCATTCTTGGTGTCCTTTTGGCCGGGGAGACTGGATGGTTTCCGATCGGAGGTGCTTCAAGTCCTGGTGTTTTGGGGGAATCGTCGTGGAGTGTGTTCCTTGACAGGCTCCATCATCTGATCTTGCCTGCCTTGACTCTGGCCTTGGGGTCTATAGGGGTGTTGTACCGGCTAATGAAGTCTTCTGTCATGGAGGTGATGGGCAAGCCGTGGATGACCGCTGCCCGTGCGCGTGGACTTTCTTCTTCATACCTCCGGCGCCGGTATCTTTTTAGAAATGCTGTCAATCCTCTGATTACGATCTTTGGATTTGAACTGGGTGGACTTCTGTCGGGGGCCGCTTTTACGGAAATGGTTTATGGCTGGCCCGGAATGGGCAGGCTGATGCTTCATGCGGTCATGAGTCAGGACCTCTACCTTGTGATGGGCGGGATCATGACCGGTGCGGTGATGCTGCTTCTGGGCAATATGATTGCCGATGCTTTTCTTTGGTTTCTCGACCCCAGAGTGAGAGAGGAATAGATGACTGCGGCAAGGAAGATCCTGGCTAAGGGGGGGCTGGCAGGAAAAATTTTGTTGCTGTTGTTTTCTGCGTCACTTGTCGGAGAGTTTTTGGTTCCTTACGGGTATAACGATGTTCGCTTTGACCTGTCCTATGCTCCGGCCATTTTTCCGGAAATGACAACTTCCGGAATCATTGTTCCGGTCTTGGAGCAGGTTGACCCTGTCACTCGTTCCTATCGACCTGTTCCAGGAAAAACGGCCAGGGTTCATTTTTTCTGCAGGGGTGACCGATATCATTTATTTGGAATTTTTCCATCGGACAGACACCTTGTTTGTGCCGATTCCCCAGGCCGCATTTCCTTTTTGGGTTCGGATGCCTTGGGGAGAGACCTGTTTTCCAGATTGGTAATCGGCATGCGGCTTTCATTTCTTCTTTCCCTTTTTGGTGTTGCCATTTCTTTTTTGTTCGGAGTGACTGCAGGACTGGTATCCGGTTATTGGGGCGGTTGGATCGATTCTGTGATCATGAGAACCGGAGAAGTTTTTATGGCTATTCCGTCCCTGTATCTATTGATGGGTTTTCGGGCTTTGTTCCCTCCGGGAATCCCTTCGGGGGAGGCTGCACTGGTTATTACCGGAGCGTTGGCTCTGGTCGGCTGGGCTGGGCTTGCAAGGGTTATAAGAGGTGTGACAATGTCGTTGGTCAGGGAAGACTATATCCTGGCTGCCCGAGCATCAGGAGCAACTCCCCGGGAAATCTTTATCAATCATCTTTTGCCGAATATGTCTCCCTATCTGGTTGTTGCCGTGACATTGTCAGTGCCAGGATTTATTGTGGGTGAAGCAGGCCTTAGTTTTTTAGGTTTGGGGATCGCTCCTCCCCATCCGAGTCTTGGAAACATGTTGGCGGATGCCCAGAGCCTGACGGTGATGCGAACTGCGCCATGGCTTCTTGTTTCAGGTTTTCTTGTTGTTCTGCTGGTATTGCTGTTTAATCGGCTAGGTGATCATATCCGTGAGAATGATTAAAGAGGCGGTGAAACCGGCGACTATTCGTGTACAGAAAGTCATGGAGACCGCATGCCTTGTGAAGCGATTCCATCGTTTCGGGAGGAACCCTGGCCTGTTCATCAGTTGTCATCAATGTGATTTTCATGGCAATCGCGCTCGTTTAAAATATTCGTAACTTCAACTATTTGCAGAAAGGAGAGCGCAAGTCTTCTTCCCTGACATCAATCGCCTGGGAAGGGGACTTGCGATAACGACTGATGATTCATGATGAGTTTTGCCCCGAACTGATTCTTTGGGATCTTGACGGGACCCTGGTTGACTCAAGCGCTGACCTTGTTCGTGCAACAAATGAGGCGATGAGAACGCTTGGGTATCCTGATGTGGACAAGGAGCATTTCGCCCGCATGGTTGGAAATGGTGTTCGCTATCTGGTAAGTGCAGCCCTGCCTGAGGAAGCGAGGGGGCGAGAAAGAGAAAGGGCGATTGAAGTATTTATGGAATATTATCGGGCCCATATTGCGGACGAGACCCGTTATTTTGAAGGAATTCCAGAGCTATTGGCTGATCTGCCTGTGTCTCATGCCATTGTGTCTAATAAAAGGGAAGATCTTTGCAGGGCCCTTGTTCGGGCACTTGATTCTCAGGATTGGTTTCAGGAGATTGTCGGGGGAGATACCTTTTTAAACAGAAAACCGCATCCACAGCCTGTTTTAGAGATGATCAACCGTTTTTCCGCTGATCCTTCCCGAACGGTCATGATAGGGGACAGCATTTTGGATGTGGAGTCAGGACTTAAGGCTGGAGTGAAAACGATAGGAGTCACTTGGGGATTTGGCGATCCGTTGGAAAAGAGTGAAGTCAAACCCGATTATGTCTTCAGGAAAGTTTCGGAGATGGCGGATTTTCTGAGACAGGCTTGTCTTGGGAAGGTCTGAAGGAAAACGCTAACGGCAGACAGAGTGTCAGAAACATGACAAGGGAAATACTGTTCAGGATAACCGAAAGCTCATGAATTTTATCAAAGTGCGCTTTCTCTGCCAGGTCTCCGGGATTTGACATCCACTTGGCTCTTGCAGAGATGGCTTCCGGTCCCAGAACTCCAGCAAGAAGACCGTTGACGATAGAGATAAAGAACCAGGATCCGATTGTGATTCTGGCAAAAGCCTGTTTTCTGTCGACCATAAGAAATGAAAGGGCCAGTTCAACCAGACTGAGGACAAAAAGAAGGTGAAAATAGGGGGGGAACAGGACCCCGGTGGCTTCTGCCGCTTTGGGAACACCCAAGTGAGTAAAGAGGAGAGGCGCTACAAACATGGCAAGAAACAAGGTTGCGCCGGTCAGAAAAATCAGTATATAGGAGTAAAATCCTTTGAGAAGTCTTCGGTAAAGCATATGGCATGTTAGACATAGATCGAAAGGAAGGTCAAGAGGGGACAGGAATTGGCTCCGGTGTATGAGTGTTTCCCTGTTTTATGGGATGAGTCTTTAGTGGTTTGGGGAGGGGGATCTTTTTGTTTTGAAATCCAAAGGAATGCCTTGTCCATTGGCATGTAGGGGGCATGTTGAAAAAATTTTAAAATTTTGGTCTAATCAAAAGGATTTTAGTTTGTGGTTCGTCGTAATGCCGATCAGAACCCATCTGCATCTCCAGATCGAAGCAATCTTCCGGGCGCAGTGCGGCTCCCCTGTAGTTATTATTCTCCGGACTGGTCTTTATTCATGGTGGGCTAAAACATTCTGGTGTTACAGAGTGTTTTTCCCGGGGGCTCTGCTATGGGACCGATGCTTGTTGTGCGGGTTGGTTTCGAGCTGCTGGTTGCGATTTTTCTGGGCGCCCTGGCGGGTTTTTGGCTGGACAGGGAGACTGGCCGGGTTCTTTTTCCCCTGTTTTCCCTTGCAGGGTTTCTTCTGGGAAGCGCGGGGGGGATGTTGCTGGTTTACAGGACGATGAATATCCCTGACGCCAGAAAATCTAAAGAGGAAGCCGGACGTTCGTCAGGTCATGATGAAAAGTCTCCATAAACAATAAAGTCGTTAATCTCATGATGGTTTTCCCGGGTCCCTCGATTTTTGTGTGGGATGGGTTATGCGAATAGAAAAGATGGAGTAGAAGTGAACGGGAATCCCCTCGAGGAATTTTTTCTTCACCCAATTCTGAAAATGCACCTGTTCGGGTTCGATATATCGATAACTCAGGCTGTTATGGCCATGTGGGTGATTACAGGTGTAGCCATTGTTATTGCTTCAGTCCTCCAGTCGGGTGCTTCCGTCGTTCCGGGAAAGCTCCAAAGCCTTGTCGAGATGCTTTACGAGACAATGGTTAAGGTGGTTGATGAAAACATTGGAGAAGAGAAGAGGAAAACTTATCTTCCGTGGATTCTGACCATATTCCTGTTTGTATTTCTCGGAAATTTCATCGGTCTCGTTCCTGGCTCGTTTACGATTACAAGCGAACTCCTTATTACGGGAATGCTGGCTTTGGGCGTCTATCTGGTCAGTCTCATTGTCGGGTTTGCAACGCATGGTGTGAAATTTCTTTCGATCCTTGTCCCGGAAGGTGTTCCAGGGTGGATGCTGCCGTTGATTATTCCGATTGAAATCATTTCCCAGCTGGCTCGACCCTTGTCGTTGGCCGTTCGTCTTTTTGCCAATATGACTGCAGGTCATACGATCCTTTTTGTTCTCTTTTCGCTCACGGGAGCGCTGGCCATCTATCTGAAATGGCTGCCGTTCTCAATATCCGTGGTCCTCTACCTACTTGAGGTCCTGGTCGCCTTTATTCAGGCGTATATTTTTGCCATCCTGTCAGCGGTCTATCTGGGGCAGGCTGTCAAACTCAACCACTGAAATACCCGATAAACGGAAAACGGAGGAATTGTAATGGATGTTCATGCTGCTGCTTTGATTGGTATGGGTGCTGCCGCAATTGGTGTGGCCGGATCAGGTGCTGGAATCGGCTATATCTTCGGAAAGATGATCGAGGCAGTTGCCCGCCAGCCAGAGGCTGAGGCTAGGGTGTCAAAATACATGTGGCTGGGCTTTGCGTTGTCAGAAGCCGTTGCCCTTTATGCCCTTGTTATTGCGTTCATCATCATGGGTCTCCGTTCTTAAGTCGGAAAACCGGGGTTGGATCATCCTGACGACAATGTCCGGATGATCCCGATGGAAGGGAGCAAAAGTGCCTCAGTTTGATCAGACTTTTTTTTCATCACTGACCTTCTGGTCTGTGCTTTCTTTTGTTTTGATGCTTTTGATTGTTCGCCGGTATCTTCTGCCATCTTTGTCCAAGGTTCTTGATGAGCGGCGTCAGAAAGTATTGGGTGATCTTCAGGCCGCCGAAAAAGCACGGAAGGAGTCGGAGCGCCTTCTTGAGGAACATCGCCAGCTTCTTGCCCAAGCGAAAGGGCAGGCGGATGCTATCTTGCATCAGGCGGAAGAAATGGCGCGTGTCATTCGGGAAGAGAAGCAGAGAGAGACTCTTATTGAAGTAGATAACCGGCTGAAAAAAGCTGAAGCCCAGATCAAAAGTGATGTCGAGCGCGTAAGGAACGAACTTAAAAAGGAAACTGTCTCTCTGGTTGTTCGTGGCATTGAGAGCGTTCTTGAGGAAAGCCTTTCTGAATCTCAGAAAATGATGTTTATCAACAGGGCAATCCGGGCAATTGATACCCGTGAACCAAAGAAGGTCGGATGAACAGGCGTTTGCGAGCCCGTGAAGGGACGAAAATACTTATGGCGATGCTTCGTTCCCGCATTGGGGTTGACGAGGTCATGTTTGATCGCTATTTCGATTTTTTGTTAGGGCTTAGTGACATTCGACATAATCGCACTGTCAGGACAGTGAGTATGAGTGCTTCGATCCCATTGGCTGAAAAACTGGCTTTCTTTTCCCGTTTGCCTCGTACTGCATCTCTTGGGACCGATGATGGTCTGAGAAACGCACTTGTCCTTATTATTTTGTTCGACCTGTGGGCTTCTTTGCCAAAAATCATTTCAGGAATGAGAGATGAGTATTTTGCGAGATCCGGGCAGGTTGAGATCATGATCAGTTCTGCCGGAGCTCTTTCAGACGAAGAGCGGAAAAATGTATTGGATCGCTTGAAGGAACAGTTGGGTGGAAAGAATGTCAGGCCAGTCTGGCTAGTCGAGCCGGATCTGAAGGCAGGACTTGTTCTGAGAATGGGAACCCAGGTATGGGATGGGAGCCTGAAAGGGCGTCTCGCGAGAATGGAATTGGACCTTCTTCTGGCGTAAGCCGGGAGATGAACGGGGAGATGATAAAGCTTTGAAAAGCACAGACATCACAAATGATATTTTAAAAAGTCTTGGTGAAATCAAGGCAGGGGTAGTCGCAGAAGATCGGGGGACGGTTCTTCAGTCTGGTGACGGTATTATCCGACTGTCTGGTCTTGGCGGAGCTATGGCCGGTGAAATTCTTGAGATTGTAAAAGGGGGCAAGGCTCTAGTCCTCAATCTTGAGGAGAATGAGGTCGGTGCTGCTCTTCTGGAATCCGATGAAGGTGTTGTCGCCGGTGATGAAGTCCGGACTACGGGGAAGGTCATGGAAGTTCCGGTGGGACCAGAGCTCATCGGTCGGGTAGTCAATGCACTTGGCCAGCCGATCGATGGTAAGGGACCCATTAATGCAACGCTGTCTTCTCCGATTGAAAAGATCGCTCCGGGAGTGGCCACCCGAAAATCGGTTGGTGTTCCCCTCCAGACCGGAGTAAAGGCTATCGATGCGATGATTCCGGTGGGTCGCGGACAGAGGGAACTGATTATCGGTGACCGCCAGACAGGAAAAACGACTATTGCTCTTGATGCGATTATCAATCAAAAAGGCCAGAACGTGATTTGCGTATATGTCGCGATCGGTCAAAAAGCCTCAAGCATCGTGAATGCCGTGAATATCCTCGAAAAAAGCGGGGCAATGGAATATACGATCGTTCTATCGGCATCTGCAGCAGAATCAGCGGCGCTTCAGTACATTGCTCCCTATTCTGGCTGTGCAATGGGAGAGTATTTCCGCGATCGTGGACAGGATGCCCTGATTGTATACGATGACCTTACCAAGCATGCCTGGGCCTATCGCCAACTTTCCCTTCTTATGCGCCGGCCGCCGGGTCGAGAAGCCTATCCTGGAGACGTTTTTTATCTTCATAGCCGATTGCTTGAGCGGGCTGCCCGATTGAATGAGGAAAATGGGGGTGGTTCACTTACGGCCCTTCCGATCATTGAAACCCAGGCTGGTGACGTGTCTGCTTATGTTCCGACAAATGTCATCTCTATTACCGATGGGCAGATCTACCTTGAAACGGATCTTTTTTATTCAGGAATCCGTCCAGCTATCAACCCCGGTATTTCTGTTTCCAGGGTTGGAGGAGCAGCTCAGATCAAGGCCATGAAGCAGGTTGCCGGAAAGCTTCGTCTCGATATGGCGCAGTTCAGGGAACTCGCTGCTTTTGCCCAATTTGCATCGGACCTCGATAAAACAACCAGAGACCAGATTGAGCGGGGCCTCAGGTTGACCGAAATTTTAAAACAGCCGAACTATTCGCCCCTTTCTGTTGAAAAGCAGGTTGCGATTATCTATGCGGGAACGAATGGTTATCTTGACTCGATTAAACCTGACAGCGTCTCCCGGTTTGAGAAAGAATTTTTTCTTTATGTCGAGGCCAATGATCCTGGAATCCTCGATGCCATCAGGAATGAAAAGGTTATTTCTGATGCAACCGGGGAAAAGCTCAAAAACGCATTGAAATCTTTCGTCACCATGTTCAAGGAGTAACAAGTGGCGTCACTTCGTTCAATCAGAACACGAATCAAGTCCGTCAAAAATACGCGGCAAATCACCAAGGCTATGGAAATGGTGGCTTCAGCCAAGATGAGACGGGCTCAGCAAAGAGTTCTGGATACAAGGCCCTATGCCGACAGGATCCATGAGATTCTTGTGAGAATGGGAACGAGGTCCAGCTTCTCGGATCATCCATACTTTCAGATCAAGCCAGTCAAGAAAGTTGGTATTATCCTTGTGTCAACAGACAGGGGCCTTTGTGGTCCGATTAACTCGAATTTGTTCCGCTCCATTCTTAAATTCATGGGAGAGCGTCCAGGGATTGAATTCGAGTTTGTGACGATCGGGAAAAAAGGGCGGGATTTTGTACGAAGATCAGGAAAGAAGCTCGTCGGTGTTGTTGAGGGAGTCAAGGATCGTGGCCCGATCACGGAAATTCTTCCGGCAACACAGGTGGTGATCGAAGAGTTCGCGGACAAGGGAGAGTGGCAGGAGGTTTGGATCTTTTACACTCAGTTCGTTTCCATCATGAGCCAGAAGCCCATGATGGAACGAATTCTTCCGATCAAGCCCGAACACCTCAAACCAACGGAAGGTGCAGGTTTGACGGGCGACTATTTGTATGAGCCTGATGACAGCCGAGAGATCCTTGATGTCCTTTTACCCAGATATTTTGAGACGATCATTTTCCAACGGGTTCTTGAAAATTTTGCAAGTGAATACAGCGCAAGAATGGTTGCGATGAAAAACGCGACAACAAACGCCAAAGAGGTGATTTACGGGTTAACACTCACCTACAACAAGTTGCGTCAGGCAAATATTACGAAAGAAATCTCGGAAATCTCATCTGGGGCGGAAGCGATCCAGCAGGGATAATTCTGGCCAGACCGGCTTTTTCAATCGACAAGGAGTTCAAAAAGAATGGAAACAGGGGAAATTGTCCAGGTCATCGGACCGGTTGTTGATGTCCGGTTTGAAGGTTCAAATCTGCCAGCAATCTACTCCGCTCTGGTAGTTGAAGGTTCAGGGGTTATCCTTGAAACTCAACAGCAGCTGGGTGATGGTGTTGTTCGTTCAATCGCCATGGCTACAACGGATCATCTGGTTCGTGGAATGAAGGTTAAAAACACCGGAAAGCCCATCATGGTTCCCGTGGGTCAGGAAGTGCTCGGGCGCATGATGGATGTTCTTGGAACGCCAGTTGATGACGCCGGTCCGATTCCAACAGACAAGCTTCGCTCTATTCACCGCGATCCACCCGCCTATGATGAACTTGCAACCTCCACGGAGGTTTTTGAAACGGGAATCAAGGTCATCGATCTGATTGCCCCATTTTCCAAAGGCGGAAAAACGGGCCTTTTTGGAGGCGCCGGTGTGGGCAAGACGGTTATTATTATGGAGTTGATTCGCAATATTGCAATGGAACATGGCGGATTTTCGGTCTTTGCAGGTGTTGGTGAGAGAACCAGGGAAGGAAATGACCTTTGGAATGAAATGAAGGAGTCCAAGGTTATCGACAAGACCAGCCTTGTTTATGGCCAAATGAATGAGCCACCGGGTGTGCGTTTGAGGGTTGCCCTCACAGGGTTGGCACAGGCGGAATTCTTCCGGGACGAAGAACAAAGGGATGTTCTTTTCTTTGTTGATAACATCTTCAGATTTACTCTCGCAGGCGCAGAAGTTTCGGCACTTCTGGGACGCATGCCCTCAGCCGTGGGCTATCAGCCCACTCTTGCCGTTGAGATGGGCGGTCTCCAGGAGCGAATTACATCCACTAAAAAAGGATCTATTACATCTGTCCAGGCTGTCTATGTTCCTGCGGATGATCTTACGGATCCTGCCCCTGCAACAACCTTTTCCCATCTTGATGCGACGGTTGTTCTGAATCGGTCTATCGCTGAAGCTGGTATTTATCCCGCAGTTGACCCGCTCGACTCAACCTCCCGCATTCTTGATCCGATGGTCATTGGAGAGGAGCACTACAAAGTTGCTCGGGGTGTACAGAAAATATTGCAGAAATTCAAGGATCTTCAGGATATTATTGCTATCTTGGGAATGGATGAACTTTCTGAGGATGACAAGAGAATTGTGTCCAGGGCACGCAGAATACAGCGTTTCCTGTCCCAGCCATTTTTTGTTGCTGAAGTATTCACCGGAAGCCCGGGGAAATATGTTTCCCGCGCTGACACCGTTAAAGGGTTTAAGGAAATCATCGAAGGAAAGTATGATGATCTCCCTGAACAAGCTTTCTATATGGTTGGTACCATCGAAGAGGCCATTGAAAAAGCAGAAAAACTAAAAGCAAAGGCGTGATATGTCATTTCAGTTGACTCTTGTCACTCAAGAAAAGTCTCTCTTGACCGAGGTTGTGGATTTTGTTCAGGCTAAGGGTGTGGAGGGGGAGTTCGGAGTTCTTACCGGTCATACTCCTTTTCTGACTTTGCTTGATGTTGGTGAGTTTATTGTCAAAAAAGGTGAATCCACATACGCTTATTTCGTAGCGGGGGGGATCGTTGAGGTTCTCCCTCATCAGGTAACAGTCCTTGCTGATATCGTTGAACGTGCGGACGAGATTGATGCCGGTCGGGCTGAAAAAGCAAGAAACAATGCTGAGAAAGCTTTGAAAGAACCATTGGCGGAAGATTCCAGGCTTCTCTATCTGCAGGCTTTTCGCAGGGCATCAGTCCGATTGCGTATCGTGGCAAGAAGGTCTGCTCCAGGAGGTAACATCAACACACCGCCTGGTACGGGTCCAAACTAGATTCTGTGATTTTATGAGATCCCTCAATTTATCGGGGGGATATGAAAGGGAGGCTGCTCACAGCCTCCCTTTTTTGTTTATCAGACAGGATGTCAAG